>CAIOHT010000060.1 GCA_903858185.1 uncultured Caulobacterales bacterium
GTTGCCGTCGTTCGGCTCCGACTTGTGCGCCGCCGTGAGCCAGGTCTCGAACAGGGCGATCGGGTCGCCCTCCGGCAGCAGGGGCAGAGGCTCGGCCTCGGTCACCTGTTTGACGTAGTCAGCCTCGGCGGGGGACGGCGGGATCAGGTCGGTCTTGTCGGTCATGCGGCGTCATATAGCGCGGCAAGGATCAAGCGGCGACGATATCGATCAGTTTGCACCCATCCGTTTCCCCGGCGAAGGCCGGGGTCCAGCTCAAAGGGCGCGCATTCAGGCCGGATTGCCCGCCACCGGAGCTGAATCTGGATCCCGGCCTTCGCCGGGAAGGCGGGACGAGCGTGTTTCAGGCTTAACCGACCATTGACGGTGTCGGTTCACCTTGCCCGCCATGACAGGGGACGGGCGCAGGATGACCGCGCGTTGGGCGCGCGAACGGCTGGGGGTCGGACCCGGGGCGGACGAGCACGCCCTGCGCGCCGCGTTCCGCGAGGCCGCCAAGCGCAACCATCCCGACCGGCCCGGCGGCGACCCGGCCGCCTTTCGCGAGATCATGGAGGCCTATCGCTTCCTGAAGGGCGGCGACCCAGAGGCCGCGGCCTTCCTGCCGGCGCCGCCCACCCCTGCCACGCCGGTCCGGCTGGTGATCGAGATTACGCCCCAGACCGCGGTGTTCGGCGGATCCGCTGTCGCCGAGGCCGGCGATGGTCGACGCCTGAAGATCAGCCTGCCCGCCGGCATTCGGCCTGGTGAGAAGGTGCGGGCCGGCGACCATCTGTTTGAAGTCGTGGTGCGCGGCGAAGGGGCTATCGTCCGGGGCGACGACCTGTGGATCACGACGAAGGTCGATCCGGCCGTGCTGGTCGACGGCGGCCGGCTGGCGGTCGTCACCCCGCGCGGGACCCGCACCGTCTGGGTCAGCCGCAAGGCCGCCGCCCGGGCGCTGGTCCGCCTGCCGGGCGAAGGCCTGCCGCCGCGCGAAGGCCACCGGCAGGGCGACCTGTTCGTGCGGCTCGCCGCCGGCGCGGCGCGGGCCGAGAGCCCGGCGCGAACCCTGCTGCGCCAGTTCGCCGCCGCCTGGGCGGCGTGATGGGCGGCCCTGCGTTTGTGACCCGCAACCGGTTCCGCTAGAAGCGCCCCCATGTCGCACAACAGCTTCGGCCATCTTTTCCGCGTGACCACCTGGGGCGAGAGCCACGGGCCGGCGCTCGGCTGTGTGGTCGACGGCTGCCCGCCGGGACTCCCGCTGACGCCCGAAGACATCCAGGTCTGGCTCGACCAGCGCAAACCGGGCCAGGGCAAGTTCGTGACCCAGCGTCAGGAGCCGGACGCGGTGCGCATCCTGTCGGGCGTGTTCGAGGACCACCGCACCGGCGGGCCTGTCACGACCGGAACGCCGATCAGCCTGATGATCGAGAACACCGACCAGCGCTCGAAGGACTATTCCGAGATCGCCCAGGCCTTCCGGCCGGGTCACGCCGACTGGCCCTATTTCGCCAAGTACGGCGTGAGGGACTATCGCGGCGGGGGCCGGTCGTCGGCCCGCGAGACCGCCGCCCGTGTCGCCGCCGGCGCGGTCGCGCGCAAGGTGCTTGGGGGCGTCACCATCCGCGGCGCCCTGGTGCAGATCGGCCCGCACACGGTGGACCGCGACCGCTGGGACTGGGACCAGACGCGCGAGAACGCCTTCTGGTGCCCCGACGCGGCCACGGTTCCGGTCTGGGAAGAGCACCTGGAAAAGATCCGCAAGGCCGGGTCGTCGACCGGCGCCATTGTCGAGGTCGAGGCTACCGGCGTGCCGGCCGGCTGGGGCGCGCCGCTCTATGGCAAGCTCGACGCCGAACTGGCCGCCGCGATGATGTCGATCAACGCCGCCAAGGGCGTCGAGATCGGCGCCGGCTTCGCATCAGCGGCGCTGACCGGCGAGGAGAACGCCGACCAGATGCGCATGGGCAACGACGGCATCATCTTCGGGTCGAACAAGGCCGGCGGGGTGCTGGGCGGCATCTCGTCAGGCCAGCCGGTTGTCGTCCGCGTGGCCTTCAAGCCGACCTCCTCGATCCTGACGCCGCGCGAGACGGTCAACGAGGCCGGCGCGGAGATCGAACTGCGCACCAAGGGGCGGCATGACCCCTGCGTCGGCATCCGCGCCGTGCCGGTGGTCGAGGCGATGATGGCCTGCGTACTGGCCGATGCCTTCCTGCGGCATCGCGGCCAGACCGGCGGCGGGGCGTTTGCGACGGGCGGCGACGGGCGGGGGTAGGCTGGCCTTCAGGCGCCAGGTTGTCTTCGGCCCATTGCGGAGATTAGGGAAAGCTGAAGAAGCAAGTGCGCCAAGGGATGAGGGGCGGTCGTGAAGGTAGCTTTGGTATACGGAAATGCCGCCCTGACGATTGCGCTGTGGGCTGGCTACGTCGTCTTTGCCTTACGCGTGAACGAAAAACTTAAGCTGCATATATCAGGCTTTGAGCGGTTCGCGTTGGTTTCCCTGTCGATCCTAGGCGCTTCATTTCTCATTTCGAAGGCGGCGGAATACTCATCTCTCAAACGGTTCAAGTAAGTCCGCCACCCACCCGTTGCCGACCTGAACCCCTCGCGCGAGCTGCTGACGGGCTGGTAACCTCGATCCCCCTTTTCCCGCTCATCCTCGCGGAAGCGAGGATCCAGGTTTACGGCCGGTGCATTCACGGCAGGGGATGTCTGGCGCTCAGCAGATGTCCGGGTTCGGGTCCCGGCATCCTGGATTGGTCGTATCGATCAGCTCGATCTTCCAGGCCCGGCGCCAGGCCTTCGCGATGCTCGCGGCGGAAGGCGTGGTCGCGGGAATTGAAAGGGTTCGTATGAAACGCAATCCCGAGACTCTGTCCCGTCAGGGAGCCTGACATCCCTCGAAGTGAGTGCACCGGCCGTAAACCTGGGTCCTCGCTTCCGCGAGGATGAGCGGGGAGAAAAAGGGGGACCGGCCCCCTCCACATCCGGGAAAAGGAGCGTGAACCGCTGCCTTCCCTTTCTCCCATTGCAGTCGATCGGCTGCCGAACGAAGCTGGGCCAGGGCAAATTCATGTCTGAACCAGGACGGGAGGGGTGAGGGATGGCTGAAGCACTCGGCTCGGGCGCGCCCGGCGATCCTTGGCGGCTGCAGACGCCGCCGCTGACCTCGGACTTCACGATGCACCGCGACCAGCGCGACGGCCGCGACGTTCTGGTTTGCACCGTCGGGAAGACCGTCCTTGTCTATGACGCGCGATGCCTGGATGACCTGCATGCCATGCTCAAGGCGCACGGCGACTGGATCGAACTGGGTTCGGCGGACGAGCAGAAGGATGCGAAGCCCGGAACGGTCGAGGCCTGGGGGCGCTCGCCGGACAATCCGGTCGGCGGCTGGTACGGTCTGAAAAAGGGCCTGCGCGGCCGATTTGGCATGTACGTTCCGCCCCTGCTGGAGCGGCTCGGTCTTGCCGAGGTCGAACACAACGCACGGGGCAACCGGATGCGGGCCCTGTAGCCCGAAGCCCGCCTCGACTGGACACTGCCGGGGACACACCCTGAAGCACATGACCCCCTTCGCCGACCCCTTGCTGTTCTGGCACCAGAACAGTTGCAATTAATCCATCCCCTCCCTATCTCTCCAGTCGAAAGGGAGATACCCCATGATTGACCGCAGACCGTTCGAGCAGCTCGGCCATGCCAACCACGGCTGGCTGAACGCGCGCCACCATTTCAGCTTTTCCAACTGGTACGATCCCGCCCGCATGGGCTGGGGCGCGCTGCGGGTCTGGAACGACGACGAGATCGCGCCGAAATCCGGCTTTCCGCCGCATCCGCACAACGACATGGAAATCATCACCTATGTCCGCACCGGCGCGATCACCCACCAGGACAGCCTCGGCAACAAGGGCCGCACCGGCGCGGGCGACGTGCAGGTGATGAGCGCCGGCGCCGGCATCCGCCACGCCGAGTACAATCTCGAGGACGAGACCACGACGCTGTTCCAGCTGTGGATCGAGCCGAGGGAGCGCGGTGGCGCGCCGTCCTGGGGGGCCAAGCCGTTCCCCAAGGGCGACCGGTCCGGAAAGTTCGTCGCCCTGGCCAGCGGCTTCGGCGACGAGGGCGCCCTGCCCATCCGCACCGACGCGCGGGTGCTGGGCGCCACCCTGAAGGCCGGCGAGTCGACGACCTACGAACTGGGCGCGGGCCGGCACGGCTACCTGGTCGCCGCAACCGGTCAGGTGGAGGTAAACGGCGTCACCCTGAATGCGCGTGACGGCGCTGCAATCCGCGACGAGCCGTTGCTGGCGATCCGGGCGTCCGCAGATTCGGAACTCGTCCTCGTTGACTCCAACTGAGACGCCCAAATCCGGGCCTTTCCGGGCGAGCCGTTTGAACCGGTTCAGCTTTTTCGTTTGACCGGGTCCAAAGTGCGACCCTAGGAGTCGGTCCTGTGCGAGGGGCAGGCCGCAATACTGCGGCCTGTTCCCGCCTCGTCCGAAGGCATCCGACCCGCCCGTGCGCTTTAACCTGATCAAGATTCTGCTGGTCGACGACAACCACCACATGCGGGTGCTGTTGACCGAAATCCTGCGTGCGATCGGCGTAAAGCACATCTTCGAGGCGGGCGACGGCGCCGAGGCGCTGCAGATCATGCGCACCCACCAGGTCGACGTCGTGATGACCGACCTGGCGATGCAGCCGCTGGACGGGATCGATTTCGTCAAGCTGCTGCGGAATTCACCGGACAGTCCCAACCAGATGGCCCCCGTGATCATGATCACGGGCCATTCGACGGCGCGGCGCGTCGCCGAGGCGCGGGATGCGGGGGTCAACGAATTCCTCGCCAAGCCGGTGACCGCGCGCGGCGTCATCGAGCGCATCGGCGAGATCGTCGAGCACCCCCGGCCGTACATCCGCACGAGCGATTTCTTCGGACCGGAGCGCCGCCGCAAGACTGATCCCCACTTCGCCGGACCGTGGCGACGCAGCACCGATCCCGCCCGCGAGGACGCCGAGCCGGCCTGACCGGTCATCTTTCGGCGATGATTGTCGGCTATCGAGGCCCGGTCACCTGAGGCCCGTCATGTCCCGCCGCATCCTGCCCCTCGTCGTCGCACTGGCCGCCCTTGGCCTTCAGGGCTGTGTGGCCACCGTGGTCGGCGCCACAGCAGGCGCGGTCGTCGGGGCGACCACGGCGGTTGTCGTCAGCAGCGCCAAGGTCGGCGGCGCCGTCGTCGGCGCAGCCATCCCGGACGGCGACAAGAAGGACGGAAAGAAGAAGAAAACGCGCGGCGACTAAAGGGCCAGGGAGCAGCTCTCGTTGATCGTCGGTCGCGACACCACGATGCGGGACAGCCCCGGAAACGCCGGGCGCAGGCGGTCGACGAAATAGACGCACAACCGCTCGAGGGTCGGGACGTCCAGCCCCGGCTTGTCGTTCAGCAGGCCGTGGTCGAGCTCGCTCGCCGCAGCCTTCAGCGCCGTGTCCAGGCGGTCCAGGTCCACGACCCAGCCTTCGGCCGCAGCCGCGCCGCGCACGCTCGCCTCCACGCGGAACGAATGCCCGTGCAGCCGGCGGTAGCGATGGTCCGGCTCGCCCTGCTCGATATAGTGGGCGGCGTCGAAGGTGGCGGCCTTCGTGATCTCGAAGATGGCGTCGGTCATGACTTCTTGAGGTGGCCTGGGAGGCTTCGGATCCGCGGAATGCGGTTCCTATCCATCAGGGCAGGCCGAGATACTTGTGTGTCTGGACGCTTAAACGCCAACGGGGGTGGGAAAGGCAATAGGCGACCGCTGCGGCGGTGTTCGCCTCGCGGGTCGCGGAGTCCATCGGCTGGAGGAAGAACCGCTCGAAATCCATGCCCTCGAAGCGGGCCGGATCGACGCCGCGCTGGGGGTAGACCAGCTTCAGCTCCTGGCCGCTGGTCTGCACCACGGGCGCGTCGGCCTTGGGGCTGACGCAGATCCAGTCGATGCCCGGCGGGGCGACGATGGTGCCGTTGGTCTCCACCGCGATCATGAAGCCGCGCCGGTGCAGCGCCTCGATCAGCGGCGGGTCGAGCTGCAGCAGCGGTTCGCCGCCCGTACAGACCACCAGCTTGTTCTGCCCAGGGCCGGTCCAGGCGGCGTCGACCGCGGCCGCCAGATCGTCGGGCGTGAGGAACTTACCGCCGCCCTCGCCGTCCACGCCGACGAAGTCGGTGTCGCAGAAGGTGCAGACCGCCTTGTCGCGGTCCTGTTCGCGGCCGCTCCACAGGTTGCAGCCGGCGAAACGGCAGAATACCGCCGCGCGGCCGGCCTGGCCGCCCTCGCCCTGCAGGGTGAGGAAGATCTCCTTGACGCTGTAGGTCATGGCGCGCCCGTCGGGCGACCGGCCGCGACCCAGCCGTCCCAGCCCGCCGCGCGCAGGTCGCAGGCCGGGCAGTTTCCGCAGCCGTGACCCCAGGGATGCTGTTCGCCGCGCTCGCCGCGATAGCAGGTGTGGCTCTCCTCGACGATCAGGTCGACCAGAGCCGGGCCGCCCAGGTGCGCCGCCAGTTGCCAGGTCTGCGCCTTGGTCAGCCACATCAGCGGCGTCTCGATACTGAAGTCGCGCGCCATGCCGAGATTGAGCGCCTGCTGCAGAGCGTCGAGCGTATCGCGGCGACAGTCGGGGTAGCCGGAATAGTCGGTCTCGCACATGCCGCCAACGAGGGCCGTCAGGCCGCGCCGGTCGGCGAGCGCCGCTGCGTAGGTGAGGAACACCAGATTGCGTCCCGGCACGAAGGTCGAGGGCAACCCCCGTTCCGTCATCTCGATGGCGCGATCCGCTGTCAGCGCCGACTCGGAGACCGCCCCGAAGCTGGCCAGATCGAGCACATGGTCCTCGCCGAGTCGCGCCGCGAGGGCCGGAAACCGGTCGGCGATGCCGGCCCGGACCCTCTGGCGGGCGTCCATCTCGATAATGTGACGTTGGCCGTAGTCGAAGCCGACGGTCTCAACCCGGGCGTAGCGTTCGAGCGCCCAGGCGAGGCAGGTCGCGGAATCCTGCCCGCCCGAAAAGAGGACGAGCGCGCCTTGAGAGGACGGTGAGCCGGGGATCATGGAGCGGACGTTACGCCTTGGGGTTATGCGCTTTGCGCGCCCTGATCCCTACACGATCCGGACCAGTCCCGAAACGTCCGGACTCGGTTCAGGCGGCGCCCTGCTCCCGCAGGGCGGGAAGAAGTCGTTTCCCATGCGTCACAAGGCGAAGCAGGGGGGCAACACCAAGGTGAAAAGCGGCAACTTGACGGCGGTAACGTGACGCTTGCGGTTGACACCACCCCTTGGCCCGTATGCAATTCAGGAAGCTGCGGGGGAATGTGTCGCGCGACCCCGGCGGTAACCAAACGCGCGATACACGAGGAAACATCGACGCCGCGAACCTCCCAGATGGGGTCGCGCCGTCCGGGGAGGGTTACGAATGTCCGAATCTCTGCGCCTGCGCAGTATGCTCATCGCCAGTGTGTCGGCTGCCGCCATGCTTGGCGTCGCCGCACCTGCTTTCGCCCAGGACACGACGGTCGGCGAAGTCGTCGTGACCGCCCAGAAGCGGGAAGAAGCCATCCAGGACGTGCCGATCGCCGTGTCGGCGTTCAGCGCTGAAACGCTCGAGAAGGCCAAGATCGACGGCGGCCCGAACCTGGTTCTGGCCGTGCCGAACGTCAACTTCTCCAAGGGCAACTTCACCGGCTACAACTTCCAGATCCGGGGCGTCGGCTCCAAGCTGGTCGCCGGTTCGGGCGACGCCGGCACCGGCATCCACCTGAACAACGCCCCTCTGACCGCCAACAACCTGTTCGAGTCGGAGTTCTTCGACGTCGAGCGCGTGGAAGTGCTGCGCGGCCCGCAGGGCACGCTGTACGGCCGTAACGCCACCGGCGGCGTGATCAACCTGATCTCCGCCAAGCCGACCGACGAATTCGACGCGATGGTCCGCCTTGAAGCCGGCAACTTCGGCACCAAGAAGGTTCGCGGCATGGTCAACGTGCCGCTCGGCGACACCCTCGCCCTGCGCGTCGCGGCCAACATGCTGCAGCGCGACGGCTACGGCAAAAACCTGACGACCGGCAACGACGCCGACGACCGCGACCTGTGGAACGTCCGCGCCACCCTGGCCTTCAACCCGAGCGACACGTTCCGCACCTTCCTGATGTGGGACCACTTCGAGGAAGACGACGCCCGTTCGCGTATCGGCAAGCAGCTCTGCGTGAAGGACCCCGGTCCGGCAACGGCAGTCGGCGCCCAGTCGCTGAACGCCGGCGGCGCCGGCCCGATCGCCCAGATCCAGCGCGGCTTCTTCAGCCAGGGCTGCGCGGCCGCTCCGCTGACCGCGCCCGGCATCCTCGGCACCCCGAACTCGCAAGCCACCCTCGGCGGCCTGTTCGGCACCCTGTACGGCTTCACCACCGGTGACGCCTTCGCGGGCCAGATGCAGGACCCGGACATCCGCAACATCCAGTCGGCCGCGGACCCGATCTACCAGGCCAAGACCGACATCGTTCAGTTCCAGATCTCCTGGGACCTGAATGACGAACTGCAGCTGACCGCCCTGACCGGCTACAGCAAGAACAACCTGTTCACCCGTCAGGACTACAACCGGATCGTTCCGACCTCGCAGTTCAACGCGACCCCGGCTGCGATCAACCTCTACGGCGCCAACCCGGCCTATCCCGCCCTCTACGCGTCCCTGTTCAACCCGACCGCCGCACTGGTTGGCCGGGTCGTGGATCCGCAGCTGGGCACGCAGACCCGCTTCACCACCTTCGACATCTCCGGCGGTGAAAGCGAAAACTGGTCGCAGGAACTGCGCCTGCAGTCGAACTTCGACGGTGCGTTCAACTTCAACGTCGGCGCCATCTACATCGACTACAAGTCGGACGGCGACTACTACGTGATGGGCAACACCCTCACCGCCGCCACCCAGGTCGAGAACTCCATTCCGCAGGCCTTCGCTCCGGTTCTGGGCTGCTCGCTGGAAAACCCCTGCTACATCGACCCGAACGCCAATCCGAACCGTTCGGGCCGCAACTACTATGACAGCACCGGCGCCTATCACCTGAAGTCCCGCGCGGTCTTCGGTGAGGTCTACTGGCAGCTGTTCGACAACTTCAAGATCACCGGCGGCCTGCGCTATACCCACGACATGAAGCGTCAGGAAAACCGTCCGGTGGCCCTGTTTGTTCCGGGCGGCCCGGGCATCCCCCTGGCTTCGGGCGTCGGCGCCAAGCCGTACCTGACGGCTGACTTCAAGGAAATGACCGGCCGTCTCGGCTTCGACTGGAAGCCGGAAACCGGTTTCACCGACGAAACCCTGATCTACGGCTTCTACTCGCGCGGCTACAAGGCCGGCGGCATGAACCCGCCCTGCTCGGCGGTCGTCGGCTGCCCGCCGGAAACCTTCGATCCGGAATTCGTCAACTCGATGGAAATCGGCGCGAAGAACACCCTGCTGGGCGGCGCGATGGTCCTGAACTTCACGGCCTTCAAATATGACTACATCGGCTACCAGGTGTCGAAGATCGTCAACCGCACGTCGATCAACGAGAACATCGACGCCGAGATCAAGGGCCTCGAGTTCGAAAGCGTCTGGTCGCCGATGGACGGCCTGCGACTGAACATGAACATCGGCTACCTGCAGACCGAAATCACCGGTGGCACGTCGATCGACACGTTCAACCGCACCCAGAGCAACCCGCTGCTGACGCTGGTCAAGTCGAGCGGCGCTGCGAACTGCGTCGTCACCACGGCGCACGCTGCGTTCGCCCTGTCGGTCTCCAACACTGCCGGGAGCGTGTTCAACCTGCTCGGCGTCTGTACGCCGGCCACGACGGCCACGGCCGGCACCCCGCTCTTCGCGGGTGGCCCGGTCGCCGTCGGGACCAACGCGTTCGGCGGTCTGATCAGCGATGGTGTGGGGGTCGACCTGACGGGCAAGGAACTGCCCAACGCGCCGCACTACACCTTCTCGCTGGGCGCCCAGTACAACTGGGAGTTCGGCGCGGGCTGGGAAGGCACGATCCGCGGCGACTACTACCGTCAGACGGACTCGTACTCGCGGATGTACAACTCCGCGCCGGACGCTCTGGAAGGCTGGGAGAACTTCAACGCGACCTTCACCCTGGCGAACTACGAAGCCGGCTGGTCGGTTGAACTCTACGGCAAGAACCTGATGGACGACGCGCCGCTGACCGACACCTACCTGACGGACGACTCGTCGGGTCTGTTCCGGAACGGCTTCTACCTTGAGCCCCGCACCTACGGTGTGGCGGTCACCAAGTCCTTCTAAGCCGAAAGGCCTCTGAAGAGCGGAACGGCGGGGACCCTGGTCCCCGCCGTTTTTCTTTGCCCGGAGCGCGCTTAACCTCTCTTCAAGCGCAATGCGTCATGGTGAAGATCAATCTGACCCTCGCGTACGGCCTATGGACACCTTTTTCAGTTTCGTTGATCGCCGCGCGCCGGTCCTGGCGGACGCGACCTGTGCGCAGGCGGCGGCCCGTTTCACAGCCGAACCCGACGCCCTCGTGCTGGCCGTGGTCGACGGTGGAGAGCCCGTGGGTCTGGTGTCCCGTGAGGTCGTGCTGTCCCAGACCGACCCGGCCCGCCCCTTGTCCGCGATCATGGACCGCAACCCGGCGATCGCCCAGGCATGGATGACACCGTGGAGCTTTCGCGACCATCTGCGCGCCACCCGCCCCGCAGCGCTGAACCACGGTTTCATCATCGTCGAGGACGGTCGCTACCTGGGCGTGGGCACGCCCGAGACCCTGCTGACGGCGCAACGCGCGCGCGCGCGCGTCGCGCAGGATCCCGCCGCCGTGCTGATTCAGCGGATCGGCGCCGAAGTGCTGCGTCATCTCGACGGCGTTGCGGACTTCACCGGTCGCCTGTCCCGCCAGAATCTCTCGTCCGACGCCCTCGCCTGCGTGCGGGCGATCACCGAGACCAGCGAGGACCTGACGTCGCTGATGCGGCGCGCGGTCGACCTCTATGACGCCGACCTCGGCGTGCTGACTTTCCACCCGCATCCGGTTCAGTTGCAGACCGTGATGGACACGGTGGACGCCCGCTGGAAGCAGCGCGCGGCCGCCAGCGGCCTGACGCTGCTGACCGCCTTCGACGGCGATCCCGAAGACGTCGCCGACATCGACGAGGCCCGGCTGCTGCAGGTGTTCGACGCGCTGATCTTCCGGGCCCTCAGCGAGACCCGCCGCGGCGCGATCGAGGCGACCCTGAAGGTGCGTCCGACCGCCGACGGCCTGATCCTCGAGGGCCGCGTCCGCGACGCCGGCAGCGAGACGAGCCCCGAACGGCTCGCGCGCATATTTGAACCCGTCGAGACCGGCGAGGCCCGGGGTGAGGGACTGTCGGTCAGTCTCGGCATGGCGCTGGCCAGCCGGATTACCAGCGCCGCCGGCGGCGTGATCCGCGCCGAGTCAAACACCGGCGCCGGCCTGACCATCGTGTTCGAGGTCATCGCCAGCCAGTCGCAGAGCGCCGCGGCCGAAGCCGGTTCCGCGACCGAGGGACGCGCGCACGCCGCGCACATCCTGATCGTCGACGACAACGCCACCAACCGGATGGTCGCCGAAGCGCTGTGCGAGATGTTCGACTGCACGTCGGAGCAGGCCGTCGACGGCGTCGAGGCGCTGGACGCTGTCCAGGCCCGTCGCTTCGACCTGATCCTGATGGACATCAAGATGCCGCGCATGGACGGGGTGGCCGCCACGCGCGCCATCCGCGCCCTGCCCGGCGCGGTCAGCCGCACCCCGATCATCGCCCTGACCGCCAACGCCGATCCCGACGACGTGCGCGGCTATCTGGAAGCCGGCATGAACGACGTGGTCGAAAAGCCGATCAAGGCCGAGCGGATGCTGGTCGCGCTGCAGGCGGCGCTCGACGCGGCGGAAGACCAGTCGGCTGCCGCGTAAGTCCATAATCTGAAAGAGAAAAGTGGTAGCTGGGGGCGGGATCGAACCGCCGACCTGTGGGTTATGAATCCACCGCTCTAACCATCTGAGCTACCCAGCCACACGCGACGGCAAATCAATCCGCGAGCGCGAGAGGCGGCCTTATACGGGTGCATCGGTTCCGCTTCAAGAGCGCGTCATGCGGCTTGGGAAAGCGCCGCCCAGCAGTTAGGTTCCAGACCACATGAGCGTGCTTCATCTGCTCGGGTCCGGGGGCGACGGCGGCGCCGAGACCTACTTCGTAGACCTCGTCACGGCCCTGCATCGCGCGGGGGTGGCGGAGGCATGCGCGATCCGCGCTCACGCCGCCCGGACGACCGCCCTGGCGGAGGCCGGCGTCGTCTCCCAGACCTTTGGCTTTGGCGGCCCGCTGGACCTGCTCACCCGCCCGCGGATCGCCACCTGGGGCCGCCGGATGGACGCGAAGGTCATCGTCGCCTGGATGAACCGCGCCGGTCGGCACACGCCCGCCGGACCGTGGAAGCGGGTCGGCCGGCTGGGCGGCTACTACAGCCTGAAATACTATCGCGGCTTCGACCATCTGGTCGGCAACACGCGCGACATCGTCGACTGGGTGATCGCCCAGGGCTGGCCGGCGACGCAGGTCAGCTGCATCCCCAACTTCGCCGGCGGGCCCGACGAGACCGCCCCGGTCAGCCGCGCCAGTCTGGACACGCCCGAGGGCGTCCCGCTGCTGCTCGGGATGGGCCGGCTGCACGATGCCAAGGCGCATGACGTGAGCCTCAAGGCCCTGACGCAGATCCCGGAGGCGTATCTCTGGATCGCCGGCGCCGGCCCGCTGGAGGACAAGCTGAAGGCCATGGCCGGGGCGCTGGGCGTCGCGGACCGCGTGCGGTTCCTCGGCTGGCGGCAGGACGCCTCGGCCCTCTATCGCGCGGCGGACGTCTGCCTGTTCCCCTCGCGGTTCGAGCCGCTCGGCAATGTGGTCATCCAGGCCTGGGCCAACGGCCTGCCGGTCGTGGCGGCCAACAGCCAGGGGCCGGGCGCGCTGATCCGCGACGGGCAGGACGGGTTCCTCGTGCCGGTCGACGACGCCGACGCCCTGGCAGAGCGGACGCGGGCGCTGCTGGCCGATCCGATGCTCGGCATCCGGCTGATCCAGAACGGCCATGCGCGGGTCGAGGCGGAGTTCTCGGAGGCTGCCGTGGTCGAGGAGTGGCGCAGCCTGTTCTCCCGCCTGGGTGAAGGCTGATGTGCGGCATCGCCGGCATCCTGGGCGTCACCGACCCGGCGCAGGCCGAGCGCGACGTGCGGGCGATGATCGAACGCATCGCCCATCGCGGCCCCAACGGCATCCGGGTGGAGAGCGGCCCCGGCTGGTGCGTCGCCCACGCGCGGCTGTCGATCATCGACCTGGAAGGCGGCTGGCAGCCTTTGCACGCCGCCGGCTCGACGGTCATCGGCAACGGCGAGATCTACAACTACCTGGAGCTGGCCGAGGAATTCCAGCTGAAGGACAGGCTGGCGACGGGCTCGGACTTCGAGCCGCTGCTGCATATGTATGCGCAGGAGGGCGAGAAGGCCTTCGAGCGACTGCGCGGGATGTACGCGTTCTGCTTCATCGGGTTCGACGGGCGGACGTGGCTCGTGCGGGACGGGTTCGGGATCAAGCCGCTTTACTATCTGGACGACGGACGGGCCGTGGCCTTTGCCTCCGAGCCGCGCGCCTTCGCCCCCGAAAAGCAGTCGCCAAAGTTCCCGAGCGGCGAACTTCTGGCGCTCAACTACATCCTGGATGACGGCGGCTCGACACAGGGCATTGGGGCAAGCCGTCTGACCCCGGGACAGGTTCTGGAGGTCTCCCTCCCCTCCGCTAATCCCGGCGAAGGCCGGGACCCAGGCGTTTTTGAGGGAGGTCGCCTCGGTTCCGGCATAGAGAAGAAAACCTGGGTCCCGGCCTTCGCCGGGATTAGCGGTGAAGAAGAGCTGTTGTCCGCGCTCGACGGGGTGCTGGAAGACAGCGTGAAGGTCCACCAGCGGTCGGACGTTCCCTACGGCCTGTTCCTGTCAGGCGGCGTGGACAGCGCCTCCATCGCCACCCTGATGTCCCGCCTGAACGCGCGGCCCGTCACCGCCTACACCTGCGGGTTTGACGCCCCGGAGGCCCGCGATGAGCGGGCTCAGGCGGAACGGGTGGCGAAGGCCCTGAACCTCGACTGGCGCGAGACGACGTTCACCGAGGCCGATTTCTGGCGGATCGCGCCACAGGTGGCCTGGGCGCTCGATGACCCGACGGCCGACTATGCGACTCTTCCCACCTACAAGCTCGCCGAGGCCGCCAAGGGCACTCTGACGGTCATCCTTACCGGCGAAGGCGGCGATGAGCTGTTCGGCGGCTATGGCCGATACCGCCGGGCCATGCGTCCGACCTGGCTTGGCGGGCGGCCTGCGGAGCCGCAGATCGACGCGGCCTTCCTGAAGGACGGCGGCAAGGGCACCCTCACTCGCTGGCGCGAAGCCACAACGCCCTCTGCAGGCCTCACCCCTCTCCAGCAGGCCCAGTACGCCGACATTGTCACCTGGCTGCCCAACGACCTGCTGCTGAAGCTCGACCGGATGCTGATGGCTCACGGCCTCGAAGGCCGCACGCCGTTCCTGGACAAGGAAGTCGCGGCGTTCGCGTTCAACCTGCCGGACCGGATGAAGGTGCGGGGGAAGTACGGAAAGTACATCCTGCGCAAATGGCTGCAGCGGCACTGCCCGGCGGCCGAGCCGTGGGCGAAGAAGAAGGGGTTCACCGTGCCGGTGGCCAGCTGGATCGCGCCGCGCGCCGGCGACCTGGGCCCGCGCATCGCCGGGGTGAAGGCCGTGGCCGAGGTCTGTGACGTCGAGGCCGTCCGCGCGGTCTTCAGCGACGAAAAACAGGCCCACAATCGCTGGCCGTTGATGTTCTTCGCCCTATGGTCATTGATCCACCTCGAGGGCGCGGAACCGCCCGCCGCCCTCGCCGCCTTGCTCGGTGACGCCTAGGAGATTCGCCATGCGCCCCGCCCCGCTCGCCCTCGCCGCCCTGCTGCTCGCCGCCTGCGGAGGGCAGCCGTCGGGCGCCCAGACTACCGGGACGGGGGCCGCGCCCGGCCAGCCGCTGGAGACCCGCCCGGCCAACGGCGACGGCCAGACGCCGGCCTTCGCCGGGCAGACGCGCGCGCCGCTGGCCACGCGGGGCGTCGCTTTCGAGGTTCAGACCGTCGCGACCGGGCTCGACAAGCCGTGGGCCATGGCCTGGCTGCCGGATGGGCGGATGCTGGTCACGGAACGCTCCGGGACTCTGCGGATCGTGGCGAAGGACGGAACGCTGTCGATGCCCGTCGCGGGCCTGCCGAAGGTCGATGCGCGCGGCCAGGGCGGCCTGCTCGACGTCGCCCTGTCGCCGACCTTCGCCAAGGACGGCCTGATCTACTGGACCTATGCCGAGCCACGCGAGGGCGGCAACGGCACGGCCGCCGCGCGCGGCCGGCTGGTGCTGGATGGCACCACGGCGCGGGTCGAGGCCGTGCAGGTGATCTGGCGCATGCTGCCGACGCTGGACTCGGTCCAGCACTACGGCAGCCGGCTGGCCTTCTCGCCGGACGGCTTCCTGTTCATCACCACCGGCGAGCGCTCGATCCTGCCGGGTCGCGTTCAGGCGCAGGACCTGAAGTCGTCGTTCGGCAAGGTCATCCGGATCTATCCCGACGGCGCGATCCCGAAGGACAACCCGTTCGCCGCGGTCAGCGAGGCGATCAAGAGCATCTGGTCGACCGGCCATCGCAACCTGCAGTCCGCCGCCTTCAATCCCTGGACCGGCCAGCTGTGGACCGTCGAACACGGCACGCGGGGCGGCGACGAGCTGAACATCCCGCTGGCCGGCAAGGACTACGGCTGGCCGACCGTCACCTATGGCGTGGAATACTCGGGCCGCCCGATCGGCGAAGGGATCACGGCCAGGGCCGGGACCGAACAGCCGGTCTACTACTGGGATCCGGTGATCGCGCCGTCCGGCATGGCCTTCTATGACGCGGCGCTGTTCCCGGCCTGGAAGGGCAGCCTGTTCATCGGCGGGCTGAGCAGCAAGAAGCTGGTCCGGCTGACGCTCGACGGCGACCGCGTGGTCGGCGAGGAATGGCTGCTGCAGGACCTCGGCCAGCGCCTCCGCGACGTGCGCGTGGGGCCGGACGGGGCGGTCTATGTGGCGACGGACGACGGACGGGTGTTGAAGCTGGTTCCGAAGGGCTGATCCGGGCTGCGTGGTTCGAGCCCCGGATCCAGTCCGGGGTCGCTTGAAGCTCGCTCCTCACCATGACGAGCAAAATTGTTCGTCATCCTGAGGAGCGATCCCTCAGGATCGCGTCTCGAAGGACGCACCTCCGACGATCGCGCCGGCCCCTCCACCATCCTCCGGATGGTCCCCCTCCCCGCTACGCGGAGAGGATAGCCGCCACCTCTTCCCCGATCGCCAGGGAGCTCGTGAGCCCGGGGCTTTCGATGCCGAACATGGCCACCAGGCCGGGAATTCCGTGCACCGACTCGTCGTCGAGGCGGAAGTCGGGCTGGGGCTCGCCCGGGCCGTGGATCTTGGGGCGCAGGCCGGCGTAGTCGGGGGACAGGTGATCCTCCGGCACATCGGGCCAGAACTTGCGGATATAGGCGGCGAACACGGACGCCTTGGCCGGATCGACCGAATAGTCCTCAGTCGGGACGAACTCGAGATCCGGGCCGAACACCGCCTGGCCGCCGAGGTCCTTGCGGTAATGGGTGCCGAGCGCCCCGTGGATCGGCGGCGGATAGATCAGGCGGCTGAACGGCGCCCTGCCCTGCAGGCGGAAGTAGACGCCCTTGCCGAAGTGGCGGGCCGGGATCTGGTCGGCCGGAAAGCCCTCGACCAGGGCGGCGACGTGCTGGGCGCCGAGGCCCGCGGCCGTCACCAGCCGGCGCACCGTCAGGGTCGTCGGCGCCTCGCCGCCCGCCCGGACCGAGAAGCCGCCGCCCGGCAGGGGCGTCGCGCCGTCGAAGGGGGTCGCGGTGACCACCGCGCCGCCCGCCGCCTCGATCTCGCCGACGAGGGCATTCATGTAGCCGTGGCTGTCGAACACGCCGCTCTCTGGCGACAGCAGCGCCATGTCGCACTTGAGGCCCGGCTCCATGGCCATGGCGGCGGCGCCTGTCAGCCGCTCCATCCCCTCGACGTCGTTGATCCGCGCCTGCTCGAGGATGGCATCGAGCCGCTCCACCTCGGCCTCGCCGTTGGCTACCACCAGCTTGCCGCACTTGCGGTAGTCGACGTGGTGCTTGTCGAGAAAGGCGTAGAGCAGCCGGCGGCCCTCGACGCAGAACCGCGCCTTCAGCGAGCCGGTGGGATAGTAGAGGCCGGCGTGGATGACCTCGGAGTTGCGCGAGGAGACGCCCTGGCCGATGGCCCGTTCCTTCTCAAGCACCACGACGGACAGACCGCGCTTCGCCAGCGCATGGCCGGTGGCCAGGCCCACGGCGCCGGCGCCGACCACAAGGGCGTCGAAGTCGAACTCGCTCATGGTCAAGGCGTAGACCACGGCGGCCCGTCAGGCCAAGCTGTCATTTCCGGACCCAGCGAGAGATTCATGGCCTTCGACATCGCCACGCCCCAACGACCGACCGGCGCCAGCGCGGCGGCGCTGGACCACTACGAGACGGTCCTGGCCGGCCACCAGTGCTTCATCGGCGAACCGGTGCGCGGCCTGCGCGCGGCGCTGGCCGACAGTCCGGACTTCGTGATGGCGCAGGTGTTCCTGGGCTATCTGCATTCGGCGGGGACGGACGCGGCGCCCCTGCCCGTCGCGCTGGACTGTCATGCGAAGGCGCTGGCGCTGCCGGCCAACAGCCGTGAGGCCGGCCATGTGGCGGCGCTCGGCCATATGGCGCGCGGCGAGATCGCGGCGGCGGCGCGGGTGCTGGCGGACGTCTCGGCGGCGTACCCGCGCGACGCGCTGGCGCTGCAGATCGGCCAGTTGCTGGATTTCCTGCAGGGCGACGCGCGCATGCTGCGCGACCGCATCGGCGCCGCGCTGCCCCACTGGGACCAGACGATGCCCGGCTATCACGCGGTGCTCGGCCTGCACGCCTTCGGGCTGGAGGAGACCGGCCACTACGCGGCGGCCGAGGCGACAGGACGGCGGGCCATCGACCTGGAGCCGCGCAACGGCTGGGCGCAGCATGCGGTCGCCCATGTGCTGGAGATGCAGGACCGGCGCGAGGAGGGCTTGGCCTGGATGCGGGATGACCTCGCCCGCTGGACCGGCGACAGCTATTTCCAGGTGCACAACTGGTGGCATCTGGCGCTGTTTCACCTGGGTCTGGGCGACACCGACGCGGTGCTGGCGCTCTATGACGATCCGATCTGGGGCGACCGGTCCGAGCTGGCCTACAACATGGTCGACGCCTCGGCCCTGCTCTGGCGGCTTCATCTGCAGGGCGTGGATGTGGGGGACCGCTGGGACGTTCTGGCGGACAAGTGGGCGCCGGCGGTGGCGGAGAGCCTCTACGCCTTCAACGACGCCCACGCGGCCATGGCCTTCGTCGGGGCCGGACGGACAGACGCGATGGCCGCCCTGCGTGAGGCGCAGCAACGGGCCATGGCGAGGCCGGGCGACAACGCCGCCTTCACGGCCGTCGGCGAGCCGGTGGTGCGCGGGCTGGCGGCGTTCGGCGACGGCGACTGGCGCGGGGCGATCGCGGCGCTGCAGCCGGTGCGGGCGGTGGCGCACCGGTTCGGCGGCAGCCACGCCCAGCGCGACGTGATCGACCTGACGCTGCTGGAAGCCGCGCGGCGGGCGGGCGACGACGGGCTCGTCACGGCGGTCGAAGCGGAGCGAGCGAATGCGCGGTTGCGCGTGGTCGAATAACACCTTATAGTTGTTTTCGCGGGAAGGACACGGTCGGGTGGGCTTGGGGAGACTCGGGCCTTGATCCTGTTGCTCAATGCCGCCAACCGGGACGCCTTTCCGGCGCTGATGGACGACATGTTCCGCATCCGCCACGAGGTGTTCGTCGACCTCAAGGGCTGGGAAGA
>CAIOHT010000061.1 GCA_903858185.1 uncultured Caulobacterales bacterium
CCGGGTGGTTCGCCGCTTTCTTGACGCGGACTGGCGCGTGATCAGCTTCGCCCTGCCCGGCGAGGCCCCGGACCCTTCCTGGCGCGGCGACGTCGAGATGGCCGGCGGAGATCTGACCCAGCCTGGAAGCCTGGCGTCGGCGGTCGGTGACTTTGACCTGGTGATCCATCTCGCAGCGGTGGTGGGGCAAGCCGGCGACTACGATCGCCAGTGGTCCGTCATCGCCGACGGCACTCGTGAAGCCTGCATGCTGGCGGCCGATCGAGGCGCCCGTGCCGTCGTCATCTCGTCCATTGCTGTTTACGGCGACAAGATCAGGCGCCAGCTCTGTCACGAGGCGGACGGTTTCGGTGTCTGGCAGGGCGCCTATGGGCGCGCCAAACAGGGCCAGGAAGCCGTCGCCCTGGAAACTGCCGCCCGGTTTGGCGTCCCGACGACGATCGTTCGTCCCGCCAACGTCTATGGGCTCGGACGGGGCAGCGCCTGGGGCGATCGTTTCATTGACGCGATCAAGGCCTCAGGCGGCCTTGTGGTGGGAGCCGCCGACCAGAACAACGCCGGCTTGGTTCACGTCGAAAACCTCGCCGACGCTCTCTATCTCGCAGGGACCCATCCGGACGCCCCCGGCGGCGTGTTCAACGTCTGTGACGGCGAGGCCGTGACCTGGCGGCAGTTCACAGATGACATGGCGGCCCTGGCGGGTAAGCCGCCGCCGCCGGTCCATCCGCTCGCGGACCTGCTTGAGCTTGCGGAGGCCAACGAAGACCCGGCCAATCTCGTTGGGCCGAGGCAGGAGGGGCTTCCCTTCCTCGAGGGCCTGAATCTCATTGGCTTCGACAACCGGATCAGCGCCGACCACATCCGCGAGCGGCTTGGCTGGCGTCCTGCACTGTCCTATCCCGACGCCATTGCGGCGATGGCTGATCAATTGAAGGCGTCATCCTGATTGACTGCCGGATCTGACAGCGCGCCGCTCGCCGGCCTGAAGATCCTGGAAGTCAGCCGGACGCCCGCCGCCGGCTTCTGTGGTCGCCAGTTCAGGCTCTGGGGAGCATCTGTCACGATGGTCGAGTCCGGGGGCGGCGGTCCCCTTCGGAACCTCGACGTGCGTCTCACGCCGACGGGCTTCCGGTTCTCTCCCGTCTTTCGCTACCTGGCGGCAGGCAAGGCATCGATCGAGGCTCCGAGGTCCGGGGATTTTCAGGCCCTCATCGAACGCTTCGATGTCCTGCTCAGTGACGTTCATCCCCGTGACGAGGTCGCGGTGTTCGGCGCGACGCTTGAAACACTCCGCCTCCGCTATCCGGACGTCGTCATTGTCAGCATTTCGCCCTTTGGACGCTCAGGACCCCGGGCCGATCAAGACGCAGGGGCGCTGAGGCTTCAGGCGCTTGCCGGCTATCTTAGCCTCAACGGCAAGCTCGGCCAGGCTCCCCTCCCGGCGCCCGGCCATCTCATTGATCACGTCATCGGAGCCAATGCGTTCGTCGGCGCGCTGGCGGCGCTCGTCCGCTTCAGGCGAACCGGCATGGGAGACGTCGTCGAGATTTCGGGCCTTGAGACCGTCGCCGGCCTGCTCCCCATCCTCAAGGAGCAATTCGCCGAAGCGCCGACCGTTCGTGAGGGCGGGACGCCGGAGGGGGTCAGGCTTCTGCCCTGCGCGGACGGCTGGATCTCTGTCCTGCTCACTGTTCCAGCCTATGCGGAAATCTACAGCGAGGCGTTCGGAATTGATCCCTCCGAAATCCCGAGCGACCTTTTCGAGGGTGACCGGCTGCCTGTGATCGCGCGCGGCGAACGGTTCTTCGGGCGCTACACGTCCCGGATGACGAAGAAGGAGGTGTTCGACGCGCTGCAAGGTCGAGGCGTGGTCTGCGGGCCCGTGCAATCCCTTCGGGACGTACTGGCGGACCCTCAGCTGGCGGCGTTGAGTTTCTTCCAGCGACTGGATGATCCGGAACTGGGTGACCTGCCGATTGCCGGGCGACCGGCTCGTCTGAAGCGAGGCCCGCCAGGGCCTCTCATCGCCAGACGGGATACCGAAGCGGCGCAGCCCCTTGCGGGCTTCCGAGTCCTCGATCTGACCCAGGCCTGGATGGGTCCGCTGGCCGGTCAGATGCTGGCCGACCTCGGCGCCGATGTCGTGAAGATCGAAAGCCCGGTGCGGCCAGACGTCTGGCGGATGATGGGGCAGGCGCCGCAGCGGGTGGATGGCCCGCCAATCGCTGCGCTTGATCGCAGCGTCTATTTCCAAGGGGTGAACCGGAACAAGCGAAGCCTTGGCCTGGATCTCACACGCGCCGAAGACTTGCGGATTTTTCGCGGCCTCGTCCGTGAAGCCGACGTCGTACTCGAGAACTTCACTCCCAAAATCATGTCACGCTTCGGTCTCGGCTACGACGACCTTCAGCACCTCAGGCCAGACCTGGTGATGGCGTCCTTCAGCGGCTTCGGCGCAGCCGGACCTCTGGCGGACCAGAAGGCCAATGGCGCGTCAATCGAAACGTTGGCCGGCTGGGACGTCCTGCATCGCGACGAGGCGGGTCAACCCGTGCTGATGGGCACCTATCCTGCGGATCCGACCTGCGCGCTGCAGTTGGCAGCCTGCACGCTTGTGGCCCTCTATGCGAGAGAAGTGGACGGCGCCGGCGCCCATATCGAAGGCTCCATGCTGGAAGCGGCCGCGGCCTACATCGGCGACGAGCTCCTAGCCGCGGCGGTTGGCGCCGAAGCGAGCGCGCCGGCCGAACAGGTCGTTGCGGCTGCGGCGCGAGATGCCTGGCTAGTGACCAACGCCATGGATGGAAGCGGTGATGCAGAGCCTGTCAGATCCCTGGCCGAGGCCCTGAAGGATACCCAGCTGGTCGCTAGGTCATGGTTCATCGAGCTTGATGATCCGGGGCTTGGCCGGAGGCTGTTCAACGGCCGCTTCTGGCGCTTCCAGACTGCCCACCTTGCAGAACCGCGTCCGGCCCCACGCCTGGCCGCCATCTGACCCATCTCGCCCGTTCCGAACGTCTGCTTCCTGGAGCCGGATGCCAACGTCCGCTTGTTGGCCCGGACCCAACGGGGAGGAACGACCCGAAGCGGACGTTCTCAGGCCCTTAGGCCCCGCCCAACGATACCTTCAATCCCCAGCCCCATCTGATCCGCCTACCGACCCGACGCCACCTCCGGGCCGTCGCTCACCGGTCGTGGGCGGCTGCGACGGCCGCTGCTTGGTTGGAGGCGTGGGCGAGGGGGCTTCTCGGCTCGCAGTCGTTGCCCCGACAGTACCGTCAAGGGCGGGGGAGAATGGAAATGGCGCCTAGAAGTTCGCCGTCTTCACCATCCCGCCATCGACCCTCAGATTTGCACCAGTGATGTAGCCGGCCAGCGGACTGGCCAGGAAGGCGACGGCGTCACCGACCTCCCGCGCCGTGCCATGCCGGCCGAGGACTGACAGCCGCGCCGCGGACTCGAACAGTGCCGGCTGGTGCGTGCGGATCTGATCCCAGACGCCGCCTTCAAAGTAGATCGGTCCCGGTGAGACGGTGTTCACCCGCAGGCCCTTACCGCCGAAACGGGCCGATAGCTGGCCGGCGTAGTTGACCAGCGCGGCCTTCATCGTGCCGTAAGCCTCCTCGCCCGGCGGCAGGTTCGTCAGCACCCCGGCGATCGAGGAGATGAACACCAGGGCCGGCGACTCCCCCTTGAGCAGCGCGGGAACGGCCAGCTCGGCGAGGCGGACATGCTGTAGCAGGTCCGTTTCAAACGTCTCGCGCCACATCTCCTCGCCAGTGATCGTCACCCGTGTGGAGACGTTGCTGACGACAATATCCAGGCCGCCGAGTTGTTCGACAGCTGCGGCGAACCAGGCCTCAAAGGCTGACTTGTCCCGGACGTCGAGGGCCGCGCCATGAACTTCGCCGCCCATTGCGGCGGCCTCAGCTTCGATTGCGGCAAGGCCGTCCGCGCCGCGTGCGCATGTGGCGACTGTGCAGCCTTCGGCCAACAGGGCGCGGACAATTTCGCGGCCGATGCCGCGGCTGCCGCCGGTGACGAGGGCGCGCTTGCCCTTGAGGTTCAGGTCCATGATGTTTCTCCGGATCTATCGGGCGCGTATGCCGCCGTCGACGGGCAGGGCCGCGCCAGTGATGAAGCTGGCCGTATCACCGGCCAGGAAGACGATGGCGTCGGCGACTTCGGCGGGTTGGCCGTAGCGGCCGAGCGGAATGCCCTTGGCGAAATCCCGGGAGAAGCCCTCCGGGTCTTCCGGGCGATACTGATTGGCCAGGGCGGCCGTCATGTCGGTTACGATAGGAGCGGGACAGACGGCGTTGACCCGCACGCCTCGGTCCGAAAATTCCATTGCCGCGAGCTTGGTCATGCCGATGACCGCGTGCTTGCTGGCGGTGTAGGCCACGGTGTTGCGGCCGCCGCCGATCCCCGAGATCGAGGACACGTTGACGATGGCGCCTCGCGTCGCGGCGAGCGCTTCGGCGCAGGTGCGGATACCGAGGAAGACGCCACGGGTGTTCACCGCGTGAACCTGATCGAACGCTTCAACACTGCAGTCGACGAGCGGTCCGACCGGACCCGTGATGCCAGCGTTGTTGACGAGCACATCCAGCCGCCCGAACGCCTCCAGGGCGGCCCCGAGTGCCCTGGCCCAGTCGCTCTCGACCGAGACGTCGCCGCTGATGGCAATGGAGCGCCTCCCATGGGCTGCGACAGCAGCGACGGCAGCGGTCATGTCCGCGCCTGGAAGGTCAAACAGTGCCACGTCAGCACCGGCCCGGGCGAGCGCATCTGAAGCAGCCAGACCGATCCCCTTCGCCGCGCCCGTGACCAGTGCGACGCGCCCTTCCAGTCCCGAATGGGTCATGTCAGATTTCCTGTTTCTGGTTGAGCGTCTGGTGGTCGCGACTGACCGCCTCGAGCACACGCGGGTGAGACAGCGCGCTGACGGACAGCGCTTCCGCCCCGGGCGCCCAGGTAATCAGTTCAAGGACGTTGCCGTCTGGATCGCGCAGATAGGCGGCCCGCGCGCGACCCAGATCGTCCGGCGGCCCATGCGGTCGGGCGCCCAGCTCCACGGCCCGGGCGAAGGCGGTCTCCAGATCATCGACCTCGAACGCCACGTGCGAATAGCCGAGGTCCGAGACCGGCCGGTCATCGGAGCGTGCGACCGTTTCCGGGCTGAGATACTGCCAGAACTCGAGCGCCAGATTGCTGCCGCGGACCCAGGCCGCGAGCACGTCGACTCCCGTCAGTCCGGTCACCCGGTCGTAGCGTTCGCTGCTGCGCAGACGCGGGCTGAACTGTGGCTCGACGCCGAGCAGTGCGGCGTAGAACCCGACGAGCCGTTTCAGGTCGTGGGTCGCGAACGCGACATGGCCCATCCAGCTGGCGGGGTCTGCCTGGGCGAACGGCGCGCCTTCGGTTTCGATCACCGCTCCGTCGCGCGAGCGACCGTAGGCGTAGAGGAAGCCCGTGCCGAGGTCGACCGGCGACTCGGGGAAGCTGAAGCCCTTAGGGATGAGGCTGGCATACAGGTCGTCGATCGAGCGGCCCTGGGCGCAAACATGGGTGATGCCCGGCGCGTTGACCGGCGGGCTGGAAGGAGCGCCCGGAGCGGGAACTGCGAACTCGAACAGTTCCAGGCAGGCGTTGACGCCCTTGAGCAGCGCTACCTTCGCGGACACCGCGGGCAGGCCCATCAGGCGGCGCGCCTGGTCGGTGTTCTCGACCGTGAAGCGGGCGATCTCGGTCAGCCCGGCCACCGCGCCGTAGTCCGCCACGGCCTGGTCCAGATTGCTGACCGACAGGCCGACGTGATGCACGCCCTTGATCATTGGAAACATCCTTTCGCCGTCGACCTACTGTTCTATTATACAAATAGTCAATAGCATCGATCCAGGTCGCCCGAGTCGGGCGGTGGCCCCGGTGGAGTCGGCATGGCGTGGTCAGCGTTGGGTCAGGAGAGGGCGGCGGTGCGAGGCAGCCGGGCGTCGCTGGCTGGCCCGGCGCGCCCGGGTTCGGAGCGCCAGCCATGACTGTGGTTTGCGTCGCAGACAGCCGCTGCACCTTGGGCGAGGGCCCATGTTGGGATCCGCGGGACGGGCGGCTTTGGTGGGTCGATATCCATGCGCGGCGGGTCCACTGGTTTGAACCCGCTTCTCGCGCACTCGGGACGATTCCGGCTGCGGTGCAAATCACCGCGCTGGGCCTGCGACGGGCGGGCGGCTTCGTCGCGGCCACCCCCGCAGGCGCAGGGGTGTTCGACCCCGCGTCCGGCGCGTTCACGCTGCGCTGGCCCACGCCCGACGAGCCCGCCGAAAACCGCAGCAATGACGG
>CAIOHT010000062.1 GCA_903858185.1 uncultured Caulobacterales bacterium
CCTGTCTCACGCGCAGCGTTTTCGCGCGCTAGAGCGGTCTGAGGCTGAAGGCCCCTCTGGCTGATCAGCGAGAGCGGCCCGCAGGCAACCGACCGCGACCGCCGGAGCGGCCGCGGCGCCTGCGAAATCAGGCGGCCGCCTGGCTCCGCTTGATGGCGCGTTCGCTGGCGATGGCCACCAGACGATCCCAGCCGGCCAGCGACGTGAGGTGGTTGTAGATCTTCTCCAGCGCGCCGTTGTCGCGCATCTGGACCAGGACCTCAGGCGACAGGGCGTTGAGCTTGGCTTCGGAGACCGCGAAATACTCGGCCAGCTTCACCGGCTCGAACGTGCCGTCGTCCTTGGGCATGTTGAAGATCGACTCACGCTGTTCGAACAGGTCGTGGTCCTTGAGCAGCTTCACGAAGGCGTCCGTGCGGCGGCGCTCGCCCTCGAAGTCCTCGCAGAACTTGATGGCGTTCTGGGTGTATTCCGACGGCTCGCCGGCGTCGTCGAACAGCGGCAGGTCGGCCTTCTTCTTCTCGGTGAAGATGTCGGCGGTCCGCTCGATGCAGACGACCATGCGCTGCTGCGCCTCGTCGGCAGCCAGCACGAACGGATAGCGGCGGATGTAGGCCGGCACGTAGCCGCCCGAGACGAACGACCCGTCATCGTTGACGAACAGGTTTTCCTCGCTGTTGATGCCCATAACGGCCAGCGGCATGTTTTCCGCGCCGGCGAAGATGATCGGGTAGCAGATCGACGCGAAGGTGAATTCGGCGACGGTCAGCGGCACGACGTGGCCCTTCGCGGCGAAGCCGAACGGCTTCTCCATGCGCTGCACGCCCAGTCCACTGTGCATGTCTTTGCTGAGAGGCTCGGGGGTCGTGTAGAAAAGGATGTTGCCGCTGATGGGGCCGATGGCGGCCTTGGTCTGTTCCATTCGAGACTCTTGAAGCTGCGGGCGGGTTGCGGCCGCGATGAAGATGAGGCGGCGCTTCTAGCTGATCAAATGGAACCCGGCAATGCGACCTCCCGTCTTGCGGTCCCTAAGGTCAACGCGCTTCAATCACCACAAGAAGAAAACGCCGGGAGACGTCCATGCCTATCGCCTACCCCGAGATTCTGTCGCTCACCAGCAAGGACCAGCCGTTTGCCTGGACCGAGAAGGATTCCATGCTCTACGCCCTGGGCATCGGCCTGGGCTCGGACCCGATGAACGCGGACGAACTGCCATTCGTCTACGAGAGCGGTCTCAAGGCGGTGCCGACCATGGCCACCACGGTCGCCTGGGGCGCCGGACCCGGTATCGGCAAGATGGGGATCAACTTCCTGCTGGTCGTGCACGGCGAGCAGAAGGTCGAATTCCACAAGCCGCTGCCGACCGAGGCCTCGATCCTCGCCACCAGCCGCGTCGTCGGCGCCTATGACAAGGGCGACAAGGGCGCGGTGATCTACAACGAGACCGTCCTCGCCGACGCGAAGACCGGCGAGAAGATCGCCACCCTGACCGGCTCGACTTTCGCCCGCGGCGACGGCAACTTCGGCGGGCCCTCGGACGGCGCGCCGGAGCCGCATGAAGTCCCGACGCGCGCACCGGACCTGTCGGTCGACATCCCCACCAAACCCGACCAGGCGCTGATCTACCGGCTGAGCGGCGACCGCAATCCGCTGCACTCGGACCCGAAGATCGCCGCTGCCGCCGGCTTCCCGCGCCCGATCCTGCACGGGCTGTGCACCTACGGCATCACCTGCCGCGCCGTGCTCCAGGAATACTGCGGCTTTGACCCGGCGAAGATCAAAAGCCACCAGGTGAGGTTCTCCAGCCCCGTCTTCCCCGGCGAGACGATCACCGTCGACATGTGGAAGGACGGCGACGTCGTCTCGTTCGAGGCGCGGGTGAAGTCGCGCGGCGTCACGGTCGTCAAGAACGGCAAGACGCTGCTGGGTTAGGAAGAAGGGGACAGGTACCTTCGGTACATGTCCCCGACGTCCTAGAACCGGTAGCTGAAGCCGGCGCGGAAGCCTCGACCGGCTTGCGGGGCGATGTCCTTCAGGAACGAGGCGTGCTCGCGGATCTCGGCGTCACCGAGATTGCGTCCTTCGGCGAACAGTTTCACCCCGCCCAGCGCCTCGGGCGTCCAGGTCGCGCCGATGTTGACCACCGTATAGGCGTCGGTCGACAGCTCGAAGGCGGACACCCGGTCCTGGTCCCCGACGTGGCGCAGTTCCATCCAGCCCCCAAGGGCGTCAGCCTTCCAGACCATCCGGCCGGTCACCGACCAGGGCGGGATGCGCGACGGCGCGCCGAGATCGCTGCTGGCCCGTACATAATCCGCTGATCCCTCCAGCGTCAGCGAGCGCTCGCCCTGACCCCAGAGCCGATAGCTGGCCTCGACCTCGAAGCCGTGGAAGCGGGCGTTGGTCTGGCTGTAGGCGAAGACGTCGAGATCGTCCGCTACCGCTCCGGTCGGGACCAGGTCGATGAAGCCGTCATAATCCACCACGAACAGGTGCAGGTCGGCCTCCAGCCGCTCACCGCCGTAGTGCACGGTCCCTTCCATCGAGAGGGCGACTTCCGTCTTCAGGTCGGAATCGCCGACCTCGAACCCGCGCGTGGCGATATGCGGGCCGTCGGCGAACAGCTCCGCCTCGGTCGGCGCGCGCTCGCTGCGCGAGACGCTCAGTCCGAGGAACCAGCCGTCGGCGGGACGATAGAAGACGCCGGCCGAGGCTGAGAGATTGGTGAACTCCCGCGTGAACAGGTCGGTCTCGAGTTTACGCCGGTCGAGGCGGACGCCGCCTTCGTAGCCCCAGCCATCCCGGTCCACGCGCTGCAGGGTGAAGATGCCGACTTCACTGATCCGGGTGCGCGGGACATAGGCCTCCGCGCCCTGGGCGTCGAAGTCCCGGCGCAGCGTCTGAAGGCCGAAAGCGCCGTTCCAGCCGTCCCGCTCGGGCTGTACCATTTCCAGACGTCCCTCCCAGCCTTCGGAGAGGAAGCGTGTGCCGACGTCCGCGCCTTCGAACTCGGTGTGGGTATAGTCGGCCCAGCCACCGCTGAAGCGGACGGTCTCGAAGGGGCCAAGGCCCGCGTTCCATTCGCCACGCAGGTCAACGCGGGTCTGCTCGAGCCCGATCGATACCGGCGCTTCCTCGACCGGAACCGGGGGCGGGACCGGCGGCTCCTCATGCGCGTGGCCGGGCACGCCGTAGGTTGTCTCGGTGCGCTTGACCGCGACGCCGAGGTAGCCGCTGTCGCCGACCCATGAGACCCCGCCGCCAAACGTGTCCAGCTCGACCGCACTGTTCTCGAGGCGCTTCGGATAAGGCGTCTCGGCGACTTCACCTTCTGCGGCCAGTTGCCTCGCCGATTCCGGATAGGCAGGGATCTCGTAGTCGTCGCTCTGGCGGTGGATGCCGTCGAGGGTGAAGACCAGGGGTCCGGCGCCGAGGGTCAGTCCGCCGGAAATCGAGCGGCCGTCATCGACCGTGCCCGCCGAGGCGTTGATCCGCCCGGAGACGGGGCTGGCGGGCGCCTTCCGGGCAATCCGGTCGTCGATGATGTTGATCACGCCGCCGATCGCCGATCCGCCGTAGAGCAGGGCCGCCGGGCCGCGCAAAACCTCGATCCGGCCGGCCTCGCCGGGGTCGGACGCCACCTGGTGGTCCGGCGACAGCGCGCTGGCGTCGATCAGCCCTACGCCGTTGTTGATGACCAGAACCCGGGGGCCGGCGAGCCCCCGCACGACCGGACGGCTTGCGCCGGGACCAAAGGCCGTCGAGCGCAGGCCCGGCAGATTCGCCAGCATGTCGCCCAGCCCCGCGGCCGGCAGCAGGTCCAGATCATCGCGACCGAGGACGTCGACGCTGGTCGTGGCCGAGTCCATCGAGATGGCGTAGGGGGCCGCGGTGATGATCAGTTCCTCGACCGTGCCGGGCGCCGGCTCGGCTTCCGCTGCATGGCTCTGGCCCGCCACGAGCAGGGTGAGACCGCTGGCGGCGAACATCAGGAGACGGCGGTTGAACATGGCGAGACCCGGAATGACGGTGGAAGATTTAGTGTTATGAAATAACATATCTGTCCGTCAAGGCCCGCAGCCGGTTTTGGCTTGACGGCGAACCGGTGATCCCCGACTGCGATAGGGATCCGGCGGCTCTGGAGGCGACTGATGATCGGCATGCGGACCATCACGGCGTGCGCTCTCGTCACCCTCGCCCTGGCGATGGGCGCCACGGCGCAGGAGGCTCGCCACACGGGCTATCTCGCGGCTGAGGCTTTGCCGGACGCACTGGTGATCGTCGGCGGCCCGCCGGCCGAGGACTCACCCGAGGCGGCTGCCGAGCGGGCCTATTTCCTCACCAGCCGCGCGCTCGAAGGATCAGCCCGCTGGAATCAGGCGGCCCTGGACGCGGACCTGTTCGGCGACGCCGCGCACGTCAGCTTCGCCTGCGCCATCGGCAAGGCGATCACGGTGCAGGACACGCCGACGCTGTCACGCATGCTGGACCGTATCGTCATGGACGCCGCGAAGAGCGTCGCGATCCTGAAATCGACCTTCAACAGGCCCCGGCCGATGGTCGGCCACGACGACGCACCGTTGTGCGTGCCCCGTGAAGACTGGATGAAAACCAACAGCTCCTACGCGTCGAGCAATGCGGCGGCGGGCTGGGCCTGGGCGCTGGTGCTGGCCGAGCTGGAGCCGGCGAAGGCGTCCCGGGTGCTGGTCCGGGGCCGCGAGTTCGGTGAGAACCGCGTCATCTGCGGCCTGCACTATGCCAGCGACATCACCGCCGGCCAGACCATGGCCTCAGCGACGGTGGCGGCGCTTCACGCCAATCCGGAGTTCCTCGCCGATCTCGAAGCCGCCCGCGCCGAACTGGCCGGGGCGCCGGCGGCGGAAGGCTGCGGCGCCTGACAGGCAATCAGGGGGCGTCCTGCGACCAGACGAGATGCCGGCGCAGGATGTGGCCTTCAGGAAGGTTCGGATGCTCGAAGTCGAGATCTTCGCGGCGGGTCATGGCCAGCCGCGCCATCACACCCTGTGACGGCAGGTTGGTCGTGGCGGTGAAGGCGACGATCTGCCTGAGACCCACCCTTCCGAAGCCGTCGTCCATGGCCGCTCGGGCCGCCTCGGTGGCGTAGCCCTGGCCCCAGGCATGCCTGGCCAGCTGCCAGCCCGCCTCGACGCCAGGAAACAGCGGACTGGTCTGGTCGAGGATCGCCAGACCCACCATGCCCAGCAGCACGCCGTCTTCACGACGCTCCACGGCGAATTCACCGAAGCCGTGCATTGCCAGGTGCTCATTGAGTCGATCCAGGCGCGCGCGGCTTTCTGTCGCCGTTAGCCGCCTCTCGTAGTGCCGCATCACCTCCGGATCGGCATTCAGCGCGGCGAAGGGCTCAACGTCTTCCTCGCGCCAGCCGCGCAGGATCAGGCGCGGCGTCTCGATCATGCCGGCCGGGGGCTCGCCAGCGCGCCGTAAAGGTCAGGCCGGCGGTCGCGGAAGAAGCCCCAGGCGGCGCGGTGGGTGGCGAGGAAGTCGAGGTCGACGGTGGTCTGCACCAGCCCCTCGTCATCGCGCCCCAGTTCCGAGACCAGATCGCCGCGATGATCGGCGATGAAGGACGAGCCGTAGAAGCGCTGGCCGCCGTTCGGATAGCCGTCCCACGGCTCGAAGCCGATGCGGTTGGCGCCGACCACCGGGATGATGTTGCTGACCGCGTGCCCCTGCATCGCCCGCCGCCAGGGCAGAGCCGTGTCCAGCGACGCGTCATGCGGCTCGCTGCCGATGGCGGTCGGATAGAGCAGCGCCTCGGCGCCCATCAGGGCCATGGCCCGCGCGCACTCGGGGTACCACTGGTCCCAGCAGATGCCGACGCCGATCCGGCCGTGCCGGGTGTCCCAGACCCGGAAGCCCGTGTCGCCCGGCCTGAAGTAGTACTTCTCCTGATAGCCGGGGCCGTCGGGGATGTGGCTCTTGCGATAGACCCCCAGCAGCGACCCGTCGGCGTCGGCCATCACCAGGCTGTTGAAATAGTGGGGCCCCTCCTTCTCGAAGATCGAGATCGGGATCACCACGCCGAGTTCGCCGGCCAGGGGCGCCAGGGCCTTCACACAGGGATGCTCGCGCCAGGGATGGGCCTGGGCGAACCACCGCTCCTCCTGCGCCACGCAGAAGTACGGTCCCTGGAACAGTTCCGACGGCAGGATCACCTGCGCACCTGCCGCGGCCGCCTGGCGGATGAAGCCCTCGGTCTTCCTGATGTTGGCGTCGAGATCCATGCCGTAGGACGTCTGGATCGCCGCGAGGCTGAGCGTCCGGGCCATCAGGCGGGCTCCTGCTGGGTGATGCAGTGGAACGAGCCGCCGCCGGTCAGGATGGCGGTGGACGGCAGGCCGATGGCCTTGCGCTCGGGGAACAGGCTCTGCACCGCGTCCACGGCGAAGGCGCCGGCCCGGGCGTCTTCGTAGAGCGGGACGATCACCGCGCCATTGGCAATGATGAAGTTCATATGGCTGGCCGGCGCAGGGCCGCCGTCGCCGTCGATCCAGCCCGGCGAGGGGATGCGCATGACCTGCAACTGCCCGCCGCGCGCGTCGGTCATCTGCGACAGGTCGCGGGCGGTCTGGTCGTAGAGGTTGGCGTTGGGGTCAGCCCGGCCCCAGGCGATCGGGCAGGCGACCACGCCGGGGGCGACAAAGCGGGCCAGATTGTCCACATGGCCGTCCGTGTGGTCATTGCGCAGGCCGTCGCCCAGCCACAGCACCTTGCGGGCGCCCAGCGCGCTTGCGAGGGCCACATCGGCGGCATCCTCGGTCCAGCCGGGGTTGCGGTTGGCGTTCAGCACACACTGGCGGGTGGTCAGCAGGGTGCCGAGGCCATCGTGCTCGACGGCCCCGCCCTCGAGGATGAAGCCGTTGGCGTCCAGCGGGGCGCCGGACGCGGCGGCGATCTGGCCGGCGACCTGGTCGTCGCCCTCCAGCTCGTACTTGCCGCCCCAGCCGTTGAAGCGGAAGCCGGCGGCGCGGCCGTCGCTGCGGAAGATCGGGCCGGTGTCGCGCACCCAGATGTCACCGAACAGGGCGCGGACGATCTCGACGCCGGCGACATCATCCAGACGCGCCCGGGCGGCGGCCTCGGCCTCGTCGCCGCAGACCATCAGCCGCACGCGCTCCTCGCCCGGACCCGCCAGGGCGCGAGCCAGGGCGGCGACCTCGTCCTGGGCGTCTTGCAGGTTCTCGCGCCACAGATCGGCATGGCTGGGGAAGCCCAGCCACATGGCGCGGTGCGGAGACCATTCGGCGGGAACGAGAGGGGTGCTCATGGGGCGGGGGAAGTGGCCCTGACTGAAGGTTGCGTCAAGTGCTGCGCAAACGAAGAAGGGCGGCCCGATCGCTCAGGCCGCCCCTCCCGTTTAGTCGTGGTTGCCTCGAACTAGAAGCGGGTACGCAGGCTCAGCTGGATCGTGCGCGGAGCGCCGATGCTCACGAAGGCCGTGTTCGGGCCACGCGAGATCGGGGTCTGGTTCAGTTCCGGGTTGATGCGCGCGATGGTCAGCGCGTTCGTACCGGAGCTGATGTTGGCGTAGTACTCCTGGTCGAAGATGTTCGTGACGTTGAGCTGCAGCGAAGTGCCCTCACCGCCGAACGGCAGGTCGTAGCGCATGTCCAGGTCGAACACGTTGTAGCCCGGCGACTGCTCGTCGTTGACGTCCGTGGTGAAACGGTCGCCGACGTGCTTGCCCTGCAGGCCGACGGTGAAGTCATCCGTCACCTTCCACTGGGCGCGCGCCGTGAACATCCACTCCGGCGTTTCCACCAGCGTCTTGCCCTTGGTCGGCAGGTAGGTCGGTGTGTTCGACGGGGTCAGGGCCGGGGCCACGATGACCGTCGACCGGCCGAGTTGCAGGTCCTCCTGCAGCTCAGCCTGGGTGTAGCTCACCGAGGCGTAGAGGCTGAAGGTGTCGGTCGGGGTCCAGCCGGCCTGGGCGTCGATACCCCAGAGCTTCACGTCGCCGACGTTGCGGTCGACGTTGTAGCCGAGGTCCGGATCGAACGACGACACGATGCGGTTCTGGAAGTTGTTCGACCACAGGGCCGTCGAGATGATCACCGACGGCGAACGGAAGCGATAGCCGAGATCCCAGGCCTGGCTGGTTTCCGGATCGACGTCCGAGATCACGATCGGGGCGGTCGCGGAGACGACCGGAACGTTCAGGATCGGGTTGGTGCTCGAAACCGCGTTCGCCACACCGACAGTGTAGAGGTTGTCGGTGCGCGGCGCCGACAGGCCCTCAGCGTAGCTGAGGAACACGGTGTGGCCCGGCGCAATGACGTACGAGACACCGACGTTCGGCAGAACGTCCTTGTACTCGGCTTCCGCTTCGAACGGGCGGATATACCGGGTCGTGCCGGAGGCCGCGATCGGCACGTTGGTCAGGGTGACCAGGTTGGCGGACGCCTGCAGACCGGCGGTGACCAGGTCGGTGTCGACGTTGGCGAAGGTCGGCTGGCTGGTGCAGACCACCGTGTTGGCGCCGTTCTGCGTCAGGCAGTACTGGTTCAGCTCGCGCTTGAACACCGGCGCCCGCAGGCCGACCGTCACGAACAGGTTGTCGTCCATGAAGTTGCCGCGCCAGTCAGCCGAGATCTGGTTGAGGATGGCGTAGGAAAGGCGGTCACGGCTGCGGAAGAAGTAGCCGTCGGCGTTCAGCACCTTGTCGCCGTTGCCGTCCTTGCCGCCGAACACGTCCATCGGATCGCCGCTGGCGTCGATCAGGCCGTACTCGCCCGTCTGGCGGTGACGTCCGCGGTCGAAGGTGTAGGCGACGCGGAAGGTGTTGTTGTCGTTCGGCTCCCAGATCAGCGAGCCGGCCACCGTGTAGCGGCGGGTGTTGGTGTTGCTCGGCGAGTAGAAGCGAACGAAGGTGTCACGGCAGTCGCCGTCCTTGTTCAGGTCGAAGCCGATGCCGCCCGTCGCGCCACAAGCCACAGCTCCGGTCGTGCCGAAGACGGTGTTCTGCTGGCCGAGGGTGCCGACTTCGCTGAGGGTCGTGCTGCCGCCGCCGTTGGCCAGGACGTACTGGAAGGCGGAGTCGAGCGTGAGCGTCAGGGTGTCGCTGAGCGAGAACTTGGCTTGCTGCCGGATGTTGCCGGTGTTCGACGGGTTGATCCGCAGGCCGTAGTAGTTCGAGTTGTCGGACGGATCTGCGTCAACGTCGCCCGTGTTCGGCAGGATGGCCGGCGTCGAGACGATCGGCAGATAGGCCGCGTTGTTGTCGTAGCCAGCGCCGAACAGCTTGAAGTTGGCGATCGTGGTCGTGCGGTAGAAGTTGTTGCGGTTCTCGTTGTAGTGGAACGCCAGCGAGACGAAGTCGCCGTTGTCGCCCAGCGGCTGATAGATCTTGCCGTTGATCTGCCACTTCTCGAGGTCGCCCGGACCCTTGAACTTGTCGTACTTCTGGTACGAGCCGGCCAGGTAGGCGGTCGCGCCCCACGGACCGATCTCGCCGGTGTCGACCAGGCCGAACACGCGACGATAGTTGAAGCTGCCGGCGGCGCCGTTGAGCATCAGGCCCATGTCGTTGCCGGGCTTGCGGCTGGTGTAGTTGATCGTGCCGCCCGTCGCCGAGGCCGTCGGGCTGTCCACGTCGGTGGTGCCCATGTTGACGCTGGCCCGCGAGATCAGTTCCGGGTCGAGCTGCTGGTTGGTGTAGATCGCGTAGTTGCCGGTGTCGTTCAGCGGAATGCCGTCAAACGTCAGCGAGATGCGCGGACCATCGAAGCCGCGGAGACGGACGTTGCCGCCCGACGAGCCGTACGGATCGTTGTTGGTGAAGTTCAGGCCCGGCGTCAGGTTCAGCGACTGCAGGATCGTCTGACCGGTCGGCTGGGTCGCGATGAACTCCTGGTCGATCGAGGCCTTGGCCTTGGGCGCCGACTCGGCAGTGATCACGCCGTCGATGTTGGGCTGGCCGGCAGCCGCGGTGATGACCACCGCTTCAACTTCGGTGGTGCCGGTGGATTGCGCATAGGCGGTCGAGGCCAGCATCATGCTGCCCACGAGCGCGGAGGTCGCCACAAAGGCGAGCTTGTTCTTGGTCATTGTGTGAGTATCCCCTCTCATCCCGACGCCGGCTTGAAACCTGAAAAGGACCCGGTCCGGTCAACAGTCACACGAGATAGCCCGCCAATGCGAAGCTAAGGTGACGATGCCCGAAATGAGTCCTGAACGCCTGATCGCAATCTAGAGCCCAGCGCCGATGAAGCAAGGCGACGTTAAGGATCGTGGCGCTTTTGGGCCGGTTTGTCGCAAGATTGCGACACCTTTGGGCATGGATCGCCTTTACAGGGCCCGAGACGCGGGCCAGCGTCCCCATCGCTCATGACCCCCAGTACCCCTCCCGCGCACCCCTCCGATGTCGACAGTCGCCGCCCGCTGCGGGTGGCCCTGACGCTTGTCCTTGTGCTGACGGTTCTGCGGCTTGCAGCCGTCTTTGCCAGCCCGCTCGAGCTGAATCCGGAAGAGGCCCAGTACTGGCTCTGGTCGCGCACGCTCGACTTTGGCTACTTCTCCAAGCCGCCGATGATCGCCTGGGCGATCTGGGCGACCACCGCCGTCGGCGGCGACGCCGAGCCCTGGATCCGGTTGTCCGCCCCCCTGTTCCACGGCATTGCGGCCTTTTCGCTCTATGCAGTCGGCCGGCGGCTGTTTGACCCGTGGTCGGGCGTCGCGGCCGCGGCGGTCTATCTGCTGATGCCGGGTGTGGCGCTCTCCTCGTTCATCATGGCAACCGATGCGCCGCTGCTCTGCTTCCTGGCGCTCGCGCTGCTGGCCTATGTCGTGATGCAGCCCGGCGAGCGCAGGGTGCTTCCGGCGGCCGGCCTCGGCGCGGCGCTGGGTCTTGCCATGCTGTCCAAGTACGCGGCCCTCTACGCGCTGATTGCTATCGGCCTTCATGTGGCGCTGTCGAAGGACGCCCGACGGGCCTGGGACCTGAAGACCGCCGCCGGCGCCCTCGGCGCCTTCGTCCTGGTGCTCGCGCCGAACCTGTTCTGGAACGCCAACCACGGCTTCGCCACCGTCGGCCACACGGCGGCGAACGCCAATCTCGGTGGCAAGCTGTTCAATCCGGAAGAGATGCTGAGCTTCATCGGCGGGCAGTTCGGGGTCTTCGGCCCCGTGCCCTTCGGCGTGCTGGTCGGCGGCGCGGCCGTGCTGGCCTGGCGCAGGAGGTTGCTGCCCCAGGACCTGCTGCTGCTGTGCTTCGTTGTCCCGCCCCTGGCGGTCGTGACGGTCGGCGCGCTGCTGTCGCGGGCCAACGACAACTGGGCCGCCAGCGCCTATGTCGCCGGCTCCGTACTGGCGGCGGCGCTGCTGGTGCGCTGGCGGGCCCGTTGGTGGCTGGTCGGCGGCCTTGGACTCCAGGCGGCGCTCGCGGGATTCATGCTGGTGGCGGTGTCGCGCCCGGAGATCGTCGACGCCCTTGGCCGGTCCAACGACATCAAGCGCGTCCGCGGCTGGGAGCAGATGGCCCGGCAGGTCAGCCAGCGCGCGCAGCTCGAGAACCTCAACGGCGGCCTGTCGGCCATCGCCGTCGACGACCGTTTCCTGTTCAACGCCCTCTCCTACTATGGCCGCGACTACATCGGCACGCCGGACGCGCCGCCTCTGAAGATCTGGCTGCGGAAGAGCCACGCGGGTAACCAGGCCGAGACGACCGCGCCGCTCACCCCGGCGCTCGGTCGCCGGGTGCTGGTGGTCAGTCTCGAAGGCCTGCAGGCGGACAGGATCATCGCCGACTTCGACAGGAGCCAGACGTCGGGGATCCTGCGCCAGATCCTCAGCATCAGGTGCGCGGCGCGCTATCAGGACGACGAGAAGACGTTCGAGCACCGCTGCCTGCGCCGCGAGACGCTGATCCTTGGCGAGGGGTTCCGGCCCGTGGCGAACCGGGACTGACGCGCCGGGCCTAACGGCCCCAGACCGCCTTCACCCGGGCATCACGGCCACAGGACGCCCGATAGTAGGCATAGCGCACCGGATTCTTCGCCGCGTAGTCCTGATGATAGCCCTCGGCCTTCCAGAACGACGTGTAGCGCAGGACCGGCGTGACGATGGTCCGCCCCTTCAGCCGCGTCTCCGCGGCGGCTTTTGACGCCTCGGCCGCCTGTCGCTGGGCCTCGGTCGCGACCCAGACAGCAGTGGAATACTGCGGACCACGGTCACAGAACTGGCCACCGGCGTCGGTCACATCGACGAGCGGCCAGAACCGGTCGACCAGCTGACGATAGCTGATCCGCGCCGGGTCGTAGGTCACCCTGACCGCCTCGCGGTGGCCCTCGTGGTTCTCGTAGGTCGGGTTCTGCAGATCCCCGCCGGCGTAGCCGGACACGGCGTCAACGACGCCGGGGATCTTCGCCATGTCATGCTCCAGGCACCAGAAGCAGCCGCCGGCGAACCAGGCGGTCTCAAGCTTCGGCGCAGCCACGACCGGGCCGGTGGACGTGAGGGCGAAGGTTGCGGCGAAGACCGCGAGGAAGCGCATGATGTTCATGACGTGCAAGATGGCCCGCCCTGGCGTCAGGGCAAGTCACCGTCGCACAACAGCCCGTGAAGGACGCGGCCCGCGACCGTGATCACGATCCCCGGTCTGCGCTATGCGACCGTGAAGGCCGCCTCGGTCTTTGCCTTCACCTCGTCCACCGTCACGCCCGGTGCCAGTTCGATCAACCGCACCGGCGTCTTGCCCCGGTTGATCTCGAACACGCCCAGCTCGGTGATCAGCAGATCGACCACGCCCGCGCCGGTCAGCGGCAGATTGCAGCGATGCAGCAGCTTCGGCGCGCCGGTCTTTTCGCAGTGGTCCATGACCACCACCACGCGCTTGACGCCGGCGACAAGGTCCATCGCCCCGCCCATGCCCTTGACCATCTTGCCGGGCACCATCCAGTTGGCCAGGTCGCCGTTCTCGGCCACCTGCATTCCGCCCAGGATCGACAGGGCGATGTGCCCGCCGCGGATCATCGCGAAACTGTCGGCCGACGAGAAATACGAACTCGAGTCCAGCTCGGTGATCGTCTGCTTGCCGGCATTGATCAGGTCAGCGTCCGCCTCGCCCTCATAGGGAAAGGGGCCCATGCCCAGCATGCCGTTCTCGCTCTGCAGCGTCACATGCATCCCCTCGGGGATATAGTTGGCCACCAGCGTCGGGATGCCGATGCCGAGGTTGACGTAGAAGCCGTCCTGCAGCTCACGGGCCGCGCGGGCGGCCATGTCTTCGCGGGTCCAGGCCATCAGACGGCTTCCCTGACACGGGTGGTGACGCGCTCGATGCGCTTCTCGAAGACGGCGCCCTTGAACAGGCGGTCGACGTAGATGCCGGGCGTGTGGATGTTGTCCTTGTCGAGCGCGCCGATGGCGACCATTTCCTCGACCTCGACGACGGTCGCCTTGCCGGCGGTGGCCATCATCGGATTGAAGTTACGGGCCGTCTTTCGATAGACCAGATTGCCTTCGGCATCGCCCTTCCAGGCCTTGACGATGGACAGGTCGGCCACGAGTCCGCGCTCCATCACATAGGTCTCGCCGTCGAACTCGCGGACTTCCTTGCCCTCGGCGACGAGCGTGCCGACGCCGGTCTTTGTGAAGAAGGCCGGGATGCCCGCGCCACCGGCGCGGATGCGTTCCGCGAGCGTGCCCTGCGGATTGAACTCCAGCTCCAGCTCGCCGGAGAGGTATAGCTGTTCGAACAGCTTGTTCTCTCCCACATAGGAACTGATCATCTTCCGGATCTGCCGCGTCTCCAGCAGGATGCCGAGGCCGAATCCGTCAACGCCGCAGTTATTGGAGACGACCGTGAGGCCCTTCACCCCGCTCTCGCGGATCGCCGCGATCAGGTTTTCAGGAATGCCGCAGAGGCCGAAGCCTCCGGCCATGATCGTCATGCCGTCAAACAGAAGCCCGGACAGGGCCTCGACGGCGTCCTTGCGAACCTTGTCCGCCATGATCGCTCCGCTCGAAATGGTCGGCTCGTCTCGCCTGAAAGACGGCGAAATTCAAGCATCGATGAATAAAATCCGCCTGTCCGGGAGACGCTACCATGGAGCCTGAACGCCGCGAACCCTCGGTGCTGGTCGTCTTCGCCCATCCGGCGCTGGAGCGCTCGCGCGCCAATGCTGTGCTGGCCGACGCGGCGAAGGGCGCCGCCGGCGTGCGTTTCCATGACCTCTACGAGATCTATCCGGACTTCGTGATCGACGTTGAGGCCGAGCAGGAGAAGTTGCTGGCCCACCAGGTGATCGCGCTGCAGTTCCCGTTCTACTGGTACTCGACGCCCGCCCTGATGAAGGAGTGGCTGGACCTCGTCTGGCTGCACGGCTTCGCCTACGGCAAGGGCGGCGACCGGCTCAAGGGCAAGCAGCTGTTCGTCGCCTGCACCACCGGCGGCCCGGCGCAGGCCTACCACCAGCGTGGCTACAACCGCTTCACGATGGAGGAGTTCCTGCGCCCCCTCGAACAGACCGCAGCCCTCTGCGGCATGATCTGGGAGAATCCCTACGTCGTCCACGGCGCCCGCCTCAAGGACGACGCCCACATCCGGGGCGAAGCCGACCGCTACCGGGCGCGCCTCGAGGGCCTGGCCGCCGCCGCGCGGGAGACGGTCTGATGCACGGGGACTTCCTGGGCCAGGCGCTGGTCTACCTCGCCGCCGGTGTCGTGACGGTGGCGGCGGCCAAGAAGCTGGGACTCGGCTCGGTGCTCGGCTACCTGATCGCCGGTGCCCTGATCGGCCCGTTCGCGCTCAACCTGACGGGCGATCCCGAGGACGTGATGGCGTTCGCCGAGTTCGGCGTGGTCATCCTGCTGTTCCTCATCGGGCTGGAGGTGCGGCCCGCCCTGCTCTGGTCAATGCGCAAGACGATCTTCGGCCTTGGCGGCGCGCAGGTCATGGCCACCGCCCTGGCGATCGCCGGCGCGAGCATGATCTTCGGCCTGCCCTGGCAGACGGCTCTGGCGGCGGGCCTTGTGCTGGCGATGTCCTCGACGGCGATCGTCCTCCAGACGCTCGACGAGAAGGGGTTGCGACAGGGGCCCGTCGGCCGGGCCGCCTTTGGCGTGCTGCTGCTGCAGGATCTGGCGATCATTCCGCTCTTCGCCCTGCTGCCGCTGCTCGCCACCGGACCGGTGCAGCTGACCTCGGACAGCCATTCAGCCAGTCTGATCGCCGACCTGCCCGCCTGGATGCAGGCGCTGGCGGTGCTGGCGGCGGTGGGCGCGGTCGTCGGCGGCGGCCGGTTCGTGGTGCGGCCGGTGTTCCGCTTCATCGCCCAGTCTCGCCTGCGCGAGATCTTCACCGCCACCTCGCTGCTGATCGTCGTGGGCGTGGCCATGCTGATGCAGATCGTCGGCCTGTCGCCGGCGCTCGGCGCCTTCCTGGCCGGGGTGGTGCTGGCCGAGAGCGAGTTCCGGCGCGAGCTGGAAACCGACATCGAGCCGTTCCGCGGCCTGCTGCTGGGGCTCTTCTTCATCACCGTCGGCGCGACCATCGACTTCGGTCTGATCCTGCGCGAGCCGTTGCTGCTGATCGGGCTGGTGCTGGGTCTGATGGCGCTGAAGTTCGTGGTGCTGTTCGCCCTCGCCCGGGTTGGCGGAGCCTCCAACCGGCTGGCGGCGACCGTGGCCGTGGCCCTGGCCCAGGGCGGCGAGTTCGCCTTCGTCCTGCTGACCTTCACGGTCGGCGCCGGCGTGATCAGCCAGCCGCTGGCGGACCTGCTGACCGCGGTCGTCGCCGTCTCGATGGCCATGACCCCGCTGACGGTGATCGTCTACGAGAAGATCCTGACCTTTCTCGACCGCAAGAACCCGACCGAGAGCATCGCCGACCCGACCTTCGAGGAAGAGGACGCCGAGCCGGACATCATCATCGCCGGCTTCGGCCGGTTCGGTCAGGTCACCGGCCGCCTGCTGATGGCCAACGGGTTCAAGTCGACCGTTCTGGATGCCGACATCGAGATGATCGACCTGCTACGCCGGTTCGGGCGACGGGTGCACTACGGCGATGCGACACGCCTGGACCTGTTGCGGCAGGCCGGCGCGGAGCGGGCGCGCATGCTGATCGTGGCCATCGACGACCAGGAAAAGGCCGCCGAACTGGTCGAGCGCGCCCGGGAGGCTTTCCCGCACCTGACCATCCTCGCCCGCGCCTTCGACCGCCGGCATGCCTACGACATGCTGGCAAACGGGGCGGACGCCGTGGAACGCGAGACGTTCGAAGGGGCCCTGTCGATGGGCGTCACGGCGCTCAAGTCGCTGGGCTTCCGCGCCCACCGGGCCCAGCGTGCGGCTGACTACTTCCGGCGGCATGACCTGCGCACCTTCGAGGAGCTGCGGCCGATGTGGGGCCAGACGGAGGCCTACATGCTGGCGTCACGCGACGCGTCGCAGACCATGGATCGTCTGCTGGCCGCCGACCTGGAGAAGATGAAGCCCGGCGCAGCGGACGGCTGGGATCCGAGCGGCCGCGACGAGGACCAGCGCGAGGCGGCCGAGCAGGAAGGTCCCGCCCGGCCCGCCTGACGCATCAGCCGCGGAACGGCCGCAGCACGATCTCGACGCGACGGTTCGCGGCGCGACCCTCAGCCGTCTCGTTGCTCGCGGTTGGCTGGCTTTCGCCGCGCCCCTGCACGAAGAGCCGCCCCGGCAGCACGCGGCTGCGGTCGGTCAGGAACATCGCCACCGAGCTGGCGCGCCGCTCGGAAAGCACCTGGTTGTAGTTGTCGTCCCCGGTGGAATCGGCGTGACCGATCACATCGACCAGCGTCTGCGGATAGCGGTTCAGAATGGTCGCCACGCCGTCGAGCACCCGCATGAACTGCGGCTGGATGTCGGCGCGATCGACGCCGAACGTCACGTCGCTCGGCATGTTCAGCACGAGGTTGTCGCCGTCGCGGGTGACGCTGACGCCCGTGCCCTGCAGCTCCTGCCGCAGTTCAGCCTGCTGGCGATCCATGTAGCTGCCGACGGCGGCGCCGCCGAGCGCGCCGATGCCGGCGCCGAGCAAGGCGTTCTTGCGACCCTGCTCGCCGTCGCTGGTGTTGGTAAGGTAGCCCAGCAGGGCGCCGCCCACGGCGCCGGCGATCGCCCCGGTGCCCGCGTTGTTGCGCACGGTTTCGCCGGTGTTGGGGTCGATGGTGGTGCAGGCGCCGAGGGCGGTGGCGGCGAGCAGGCAGGCGGCGAGCGCCGAGGGTCTCAGCATGGGTGGCTCCGATGTGATTATGCGGCCCAAACGCACCGCGCCCGCGGTGGTTCCCCTGTCGCCCGACCGTGCTTGATTCAGGTCAGGTGCGCGGGCGTCGCGGCGGGTGTAAAAGGCTCGTCATGACCGACACCGACCCGACCCGATCCGCGATCGAGCCCGTCTCGTTCTCGCTTTACGAAGCCGACTTCGAGGCCTTTTCGAAGGCACTGGGCGACAGCTTCCGGCGATACGGCTTCGCCGCGATCAGCAACTACGATCTCGACCAGGCTATGATCGACGCCGCTATCGACGCGGCCAAGCGGTTCTTCGCCCTCCCCGAGGACGTGAAGAAGCAGTACGTGGTCGGCAAGGGCGGCCAGCGCGGCTACATCCCGTTCGGCATCGAGACCGCCAAGGGCGCCAGCCACTTCGACCTCAAGGAATTCTGGCACATGGGCCGCGATCTGCCGCCCGGCCATCGCTATGAAGCCCAGATGCCGCCCAACGTCTGGCCGGCCGAGGTCGTCGACTTCCACGAGAAGGTTGCCTGGCTCTACAATGCGCTCGATTCCATGGGCGCGAAGGTGCTGCAGGCGATCGCCGCCTACCTGGACCTGCCGCGCAGCCAGTTCGACGAGGCGGTGCGCGAGGGCAACAGCATACTGCGTCTGCTGCACTATCCCCCGATCCCCGCCGACGCGACGGGCGTGCGGGCCGGCGCGCACGGCGACATCAACGCCATCACCCTGCTGCTGGGCGCGGAGGAAGGCGGCCTGCAGGTCAAGGACCGCGACGGCCGGTGGCTGCCGATCAACCCGCCGCCGGGCTGTCTGGTCTGCAACATCGGCGACATGCTGGAGCGGGCGACCAACCACGTCCTGCCCTCGACGATCCACCAGGTGGTCAACCCGCCGCCCGAACGTCGCGGCTTCGCCCGCTACTCGACGCCGTTCTTCCTGCACTTCGCGCCGGACTACGAGATCCGCACCCTGCCCGGCTGCGCGACGGCGGAGAACCCCGACCGCTACCCCGATCCCCTCACCGCCGACGAGTTCCTCGTCCAGCGGCTCAAGGAGATCAAGCTGCTCTGATCGGGACCGCGGTCACCCCGAATTAACCCTGCTCTTTCAACATGCACGCCGAGCGAGCAGGGGAATGGGCATGGCGTCTTCCGACTCCGCGCGGATTGCGGAAATCAGGTCCATGGACCTTGCGGCCCTGCGCCCGGTCATCGACCGCGTTACCCGGCTGGCCAGGCGCGCGTCGGGCGCGGACCATGCCTATGTCGTGCTGGTCGAGGAAGACCATGTCTGGCAGTCCGGATTTGAGGGCCTGCCCGAAAGTGTCGTCGATCTGGCCGGCTCGGCGACCGCGCGCCACCTCGACGAGCTCGAGCCCATGTGGGACCACGATCTCGCCGAGGAATGGGCCAACCATCCCTGGGTGACCGGCTGGCCGTTCGTGCGAAGCTACGTCAACGCTCCGGTGGTGGTGGCCGGCGGCGTCAAGATCGGCGCCCTCTGTCTGCTGTTCCAGAGCAGCAGGCCGCGTGATGAAGCGGTGACCGCCACCCTGGTGGACCTTGCGGCGCTTCTGGCCGAGGCCATCGAACGCCTGAAGGCCTTGCGCCAGACCGAGGTCGCCGAGCGTGAGGCGCGCGCGGCGACGGCCATGAAGGAAGCGATCATGCGCGCTTCGCCGGTGTCGCTGTCGATGACCGACACGGACCTGCGCTACCTTTATGTCAACGACCGCTGGACCTCGTACACCGGCGTGGCGGCCGAAGATGGCCCGGGCAAACATGTCTTCGAACTGTTCCCCTCCACACAGGCGCAGATGGCGCCGATCTACGCGCGCTGCCTTGCCGGCGAGAGCCTCAGCACTGACCGTATCAAGGTTCCGGTAGCAGGCCGGCCCAACCGCTGGCTGCGGGCGTCCATCGGACCCTGGTATGATGGCGATGGAAAGATCGGCGGCCTCGTGTCGACGAGCCACGACATCAGCGATGTGATCGGGTCGCTGGATCGCGCTGAGCGCTCGGAGCAACGGTTGAAGCTCGCGCTCGAGATCGCCGAGGTGCTGGTCTACGAGGTGAACTATCGCGAGAAGACGCTGAAGGTGGACGGCGCGGCCGACACCTTCTTCGAGGGCGGACTCGCCTACGAGGACGTCGCGCGCGACATCTGGGTGACCGTGCATCCCGATGACCGCGACGACGCCCAGTCGCGCTGGAACCACAGCCTGTCGACCGGCGAGCCGTTCCGGACCGAGTATCGCATGAACAGGCCGGACGGTCGGGAGGTCTGGGCCTTCTCGGCCTGCGAGTTGATCCTGGGCGAAGACGGCCGCGTCGACGGTGTGCTCGGGGTTCTGAAGAACATCACCAGCCGCAAGCATGTGGAGGCAGCCACCGCGCGGGCGCGCGACATGGCCGAGGCGGCGAACCGCGCCAAGAGCGAGTTCCTCGCCAACATGAGCCATGAGATCCGCACCCCGCTGAACGGCGTGATGGGCGTGGCCGCGGCGCTGGCGCGGACCGACCTCAGCCCGGCCCAGACCGAGATGGTCAGCCTGATCGAGACCTCGGGCCAGACGCTCGAGGCCATCCTGGCCGACATCCTGGATATCGCCCGGATCGAGTCCGGCCGACTGGAGCTCAAACCCGAACCCTTTGATCTCGGCGCCTGCCTGCGCTCCGCCGCATCCCTGTTCCGCCCCACCGCCGCCGCGAAGGACCTGTCCTTCACCCTGGCGATCGGCGCGAGCGCGGACGGCGCCTTCGTCGGCGACGCGGTGCGGCTGCGCCAGATCATCTGCAACCTGCTGTCCAACGCGATCAAGTTCACCCGCCACGGCGGCGTGAGCCTTGAAGCGGCGATGGCCCCCGACGGCCGCCTGGCCATCGCGGTCGTCGACACGGGGATCGGCTTCGGTCCGGACGTCCGCGACCGGCTGTTCGAGCGCTTCGAACAGGCCGACGGCTCCATAACCCGGCGTTTCGGCGGCACGGGCCTCGGCCTGGCCATCTCGCGCGCGCTGGCCGAAGCCATGGGCGGTACGCTGGTGGCGCAGTCATCGCCGGGCGAAGGCTCGCGCTTTACCCTGACAGTCGACCTCGAGCGCTGGGCCGGCGACCTGACCCAGGGCGCGGCGACGGCCGCATTCGAGCCCTCCGACGGCCAGTCGCCACGCGTGCTTCTGGCCGAGGACCATGCGGTCAACCGCAAGGTCGTCGAACTGCTGTTTGACGGCTCGGGCGTGGAGCTCACCTGCGTCGAGAATGGCGCGGAGGCGGTGGACGCAGCGGCCACGGCTTCCTTCGACCTGATCCTGATGGACATGCAGATGCCGGTGATGGACGGGCTTACGGCCATCCGGATGATCCGGGCGGCGGAAGGCGCCGCCGGCCGTGCGTCGACGCCGATCTGGGCCCTGTCCGCCAACGCCCTGCCCGAGCATGTCGCCGCTTCGATGGCCGCCGGGGCGGATGGACATCTGAGCAAGCCCGTCTCGGCGGCGGCCCTGTTCGGCGCGCTCGCCGAAGCCTGCGCTCACAGCGATTCGGAACACGAGGCGCTCAGCGCCTGATCGGGGCATCTGATCGGGCGGTCGCCCGGACCCGCCGGCTCCGTCCGTTTCCGGACGAAGCCTCGCGGTCTACCTGGACAGCCTCAGCTTGGTGATGTCGCGACCGATGGCCGCGAAGGCGTCCTTCAGCAGCGAGCCGCTCGACGGCAGATAGACGTGGTCGGCATCCGTCGCGCAGCCCTTGATGAAGGTCTCCGCGGTCGATCCCTTTCCGACCTGGAAGCCCACCGTATAGATCACCACGCCCTTGGCCTTGGCCGCCGTACAGATGGCCTGGGCCTGCGTCGTCGGATTGCCGTTGGTGGCATTGCAGTTGATCTGCTCGTCGTCGGAACCGGTGGAGTCCTTGCTGAGGACGTTGTTGCAGTACGCCGTGTTGAAGTCGCCGTCGGTCATGAAGACCATGACCTTCAGCACGTCGGTGGCGGTGTAGGCGGCCGGCTGGCTGGCGGCCGCCCACAACGAGGCGAAGTTGGGCGACAGCATGTACCAGCCCCAGGCCGCGCCGATCTGGCCGGCCGTCGCGCCGCCGTCATCGAGGGCGGTGATCGCCGCCTTCAGCGCGGCCTTGTCGGTCGAAAGCGGAAAGATGGTGGCCGAAGGACAGCCGGTTCCGTCCGGCGTGTACATCTTGCCCACGGGCGAGGCGCCAGGCGCGACGTCCGTGTAGGCGTTCACGCCGGTTCGCTCGGTGGCGCAGGTGGTGATCTGGAACTGCCGGACATTACTGTTGTTGTCGGTCAGCTGATAGTATTGGCAGCCGGCGACGAGACACCAGACAGATCCGCCCGAGCTATAGGTCCCGTAGCTGGCGCCGTTCACGCCGGACAGCGAGAAGGTGTTCGCCGTCTGATTGGCGACCGTGAAGGCGGTGTTGTTGATCTGGGTCATGCCCCCGACGCCGGTGACATAGACCTTGTCACCATTGTTAAACCCGTGCGCCGTCGCGGTGATCACGATGCCGCAGTCGGACACCTGGCATTTCCGGATCGTCCCGCCGGAGCTGTAGGTGCTGAAGCCAGTACCGTTCACGCCTTGAAGCTGGAAGGTATTGGTCGCCCGCCCGGTCACGACGAACGCCCGGTTGTTCAACTGGGTCATACCGCTCACGCCGCTGATCCAGACAACGTCGCCGTTGTTGAAGCCGTGGGCGTTGGAGGTGATCCGAACGGGATTGGCCTTGGTCGCCGCCGTGATGTTCTTGGAGCTTCCGGTCATCCAGGACGCGCCGGTGACCGACTTGGCCAGGGCGATCGCGCCCCGTCCGCTGGCGGCATAGCCGCCCAGGTTGACGCCCACCTCGAAGGGCACCAGGGCCGCCTTGGAATAGAAGGGCGTCTGGACGTCCGACACGACCAGATCGATCAGGTCCTTCGCCGCCGTCTTCAGATCCGTGAGCTTCTGGCCCCTCATCGAACCGGTGATGTCGAGCACGATCGACAGCTCCAGGTTGGTCGACGAACGGGCAACCTCCGACTCCGCGGCGATGGTCATGTTGCCCTGCAGCCAGAGGTTGGCGATCACGGGAACGACCGATGCCGTCGCCGTGCCGGTCACCTTGGTGCCGACGATCTTGAAGCTGGAGCTACTGATGGTCGCGTCGCTGACGCCCGAGAGCTGCGCGGCCAGGGCAGGCGCGCCAATCGCCTGCATCTGGGCATCCGTGGTGGAGGTCGACCGGGCGGCCATCAGGGTGGCGGCGTCGAGCGCGTCCTGAAGCTGGCGCTTCTCGACACTGGCGCGGCTGACGTCGATCAGGCCGAAGGCCAGCACAGCGGTCGGCAGGGCCATGACGGCGAACCAGATGGCCACGGCGCCCCGCTCGCTGCGGAAGCGGCGAAGAAAGCGCGATACCGGCCGGGCGACGCCGCGACCGGACCTGATCGGACTACGAAACATCGACATCAGCCCCGTCATCCGCCAGCTTGCCAGAATCTGGTTGTTCGTGCTCGTGGTATTGTTGTCCATATCCGCTTCCTCTCTATCGAGAGATGTAGAGATTTGTCAGGGCATCAGCGATCTTCTGGAACGCATTCAGCAGCCCCGCCGTATCTGTCGCGTCGAAATAATGATCGGCGTCAGTCGCGCAGGACTTCAGAATTGACTTGATGTTGCTGTCTGTGACGTTGAACGCGACGGTGAAGACCTCGATGTTCTTTGCTTTAATGTTCTCGCAAAGCTCGGACGTATGGGTGTTGGTCTTCGTCGCGGCGCTATTGGGATTGGGGGTCGGGGCAACATCGTGCCGGCCGTTGCTCGCGTTCATCAGTTTGGAGTTGGCGCCGTCGGTCATCAGGACCATCGCCTTGCGTGGCTTGCGGTTCTGGCCCGTGGTGTCATAGGCGGCGGCGTCCGTCAGGGGCTGGGGCGACGACAGCATGTTGAAGCCCCAGGCGAGGCCTGAGGGAATGTAGGTGTCGCCAGAGGCTGTGAGCGCCGTGATCGCCGCCTTCACCGTCGATACCTTGTTCGTAAGCGGCGTGATGGCGCTGGCGCACGTCAGATTCAGGAAGCCTGGATAGACCCGCGAGGAATCGTCGTCGTTGACGTTCTTCGGATAGGCGGGTGATCCCACACATCCCGAGAACTTGTACGTCGTAGTGGTGGTCTTGTCTGCGGTGCAGGTCGTTACCGGGGTGATCGGCTGGGTCACGCAATTGACCGACCTGCTGCAGGTCGCTGAGTAGGGCACGCCGTCCGAGTACTTGGTGCAGGCATAGGTCTGGGTCTGGCAAGTGGTCTTGGTCGACACCGTGGTGCAGACACCCTTTGTCGTGGAGGTCGTGCTGTAGTCGGCCGGTACACTGACCCAGGCGGCGTTCCGATTTGCGATGCCAACGTTCACGTACTGGCCGAACGGAACGACGCCGATCTTTACACTGTCGGATCCGCTGACCGTCAGCTTGTCGATGAGAGATGTCGCCGCGGACTTCAGGCTGGTCAGCTTGGTGCCCGCCATCGATCCGGTGGTATCCAGCACCATGACCAGCTCAACGGGCGAATTCTGAGCGCGCCTGGCCGTCGTCTCGGCGTTGATTGTGATGTCGCTGGAGGTCCAGAGTTTGGCGATGACTGGCACGACGGACGCCTTGGCCGTGCCAACCACATCCGATCCGACAATCTTGAATGACGAGCTGGTGAGGGTGGCGTCCGTGGCACCGGCCAGCTGGGCTTTCAACGAGGCTCCGCCGATGGTTTGCATCTGGGCGTCGGTGGCCGAATTCGAGCGGGCCGCCATCAGGGTCGCGGCGTCGAGGGCGTCCTGGAGGTGACGCCTCTCCACACCGGCGCGATTCAGGTCGATCAGGCCGAAAGCGAGGATCGCCACCGGCAGCGCCAGCACGGCAAACCAGACCGCCACAGCGCCGCCCTCGCTGCGGAAGTCGCGCAGCGAGTGCACGCCCTGCGATAGGAGGCCGGAAATGGACCAGCGGGCAGCACGGATCATGGATTCTCACCCCTTCGACCCTACATCATGACGCGCGAGGGTAAGAGAACCGCCAACGGGCTTGGTGAATCACGAGTTAACGACGGGTCGTCAGCGTGAGATCCGCAGCCGCGAGATGTCCTCGCCAATGGCCCGGAAGGCGGTCTTCAGCGCGGCTCCGGTGGACGGCAGGTAGACGTGCTGCGCGTCGGTGGCGCATTCACGGACAATGTCCTGTGCGTCCTGGTCGGCGGCCACGTCGAATCCGACCGTGTAGATGATCACACCCTTGGCCTTCATGTTCGCGCAGAGCGTCTGGGCCTGGCTGAAGGCGTCGCCATTTGGCGCGTTGCAGTTGATGTGATCGGCCGCCGAGCCGCTGCCCGACCCCGAGTCCTTGCTGATCACGCCCTTGCAGTAGGTGGTGTTGAAGGCCCCGTCGGTCATCAGCACCACGACCTTCAGGAGCTTATCGGTCCCATAGGCCGCCGGCCGGCTGGCGCTCGGCCAGAGCGAGGCGAAGTCGGGCGACACCAGATACCAGCCCCAGGCGAGGCCCAGATGGCCGGCGGTCGAACCAGCGGCGGTCAGGCCGTCGATCTGGCTCTTCAGGGCGGTCCGGTCCGTGGAGAGCGGCGTGATGGTGCTGGCCAGACAGCCGTTCGCGCTGCTGGCATAGTTGCGACCCAGCAGGCTGGTGCCAGGCCCCGCATCCGTGAAGGCGTCCGACCCGGTCCGCTCGGTGGCGCAGGTGCTGATGGCGAAGGTCTTGCTGTTGCCCTGGACGTTGGTGAACCTGTAGCTGGCGCACCCCGGCGTGGTGCAGGTCCCGCCGCTGTAGGCCCCGCGGATGCTGGCGGCATAGGTCCCGACGTTCACGGCGGCCGAGTAAGGAGCCAGCGCCAGCTTGGTGTAGTAGGGCGTCTGCTGATCCTGGACGACGAGGTCGATGAGCTCCTTGGCTGCGGCCTTGAGGTCGGTGATCTTCTGACCTGCCATCGAGCCGGTGACATCCAGCGCCAGCGCCACCTCGACATTGTTCGATGAGCGGGTGACCTCGGACTCGGCGCCGATGGTCATGTCGCCGTTCATCCACAGGCCGGCGACCACGGTCGGCATCGACGCCTGCGCCGTGGCGATGACCTTCGTCCCTTCCAGCCGGAAGGTCGACCCGCCCAGCGTCGCCTTTGACGCGGCCAGGTTGGCCACCAGAACCTTGTCGCCAACGATCTTCAGACCAGCGTCCGTGGTTTCGGTCGATCGGGCGGCGGCGAGCGCGGCGGAGTCCAGCGCATCCTGCAGCCGCTGCTTCTCGCCGGAGGCCCGGCTGACGTCGACCGCCCCGAAAACCATCACGCTCATCGGCACGATCGCCAGTGCGAACTGGATGGCCACCGCGCCGTCCTCGCGGCGAAGGCTCTCCAGAATGCGGCGCGCCAGAACCAGAATTTTCAAACCCGTCTTCATCGCCCTGTCCCGACAGAATTGCGATCAACGGGCGATGATGGCGTCATCGCGGTAAATGCTTGGGCCACCAGGCAGGGTGAAAGTCGGGAAACCACGTTGGCTGCGCGGGTAGCCGCGGAAAAGAAAAAGGGGAGGCGGATCGGTCCGCCTCCCCTCGTTCTGTTCAGGACGTTGGCGGACTTACCAGCCGCACGTCTCGCCCTTGTTCTGCTTCGTCAGCCAGATGTTCAGCGGCTTGAAGTAGTCGGCCACGGCGCTGGCGTCGGTGCGGGTCTCGCCCGTGAAGGCTTCCAGCGCTTCAGGCCACGGACGCGAGGCGCCCATCTCCATCATCGCGTTGAACTTCGCCCCGACCTCCTTGTTGCCGTAGGTCGAGCAGCGATGCAGCGGCCCGGTCCAGCCCGCCTGCTTGCAGGCGGCCCGCTGGAACTGGAACTGGTAGACATGCGCGAGGAAGTAGCGCGTGTACGGCACGTTGCCGGGCACGTGATACTTCGCCCCCGGATCGAAGGCGTCGGTCGGTCGCGTCGCGGGCGGCGTGATGCCCTGGTACTTGGTCCGCAGCGTCCACCAGCCGTCATTGTACTGCGCCGGGGTCAGCTGGCCGGAGAACACTTCCCAGCGCCAGCGGTCGACCAGCAGGCCGAACGGCATGAAGGCGATCTTGTCGAGCGCCATCTTCAGCAGGAAGGGGATGTCGCCGTCCGGACCGGGCGCATCCTTAAGCAGGCCGATCTGCTGCAGGTAGGTCGGCGTGAGGGCCGACAGGCCGATGAAGTCGCCGATCGCCTCGTGGAAGCCGTCGTTCGCGCCGTTCTTGAAGATGTAGGGCTGAGCCTTGTAGGCGCGCTGGTAGTAGTTGTGACCCAGCTCGTGGTGGACCGTATAGAAGTCCTCGCCGTTGACCTTGGTGCACATCTTGATGCGGATGTCGTCGGCGTCATCCAGGTCCCAGGCCGAGGCGTGGCAGACGACTTCGCGGTCGCGCGGGCGGGTGATCTGCGAGCGGGTCCAGAAGGTCTCCGGCAGCGGCGCCAGTCCCATCGAGACGTAGAAGGCCTCGCCGGTCTTGACCATCTTCACCGCGTCGTAGCCGGCGTTCACCAGCAGGTCGTCGAGATTGTAGGACGGGGCCGTGCTCCTGGGCGCGACGATCGGATAGATGTTGCCCCACTGCTGGGCCCACATATTGCCCAGCAGGTCGGCCCGGATCGGGCCGGTGCGCGGCTGGACCGCGTCGCCGTACTTCTCGTTCAGGCGCGCCCGCACGTAGCAGTGCAGGTTCTTGTAGAACGGCTCCAGCTGCTTCCACAGCCGGTCTGTCTCGGCGGCGAACGCATCGGGATCCATGTCGTAGCCCGAGCGCCACAGGGCGCCAGTGTCCTTGTAGCCCAGCGCCACGGAGCCCTCGTTGGAGAGCGCCACCAGGCGGGAATAGTCGGTCACCATCCCGGGCGAGATCGAGTGCCAGCCTTCCCAGACCGCCTTCAACTCCTCGGGATCGGTGCTCGTGGCGAGGATGTCCTCGGCGTCGTTCAGCGTCAGGGTCTTGCCCTTGTAGGTGAACTTGCCGGTCGAGTAGGTCGAATCCAGCCGTGAGGCGATGGTCGCCATCTCGTCGGCCGCGCCCGGACGCTGCGGCGCCGGCGCGACCAGGGCGCGCTTGAGGATATCGAGCTTGCGGCGGGTGACCGGGTCGACCGCGACCTTGTCATACTGCGCCGCCTGGATGGCCAGGCGGGTGGCGAGGTCGGTGATCTCCGACCCGGCCTTGGCCTCCAGCCACTGCGTGTCTTCGGTGATGTAGGTCGCCCGGACCCACGAGGCGCGGTTCACATACTGCGACAGGGCCGCCAGGTCGGTCTCGGCCTTGGCGATAAAGGCCAGGGCGTCAGCCGTGGTCGGAACGGCGGGGGCCGGCGCGGGGGTCGGTGCCTGGGCCTGGGCCACGGCGGCGACGCCGCCGATCCCGGCCACGATCGCCAGGGCCGCGCCGGCGGCCAGAAGTTTCGTCTTCAACATGGAACGCATCCTCACGGGGGAATTTATTGCGCGGCATGGGAAGGGCGAGCGGGGGTTCCGTCAAGCGGCCGTGTCAGGTCCGGGCCACCAACCTCCGTCATGGCCCGGCTTGTCCGGGCCACGACGAGCATGACGAAGAGGATACAGGCGCGGTCAGTCCGTAGTCTTGAACTCAGGCTCGGGCGGCACAGGGTCCGGAACTGGCGCGGGCTCGACCGGAACCGGTTCAAGGACAGGCGGAGGCGGCAGGGGATCGGTCTTGCGCTCCGGCGCGGGCTGGCGCGCGGCGGGCTTGCGCTCGGGCGCAGGTTCAGCCCGCTCGGCCCGCGTGGCCGACCGGAGATTCCCGACGCAGGCCGACAGGCCGTCGCTGCGCACTGTGCCGGCCGCCGCGCCGATGCGGCGGGAACGTCTGGCGACATATTTGCCCGGATTGACGGCCTTGTACTTGAGCGGATTGGGCAGGATGGCCACCAGGCGCGCCGCCTGCGCCCGCGTCAGCTGGTCGGCGCTGACGCCGAAATAGCGCTGCGCGGCAGCCTCGGCGCCATAGGTCCCGGCCCCCATCTCGGCGACGTTGAGATAGACCTCCATGATCCGGCGCTTGCCCCAGAGCGTCTCGATAAGGACCGTGTAGTAGGCCTCCAGCCCCTTGCGCAGATACGAGCGCTGCGGCCACAGGAAAACGTTCTTCGCCGTCTGCTGGCTGATTGTCGAACCACCCCGGATCTTCCCGGGCCGGCGCTTGTTGGACGCCGCGGCCTTCTGGATCGCCTCGAAATCAAAGCCGTCGTGGGCGCAGAACTTGGCGTCCTCCGACGCGATCGCGGCCTGCACCAGGGCCGGCGAAATCCGCTTCAGCGGGCGCCAGCGGTAGTCGAGCCCTTTGCCCTCGAACAGGCGCTGGACCATCAGGATGGTCACGGGCGGCGGCACGAAGCGGTACAGCAGCGTCACCCCGACGGGCAGCACAACGGTCAGAATGAAGCCCCAGATGAACACGGCGCGGACCAGCCGGCCGAGTCCGCCGGGTCGTCGGGCCGGGCGCGGCGGCGGCAGGGGCTCCGACGGAGTCGGCGCGTCGGCCCCGGACGGGATGCTGTACTGCGGCTCTTGCGGCGGTTCCTGGCTCAATCCCGCTCCCCTTGCCTTGACGCTGCGGACGGATGCTAGCCACTGGGACAGCGTCTGTCGCCCACCAGAAAGCATCCGCCATGAATGTCACCGAGGCCGTTGATCGTCGCGTCTCCGTCCGCGCCTATCTGGACAGGCCGGTCTCCGGCGAGCTCGTCCGCGAGCTGTTGCTGGCCGCCCAGCGCGCGCCATCCGGCGGCAACCTGCAGCCCTGGCGGGTTCACGCCCTGACCGGCGCGCCGCTGGAGGGGCTGAAGGCGAAGGTCGCCGCCAACCTCGCCGGCGAAACGCCCGAGTACGATGTCTATCCACCCGATCTGTGGGACCCGTTCCGCACCCGCCGCTTCCAGTGCGGCGAGGACCTCTATGCGACCATCGGCATCCCGCGCGAGGACAAGCCCGCGCGGCTGCAGCAGCTGTTCAAGAACACCCAGCTGTTCGGCGCGCCCGTCGGCCTGTTCTTCAGCCTCGACCGCAAGCTCGGCCCGCCCCAGTGGTCGGACGTCGGCATGTACATGCAGACCCTGATGCTGCTGGCGACGGAACGCGGCCTGGCCACCTGCGCCCAGGAGTTCTGGGCCCGCTATCCGAAGACGGTGGCCGAACACCTGGCCCTGCCCGACGACCACATGCTGTTCTCCGGCATGGCGCTCGGCTGGCCCGACGACACCGCGCCGATCAACACCCTGCGCACCCGGCGGGATCCGTTCGAGGTCTGGGCCGAGATGAGGGGGTTTGAGTAGGAAGGTTGTGTGGTTCGAGACGCGATCCTGAAGGATCGCTCCTCACCATGACGAACACCAGAGAAGCTCAACCCTCTACGTCATCCTGAGGAGCGAGCCTCAAGCGAGCGTCTCGAAGGACGCACGGGGACCTAAAGCCCCGTCTCCACCACCCCGGCGCCGCCGTCCTCATCGCCCCAGGCCACCCGTGAGCCGTCGAGGCTGATGGCCAGGGCGCTGATGGCCGCGCCTTTTTCCGCCTTGAGATGCTCGATCTTGCCGCTCTTCAGGTCTGCGGCCCAGACGCGGCCGTCGTCGAGGCCGGCGGCGAGGATCGAGGCGTTCGGCGTGCCGGCGACCCGCGCGACCATGGCTGACTGATCGTAGCCGATCTCGGCCGCATCCTTGCCCATCGGGCCGGTCGCGCCGGCGAACGGCCAGACCACCGCACCGTTCGAGCCGGACGTGGCCATCATCAGCCCGTTCGACAGGAAGCTCATGCTCTTCACCTTGCCCGGGTAGCCGCCCATGCGCAGGTTCTTGTCGTCGGCGACCTTCCAGCCGTGCAGCTGGTTCTCCTGCATGGCGCTCATGAGGAAGCGGCCGTCAGGGCTCCAGGCGACCAGCACATGGCTGCCGGCCCATTTGAGGATCTGCGGCTTCTGGTCGGCGATCCTGGCGTACCAGAGCGCCGCGCCGTTGTAGGTCGCCACCGCGAGGCGCCGGCCCTTCGGGTCGAACGCCACGTCGGCGGCAGACTTCTCGTGGGTGAAGACGCGGCTGAAGGCGGGGTCTTTCGGATCGAGCACATGCAGGTCGCGGCCAGCGGTGAAAGCGATCAGGCCCGATTCGGCGCTGGCGGCGACGGAGTCGATCCAGCGGCCCTTCACCTCGCCGACAAGGCTGGCGACGATCTCGCCCCCCTCAAGCCGCGTCCAGACCACCCGGCCGTCGTCACCGCCGGTGAGAATGCCGAGGCCTGACGGATGGACGCAGGCGGACAGCACAGCGCCCTGGTGGGCCTCAACGGTGACGAACCCGTCCCCCGTCACGGCGCGCACGGTTCCGTCGCCCAGAGCGAACATTGTTCGTCCGGAACGGTCGAAGAGCGCGGCGGTCACATAGGCGTCGAAATCGAAAGTCATGGTGGCGCGTTTATAACGCAGGCTTGGCCTTGCCCAGCGGCCGTTCGTTTTCGCCTGCCAAGCGAGACAGGCTTTACAAGCGGCAGCAGTCGCGTAATGGGTTTTGACGAATGACAGCGGGCGGCACGCGTTTGCCCGCGCAAGGGAGTGTCGGAATGGGTGCGAAGCTGGGCGGGAGCGGCGGCTCCAAGTACGATCTGGGTCAGAACAGCGAGATCAACGTTACGCCGTTCGTTGACATCATGCTCGTGCTGCTGATCATCTTCATGGTCGCGGCGCCGATGGCCACGGTCTCGATCGCGCTCGACCTGCCGCCTGCGGTTCCGCCCAACCCCAATGACCCCAAGCCCAAGAAGCCCGTCTTCATCTCGATCCAGAAGACCGGCGCGATCTTCGTCGGTGAAGCGGTCCAGTCCAGCCTGGTCAATCTGCCGGCCGACATCCCCGCCGCCATGCAGAAGGAAGGCGTCACCGGCAACTTCACCGAAGAGCGCGTCTTCGTGCGCGCCGACGCCGACGTGATGTACGAGCAGTTCATGGCCGTGCTGAACGTCCTGCAGGCCAACGGCTACTTCAAGATCGGCCTGATCAACGAAGACATCGAATAGGTCGGCCTCACAGCCAGACATGCGAAAGGCCGGTGGAAACACCGGCCTTTTTCCTTTTGGGGACATGTACCGAAGGTACGTGTCCCCTATTCGAGCAGAACCGGTTTGGGGGACACGTACCTTCGGTACATGTCCCCTAAGCCACGCACCCTTCAAACCCGGCCTTCAGTGCGGCTTCGTCGAGGTCCCGGCCGATGAACACCATCCGGCTGTAGCGATGCTCGCCGTCCTTCCAGTCGCGCTGGAAGTCGCCCTCGAGGATCATGTGCACGGCCTGGAACACCAGGCGCCGGCTTTCGCCCTTCACGTCCAGGATGCCCTTGGCGCGCAGGATGTCGGGACCCTTGTCCTGCAACAGCTGGTTCAGCCAGTTGGTCACCTTGATGCCGTCGAGCGGCTTTTCAAACGTCAGCGACACGCCGCGGATGCCGGCCTCGGCCACGTGATCGTGGGCCGCGTGGTCGTGGTGACTGTGATCGTGGTGGTGATGGTCGTGCCCGTGGTCGTGGTCGTGGTCGCAGTGCTCGTCGTGCACATGCCCCGCCTCGCCGTGCGCGGGATTGAGGAACTCCGGCTCCAGCTCGGTGATGCGGTCCAGATCGAACCCGCCGCGGCCGAGAATCGCATCGAGCGGCACGGCCGAGCGCTGGGTATGGTGGATGGGCGCCAGCGGGTTGATCCGGCGGATCTGCGCCTCGACGGCCTTCAGCTGCGCCGGCGTCACCAGGTCGGTCTTGTTGAGCAGGATCTGGTCGGCGAAGGCGATCTGCTCGACCGCCTCGCGGCTGTCCGCCAGCCGCAGGGGCAGGTGCAGGGCGTCGACCACCGTGGTGACGGAGTCCAGCTTCGTGCGGGCCCGCACGTCGTCGTCGACGAAAAAGGTCTGGGCCACCGGGCCGGGGTCGGCCAGGCCCGTGGTCTCGACGATGATCGCGTCGAAGCCACCCTTGCGCTTCATCAGGCCCGAGACGACCCGGATCAGGTCGCCGCGCACCGTGCAGCAGACGCAGCCGTTGTTCATTTCGAACACTTCCTCGTCGGCGCCGACGACCAGGTCGTTGTCGATGCCGATCTCGCCGAACTCGTTGACGATCACGGCGTAGCGCTTGCCGTGGTCCTCGGTGAGGATGCGGTTGAGGAGCGTGGTCTTGCCGGCGCCGAGGTAGCCGGTGAGCACGGTGACGGGGATGCGGGCGGGAGCGGTGTCGGTCATGGGCCGGTAGATAGGCGGCTCAGAGACTGAAAACCACCACCACGATGGCCAGTGTCACCAGAACCGCGCCGAGGAACGCCGATTCGTACCGCGCCAGCCGGTCCATGCGGAAATGCGCCATCCCGGCCCAGGTCAGGGTGATCAGCGCGACCATCCCGGCAAAGGTGCCGACCAGGAACGCCGTGCTCAGCAGGATCAGGCCGGGCCAGCCGTGTGTGTCGCCCGTCAGATAGAAGGAGAGCAGGACCTCGCCCGGCGACAGCGCCAGCGCCCCGACGACACCCCACCAGGCGGCGCGGTCGTCCACCCGGGGCGGAGCGACGAGCGCCGGATCCGCCAGCCCGGCGACGGCGACGCGGCGCTGGAAGGCGCGCGCTATATAGAAGAGTCCAAATCCCAGCAGCAGGGCCGCAGCCGCGTAGTGCAGAACGCCCTGGATCCACTGCTCGACAAACCGGCCGGCCATCAGGATCAGCACGCCGACGATCGAGGTCGTCAGGATGTGCCCGAGCGCCGCCGCCGCCGCCGCCGCCAGCACGCGCTGCAATCGCCAGCCCTGGGCGCGGCCGACCAGCACGAACGGCAGCCAGTGCGTGGGGATGGCCGCATGCACCAGGGCCACGCCGAAACCGGCCGCCGCGAAGGACAGGAAGAAGGGCGAGATCACCCCCGGGCTATAGCCTGTTACAAAATAACATGCCAGCAGGTTTGCCGGATCCGGCCGACCACGGTCGCTCAATCGGTCCGGAGAAGGGACTGATCGCGCTTTGCAGGGCCTCGCGGCGTTGACTCAGAAAGCGCCGGCTGTATAAGACCGCTCCCTCGCCCGCGGGACACCTCGCGGGCGCGATCTATTTTGCGAACTCTAGATTTTTCAAGGCGCACACGATGTACGCGGTGATCAAGACCGGCGGCAAGCAGTACCGGGTCCAGGCTGGGGATCTGCTTGTTGTCGAGAAGCTGGCGGGTGAGCCCGGCGCGGATGTCGCGTTCGGCGAAGTCCTCATGCTGGGCGATGGCGACGCGGTGACCGTGGGCGCGCCCCTGGTCGACGGCGCGACCGTCAACGCCACCCTGATTGAGACCCGCAAGGGCGACAAGGTGAAGATCTTCAAGAAGATCCGCCGTCAGGGCTATCGCCGCACGAAGGGCCACCGCCAGCACGAGACCGTGCTGCGGGTCACCTCGGTCGCCGGCGCCGGCAAGACCGACAAGTGGGACGGCGAAGTCAGCCTGACCACCAAGCGCGAGCTCGACGCCCGCGCCCGCGGCCTGGCCTTCCAGCCGCTCGGCGGCGCGACGCCGAAGGCGGAAAAGGCGGCCCCGGCCGCCAAGGTCGCCAAGGCTGCTCCGGCTCCCAAGGCTGAAGCTGCTGAAGCGCCCAAGGCTGCCGCGCCGAAGAAGGCTGCTGCTCCGAAGGCCGCCAAGGCCGACGGTGACGCCGCCCCCGCCAAGAAGGCCGCTGCGAAGAAGCCGGCCGCCAAGAAGGACGGCGACGCCTGATCGGCGGCGCCTCGAGAGAGTAGGAGAGCACTATGGCTCACAAGAAATCAGGCGGCTCCTCGCGCAACGGTCGCGACTCCGCCGGCCGCCGTCTCGGCGTGAAGAAGTTCGGCGGCGAGAAGGTCCTCGCCGGCAACATCATTATCCGTCAGCGCGGCACGAAGTTCTGGCCGGGCACGAATGTGGGCATCGGCAAGGACCACACCCTCTTCGCGCTCGTACATGGCGCGGTGAAGTTTGTGACCAAGCGCAACAATCGCACCTACGCGACGGTCGTTCCGGCCGAGGTCGCCCAGGCCGCCGAATAGGCGACCCGACCTTCTCCGGATCGCCCGTACAGGCGATCCGGACATGCAATTCCTCAAGCGGGGAGTCCGGACGCCGGGCTCCCCGCTTTTGCATGTTCAGGCCCCCGGAGAGGGGCCGGGAGGACCACCCCATGTGCGTGATCGAGACCACGCCCCGGATCGAGACCAGGCGGCTGACCCTTCGCTCGCCGCAGCCACAGGACGCCCCGCGCCTGGCCGAGCTGTGCAACGACCCGGACATCGCGCGGATGACCGCGACCATGCCATCGCCCTATCGCCGCGAGGACGCCGAGGCCTTCATCGGCCGCTGCGCCGCCGCGGACCCGCGCCTTCATGCGCCGTTCCTCATTGATCTGGATGACGTCGGCGTGGTCGGCGGATTGGGCTTCGACGCCCGGGCAGAGGGCCCGGTGGAGGTCGGGTACTGGATCGGCGCGCCGTTTCGAGGTCGCGGCATCGCCAGCGAGGCCCTCGTCGGCGCCATGACCTGGGCCGCGCGGGACTGGCGGCGGCGCGTGGTCGCAGCCGGCCATTTCTCCGACAACCCGGCGTCGGGCGTGGTCCTCTGCCGCGCGGGATTTCTCTACACGGGCGACGTGGTCATGCAGGCCTCGCTGGGCCGCCCTGCGCCCGCGCCATCCCGCCGGATGATCTGGCTGGCCTGAGTTCCCCCGGCTACTTGCGCTTCAGCGCCGCGGCGATGGCCGCATCAAGCGTGGCCAGGTCCATTTCCTTGCCCAGCGGCGCCGTGACCCGCACGCCGTTGACGTCGAAGGTCGGGGTGCCCTGGACCTTGTCCTCGGTTTCAGCCCGGCTGATGCGCGCCTTGAGCGCCTCGAACGCGGCCTCGTCGCTGATACAGGCCTCATAGGCCGCCGCGTCGATGCCCAGTGTCGCCGCCTCCCGCCGCAGGATGTCGTGGACCCCGCGAACCGTGCCGCCCTTGTACATCTCGTCCTGGGTGGCGAAGACCCGGCTGATCACCTCGAAATAGCGATCCTTCCCGGCGCAGCGGGCGAGCATGGTCGCCGGCACGGCGATCTCGGCCGGGCTGGTGACGAATTCGCGATAGACGAACAGCACCTTGCCGGTGTCGACGTACTTCTTGCGGAAGGCCGGAAAGACGCTGTTGTGGAACCGCGCACAGTGCGGACAGCTGAGCGAGGCGTACTCCACCACCACGACCTTCGCCTTCGTGTTGCCCAGCGTCATGTCGTCGGCGCGCACGGCGGGCCGCGCCGCCATCGAGGCGGCGGGCAGCAGCATCAGGGCCGTCAGCCCGATCAGCAGTCGAAGTCCGGTGCGCATCTGGTCCTTCCCTGAGCCCGTCCCAGCGGTCGTATGCAGCGATCCTGGCATCTTTGCGACCGCTCCGGCGACCTCCCGCTCTTTTCGCAAGGCCCGCCTTGGCCCATAAGGGCGCGATGAAATTTCTCGACCAGTGCAAGATCTACATACGCTCCGGCGACGGCGGCGGCGGCGCTGTGTCGTTCCGGCGCGAGAAGTACATCGAATACGGCGGCCCGGACGGCGGCGACGGCGGTCGCGGCGGTGATGTCTGGATCGAGGCTGTCGAGGGGCTGAACACCCTGATCGACTATCGCTACCAGCAGCACTTCAAGGCCGGCACGGGCATCCACGGGATGGGCCGCAACCGCCACGGCGCGGCCGGTGAGGATATCGAGCTCAAGGTTCCCGTCGGCACCCAGGTGCTGGAAGAGGACAAGGAAACCCTGATCGCCGACCTGGACGCCCCGGGAAAGCGCGTGCTGCTGGCCAAGGGCGGCAACGGCGGCTGGGGCAATGATCGCTTCAAGGGTCCGGTGAACCAGGCCCCCAAGCACGCCAACCCCGGCCTGCCCGGCGAGGAACGCTGGTTGTGGATGCGGCTCAAGCTGATCGCCGACGCCGGTCTGGTGGGCCTGCCCAATGCCGGCAAGTCGACCTTCCTGGCCGCGGTCAGCGCCGCCAAGCCGAAGATCGCCGACTACCCCTTCACCACCCTGGTGCCGAACCTCGGCATCGTGGACCTGTCCTCCGAAGAACGGTTCGTCATCGCCGACATCCCGGGCCTTATCGAGGGCGCTTCCGAGGGTGCAGGTCTCGGGGTGCGGTTTCTCGGCCACGTCGAGCGGGCCGGCGCCCTGATCCATCTGGTCGACGCGACGCAGGACGATGTTGTCGGCGCCTGGAAGACGGTCCGGTCCGAACTGGAGGCCTACGGCGAAGGACTGGCCGACCGGCCCGAAGTCCTCGCCTTGAACAAGGTCGACGCGCTCGACCCGGAAGAGCGCAAGGCCAAGGCCAAGGCGCTGAAGAAGGCCGCCGGCGTTGCGCCGCATCTGATCTCCGGCGTGTCCGGCGAGGGCGTGCAGGATGTTCTGCGGGCCGTTTTCCGGGCCGTGAAGCATCACCGGGCGGGCGAAGCCGAAGCTGCCGCCGCGTTGGTCGATGCGCCGGCCGCGAGCTCCGGCTGGTCGCCGGTCTAGGAACACCCGCATGCTCAGCCCATTGATCGCCGTCCTGATCCTGATGTTCGCGGAAACCCCGGTCGCGGCGGCGCCCGCTGCGGCGACGCCCGCTGCGACCGCGACCCCCGCCGCCCCGGTCAATCCTGTCACCGCCGAAATCAACGCCCTGCTCGAGCCCTATCGCGGCAAGTCGGGCGATCGGCTGCGCGGCAAGCTCGGCCTCTCATCCGGAACGCGGAAGGCCAGCGACGGCGAGGTCGTGTTCTGGATGATCAACGTCCAGCAGGAGATGAGCTGCGGGATGGATCTGGCCAGCGGCGCGATGCGCTGCCTGCGTCCGGAACCCATGCAATGCCGCATGGCCATCGCCTTCGATGCCACCGGCCTCGTCAAGGCCTGGGCGGTGACGGGCGCGCCCGATATCTGCCGCGGCTTTGTCGACCTGCTGAAGGCGCCGTGATGACCGGCCCGTCGTCGGAGCTGACGACAGCCCGCCGGGTGGTGATCAAGATCGGCTCCGCCCTTGTCGTTGAGGCCGACACCGGGCTCCCGGCCCGGGCCTGGCTGGCCGCGTTCGCCGCCGACGCCGCCCGCCTGCGCGCACGGGGGCAGCAACTTCTCGTGGTCTCCTCCGGCGCTGTGGCGCTCGGTCGTCGCCGTCTGGGTCTCAAGCGCAAGGCCCTGACCCTGCCTGAAAAGCAGGCCGCCGCCGCCGCCGGCCAGTCCCTGCTGATGCGGGCCTGGGAGGAAGCCTTCGAACCGCACGGCCAGGCCGTCGCCCAGGTTCTGCTGACCCGTGACGACACCGAGGTCCGCCGCCGCTGGCTCAACGCCCGCGCCACGGTCGACACCCTGCTGGACCTGAACGTCGTGCCGGTGGTCAACGAGAACGACACGGTGGTCACCGAGGAGATCCGCTACGGCGACAACGACCGGCTGGCGGCGCGCGTCGCGCAGATGATCGGCGCCGATGTGCTGGTGCTGCTGTCGGACATCGACGGCCTCTACACCGCCGACCCGCGCAGCAACCCGGCGGCGACCCGGCTTGAGCGGATCAGCGAGATCACGCCGGAGATCGAGGCCATGGCCGGCGGCGCCAACGCCGGCGCCGGTGTCGGCACGGGCGGGATGGCGACCAAGCTGGCCGCTGCCCGCATCGCACGCGCCGCCGGCTGCGCGACCATCATCACCCTGGGCGGCCGGCCCAACCCGCTGCAGGCGGTCGAGGACGGCGCACCCGCGACGGTCATCGAGGCCGGCGTCAGCGCGACAGCCGCCTACAAGAGCTGGATCGCCGGTTCGCTGGCCCCCGCCGGGACCCTGACCGTAGATGCGGGCGCCGCCACGGCCCTGCGGGGCGGCAAGAGCCTGCTGGCCGCCGGCGTCACGGCCGTGGAGGGCCGGTTCGGCAAGGGCGACGCGGTGCTGGTGCGCGGACCGGACGGCGAACTCGGACGCGGTCTGGCCCGTTATGACGCCGCTGACGCACAGAAGATCGCCGGATTGCGCTCGGACGCCATCGAGGCGGTGCTGGGCTTCACCGCCGGACCGCTGATCCATGCCGACGACCTGGCGCTGGTCGGGTCGCCGGAAAGCCGCTAAGGCTCAGTCTGAGCAAAACAGGGCTTTGATCCGTGGACGACGCGGGGGCATCACTGCAGGCGACGATGCTGGCGACCGGTCGAGCCGCCCGCGAGGGCGCGCGCGCCCTGCGCCTGTCGACACCCGAGCAGCGGTCCAAGGCCATTCTCGCCGCCGCCGAGGCGATCCGCGACAGCGCCGCGACCATCCTGGCCGCCAATGCCGCCGACTTCGCCGCAGCGAAGGCCGCGGGTCTATCCGCGCCCATGCTCGACCGGATGATGCTGGACGAGGCCCGCCTCGCGGCCGTGGCCGATGCTGTCGCCCAGATCGCCGCCATCCCCGATCCCCTCGGTGCGGAGATCGCCCGCTGGACCCGGCCCAACGGCCTGGACATCGCCCGTGTCCGAACCCCGATCGGGGTGATCGCGATCATCTACGAGAGCCGCCCGAACGTGACCGCCGACGCTGCGGCCCTGTGCATCCGTTCGGGCAACGCGGCGATCCTGCGCGGCGGCTCCGAATGCCTGCGCAGCAACCTCGCCCTGCATGCGGCGATGGTGAAGGGGCTGGCGAAGGCCGGCCTGCCCGCCAGCTGCATCCAGCAGGTCCGCACGACCGACCGCGCGGCTGTTGGCGCGATCCTGTCTGGCCTCGACCGGCATATCGACCTGATCATCCCGCGGGGCGGCAAGAGCCTCGTCGCCCGGGTCCAGGCCGAAGCCCGCGCACCGGTGCTGGGACATCTGGAAGGCCTCTGCCACGTCTTCGTCCATGCGGGGGCGGACATCGCCAGGGCGCGCGACATCGTCGTCAACGCCAAGCTGCGCCGTGTCTCGGTCTGCGGCTCGGCCGAGACCCTGCTGATCGACCGCGCGGCGGCCGACCGCCTGCTTCCACCGATCGCCGATGCCCTGATCCGCGAGCGTTGCGAGATGCGTGGCGACGCCGCCGCCCGGGCGATCGAGCCGACGATGAAACAGGCCTCCAGCGACGACTGGACCACCGAACACCTCGCGGCGATCCTCAACGTGGCCGTGGTCGATGGCGTCGAGGGCGCCGCCGCCCATATCGCCGCCTACGGTTCGGGTCATACGGACGCTATTGTCACCGAGGACGCGGCGGCGGCGGAGCGGTTCATCGCCCTGGTCGACTCCGCCATCGTGCTGGTCAACGCCTCGACCCAGTTCGCCGACGGCGGCGAGTTCGGCTTCGGCGCCGAGATCGGCATCGCCACTGACAAGCTTCATGCCCGCGGTCCGGTCGGGGCCGAGCAACTGACAACGTACAAATATGTGGTTCGCGGGACCGGCCAGACTCGTCCCTGAGGCCGGGAGGCCCCGCACCCTGCGCCTTGGCTTCGATCTGAAGCCGGGCATGCGGGTGGGACTCTATGGCGGCTCGTTCAATCCCGTGCACGACGGCCATGTGCACGTGGCCGAGACGGCGCTGAAGAACCTCAACCTCGACCGGGTCGTCTGGCTGGTCTCGCCGCAGAACCCGTTGAAGTCCCGGCAGGATACCGCCCCGCTGGCCGAGCGCATGGCCGGCGTCCGCGCCCGCGCCAACGGGCCGGCGATGATCGTCTCGGACGCCGAGACGCGGATCGGCTCGCAGTTCACCATCGATACGGTGCGGGTGCTCAAGGCGCGGTTCCCCGGCGTGCATTTCGTCTGGATCATGGGCGCCGACAGCCTGGCAGGCTTTCACCGTTGGCGCGGCTGGACCCAGATCATGCGCGAACTGCCGGTCGCCATCGTCTCGCGACCCTGGGCGGCCCTGAAGGCCCGCACCTCGCCGGCGGCGAAGCGCTTTGGCCACGCCCGCCGGCCGGCCCGAGAAGGCCCCCTGCTGGCGATGATGAAGGCCCCGGCGTGGGTCTATCTGCGCGGCCCGTTCAACTTCGCCAGCTCCACGGCGATCCGTGATCGCCAGCGCGGGACTCCGGGGACAAATACTCCCGGGACATAGCGGGACATCCGCCCCACCTGATTCGCTGACGTTCGAGCCAGAACGTGCTATGGCTTCCGCCTAGTGAGGCGAATAGAGGAGCATTCCGCTGAACCGCGAGTTGGCGCCCGAGGCGCACGAGGCCCTTTCGGGGACCTCATCCGACGAACCCCAGAGTTACGGTTCGCTCGAAGACCTGATCCTTGGCCGTCTCGACGACGACAAGGCTGAGGAGATTGTCCTCATCGATCTTCGGGGCAAAAGCCCCATGGCTGACTCCATGATTGTGGCGTCCGGCCGGTCGCACCGCCATGTCGGCGCGCTGGCCGACCATGTGATGCGCGCGCTCAAGGAAGCCGGTCACGGCAAGGCGCGCGTCGAGGGCCTGCCGCACTGCGACTGGGTGCTGATCGACGCGGGCGACGTCGTCGTCCACCTGTTCCGCCCGGAAGTGCGCAGCTTCTACAACATCGAGAAGATCTGGTCGGTCGACTCGCCGCACATCACGCCGGCGAACTAGGGCCTTTGCGGCCTTCGAGACGCTCGCTCGAAACTCGCTCGTCAGGATGACGAACAGGGTGAGCGATAGAGGTTTTCGTCATGGTGAGAAGCGATCCCCCAGGATCGCGTCTCGAACCACGCACCCATGAAAATCACCCTCCTCACCGTCGGAAGGCTGGGCCGCGCCCCTGAAGCGCTGCTGGCGAAGGACTACGCGGAACGCGCGTCGGCCAGCGGTCGCTCGCTGGGTCTCGGCCCTGTCGAGATTGTCGAGGTCGAGGCGCGCAAGCCGGGCAAGGCCGCCGAGGCCGAGGTGCTCCTGCCGCATCTGAAGGACGCCCATGTCATCGCCTGCGACGAACACGGCGCGGTGCGGCCGTCCCGGGAGTTCGCGGGCCAGATCGGCCGTCTGCGCGACGATGGAGTCCGGCGGCTGGTGTTCCTGATCGGCGGGGCGGACGGTCTGGACCCCTCGATCCTCGCCGCAGCCGACGGGAAGCTGGCGTTCGGTCCGCAGACCTGGCCGCATGCCCTGGCGCGGGCCATGCTGGCCGAGCAGGTCTACCGGGCCGTCACGATCCTCGCCGGCAGCCCCTACCACCGCGACTGACGCCGCTGCGTCTGCTATCAGCGCTGCATGCGTCGCCGCCTGGCCACCCTTGCTGTCATCACCCTCTGCGCTGTCGCCGCCCGCAGCGCGGCGCAGGAGCCCGCTGACGCTCCGTCGCCGCGACTCATGGAGGTCTATGCGGTGCAGCCGGGCGCCGCCGGCGCATCGGGCAGCGCCGAGGCCCGCCGCCAGATCGAGGCCCTGCGCGAGGAACTGCGCCGGCTCGCGTCCCGCCAGGCCCAGAGCAGTCGCGACGTCGCCAACGCCCGCGCGCGACTGCAGATGCTGAACGTGCGTGAGACCTCCCTGACCGCGGAACTCGGCCGCGACCGAAATCGCCTGGCCCAGCTGCTCGGCGCGCTGCAGCTGTTCCGGCGCGAGCCGCCGCCGGCGCTGCTGGTACGGCCCGAGGATGCTCGCGACGCCGTTCGGGCGGCGATCCTGATCCGCGCCATGACACCCGCGCTGGAACGCCGCGCCCGCGCCTATGGCGCCGAGGCGCGCGAGATCGCCGGGCTGCGCCGGCAGGCCGCCGCCGCGAACGAGACCCTCTTCACCAGCGAGAGCCTCGCCGCCGACCGTCGCGGCGACGTCGAGAAGCTGCTGACCCGCCAGGCCGAGATCGAGCGGCAGTTCAGCGACGACGCCGTCGCCGCCGGTCGCGCGGTCGGCAGTCCGGGACAGCTGGCCGACAGCTTTCCGCGCCTGACCGGCCCCGATGGCGGGCCGGGGCGCCTGTTGCGGCCGGCCGGGGCGACGCAGGTCCGCGGCTTCGGCGGCCCGGCCGAAGGCGTCTCTTTCCGGCTCAAGGCCGGCGCCCCCGTAGCCAGCCCGGCTCAAGGCGTGGTTGAATTCGCTGGGCCGGTGACCGGTTGGGGGGTCATCCTCATTGTCCGGACGACCGGCGCCTACCATCTGGTGCTCGCGGGTCTCGGCGAGGTTACAGTAGCGCCGGGTCAGACAATCGCCGCCGGCGCGCCGATCGGACGCATGGCGAGAGGCGGCGGCGCGGGAAACGGAGACTCGGAGCTCTATCTCGAACTCCGGCGCTCGGGGACACCGGTCGATCCGGCGCCCTGGCTCAGAACGAACGGCGCCGGAGTTGCATCGGCAACACCGGGGTAGGACACAATTTCGGCCTCTCGCGGGGCTTTAGTCATCACGCGGCGCGCAAAGCCGCACAGGGAGCCTCCAGCCAGGCTATGTTGAAGAAGAACCTCCTGATCGGCGCTTGCGCCTTTGTTCTCGGCGCCGGGTCGATGGCCTATGTCGGCCAGAAGGCGGAGGCCACGTCCCAGCCGCGCGCCCAGACCTACAAGATGCTGGAGCTGTTTGGAGACGTCCTCGACATCGTCCAGAAGCAGTATGTCGTCGAGGTCGACGACCGCAAACTGATCGAGGCCGCCCTCGAGGGCATGGTCTCGTCGCTGGATCCCCACTCCGGCTATCTCGCGCCGGCGGGCTTTGAAGACATGCAGGACTCGACCCGCGGAGAATACGGCGGGCTGGGCATCGAGATCACCAGCGAAGACGGGGTGATCAAGATCATCTCGCCGATGGACGGCACCCCGGCCTCGCGCGCCGGTTTGCAGCCGGGCGACTATATCACCGCGGTCAATGGCGAGAGCGTCGTGGGCCTGCCGACCAACGAGGCGGTCAAGCTGATGCGCGGCCCGGCCGGCGAGAAGGTTACCCTGACCATCGCCCGCGAAAAGTCCGACGGCTTCGACGTCACCCTGATCCGCGAAGTGATCAAGCCCAAGTCGGTCACCGCCCGTATGGAAGGCGACTACGGTTATGTCCGCCTGTCGGGCTTTAACGAAAAGGCCACCGACGAGGTGCTGGCCGCCATCAAGGGTCTGCAGGCGCAGAACCCCAGGATGAAAGGCCTTGTCTTCGACCTGCGCAACAATCCGGGTGGCCTGCTCGATCAGGCCGTTGGCGTGTCCGACATCTTCCTGGATGGCGGCGAGGTGGTGAGCCAGCGCGGCCGCGATCCCCGCGATATCGAACGCTACAACGCCCGCCCGGGCGACCTGCTGAGCGGCCTGCCGGTCGTGGTGCTGGTCAACTCGGGTTCTGCCTCGGCGGCGGAGATCGTCGCCGGCGCCCTGCAGGACCGCAAGCGCGCCGAGGTCGTCGGCCTGACCAGCTTCGGCAAGGGCTCGGTCCAGACGGTGATCCCGCTGCGCGGCGGCGCCGACGGCGCGCTGAAACTGACCACCGCACGCTACTTCACGCCGTCGGGACGCTCGATCCAGCGCACCGGCATCGAGCCGAACCTCGAGGTCGCTTCGAGCCGCGAGCAGGCAGAACTGATCGCCACCCGCTCCTTCCAGTTCAGCGAAGCCTCCCTGCGCGGCGCGCTCGACTCCGAAGGCGGCGCGGTCCGTCGCGGGGCTCATGCGCCGGCTGAAGCCCCGCCGATGACCTTCGACGAGGAAGGCTGCAAGAAGCGTCCGCCGTCCAACACGCTCGAGCTGAAGTGCGACTTCCAGCTGCAGCGCGCGCTGGACGTGCTGCGCTACGGATCGGTCGCCGCGACCCCCAAACTGCCCAAGCCGGCGCCCCGCGTGGCATCGGTTGTCGGTGGCCGGGTGGTCCCGCCGCCGGCAGCGGACAGCAAGCCGAAATAGGGCTTCATTAACCATAACCGGCGAGGGTGGCGGGGCCCAGTTTCCGTCACCCGATCATGTTCTCGAAGAAGCCAGCCCCCGCTTATGCCGTCAGCAACGCCGCCGGGTCCGGCCGGCTCGCGTCCGCGCGCGCCGCCGCCCTGGTCGCGATCCAGAACCCCTGGGTCAGCGCCGGCGGGGCGGGCTTCCTCTTCATCCTGACCCTGGCGACGCTGGTGGCGATCACCAGCGATCCGAAGGCCGGCGCGCCGAGCGTCCGCATCTCCCTCGCCCAGGCCGCGGCCAGCGGCGCGGCGGTCCCAGGCTGGCGCGAGGCCCTCGCGCCTGAGGCCTCAGAAGCTCCCCTGACCACCGGCGTCTATGACCTGTCCGAAGGCCCGATCCTGGCGGCCGAGGCCAGCCCGATCGCCGGTTCGGCCTTCATCACCTTGCCCGAAGGTGGTGACAGCACCGACGCGCCGGGCGCAGCCCTGCCCGCCTCCCCCATCGCCGGCCTTACGGAGCCTGGTCCCGGCGGCGCGCCGCTGCCGGTCATCGGCGCGGGCGGACGCACCCCGGCCGAGGCCTATGCCCGTCCCTTCACCCCCAACGGCAAGCCCCGCGTCGCCCTGGTCGTCGGGGGGCTCGGCCTCAACGCCGCCCTGACGCGCAAGGCCATCGAGACCTTGCCGCCCGAGATCACCCTGTCCTTCGCCCCCTACGCCGAGGGCCTGCAGGGCTGGATCGACCTGGCCCGCGCAAACGGACATGAGGTGCTGCTCGAAGCGCCGATGGAGCCGGCCGACTATCCGTCCAATGACCCGGGCCCCATGACCCTGCTGGCCGCCAGTGCTCCGCCGGAAACCGTTCGCAAGCTCGAGTGGCTGTTGTCGCGCGCCACGGGCTACTTCGGCCTGACCAACTATCTCGGCTCCCGCTTTGTCGCCACGCCGGGGGCCATGACCGCCTTCTCCGGCGCGCTGAAGGCGCGTGGCCTGGCCTTCATCGACGACGGCGCGGCGGCGGGGAAGGGCGCGGGCCCACTGCGCGCCTCGGCCAACCGGGTTATCGACGACGACCTCTCGGCGGAAGCCATCAACCAGCAGCTGGCCGCGCTGGAGGCAGCCGCCCGCACGCGGGGCCAGGCGCTGGGATCCGGGTTCGCCTATCCGGTGACGGTCGACCAGGCCGCGATCTGGGCCCGGGGCCTGTCCGCGCGTGGCTTCCAGCTGGCCCCGGCGTCGGCGATGGCCCGCCGGTGACATTCAACGATTACCCCGAGCACCGGCCAAACGTCGGGGTCGTCCTGTTCAATACCGAAGGCCGGGTCTGGCTCGGCCGCCGCACCCATACGCCCGGACCGTGGAACTGGCAGTTCCCGCAGGGCGGTGTCGATCCCGGCGAAGACCTTCACGAAGCCGCCCTGCGCGAGCTCGACGAGGAAACCGGCGTCACCACCGTTTCGCTGCTCGACCGCACAGGGGACTGGATCGTCTACGATTTTCCGCCGGAGGTCCTCGCGCGCGGCGGAAAGTGGAAGGGCCAGAAGCAGATCTGGTTCGCGTTCCGCTTCGAGGGTGACGAGGCCGAGGTCAGGCTGGACGCCCATCACCAGGTCGAGTTTGACGCCTGGCGCTGGGCGCGGCTCGACGAGGCACCTGGTCTGATCGTACCTTTCAAGCGTTCGACCTATGAAACCGTGGCGACCGCGTTCCAGCGCTTCGCGCGCTGACCGCAGGCAAGGAACCTGACATGAGCGGCGTTATCCTGATGGTGCATGGCGTGGGCGGCACCGCCGACGCGTTCTCCCGGCTGGCTCCGGCCTTTCGCGAGAAGGGCTGGCGCGTCGAGACCCCGACCCTGCGGCCGGACAAGCGCGTCGCGGAGAACCCGCCCGCCGACCTGCCGACCCTGCGGTTTCGCGACTATGTCGCCGATATCGAGGCGCTGGCCCGCGCGCTGGAGGCCGAGACGGGTGTTGCGCCGGTCCTGTTCGGCCATTCGATGGGCGGACTGATCGTGCAGAAGGTGCTCGAACGGGGCGTCGGTCGCGCCGGCGTCCTGATAACGCCCGCCACGCCCGGCGACTGCCGGGGCGCGCGTGATCTGGCCCAGGCGGTGACTTTCGCCAACATCCTGTTCAGCGGAAACCCCGCAACCAAGAGCCACAAGATCTGGCGCCGGGGCTTCTCATGGGGCGTGCTGAACCGGGTTCCGAAGGCCAAGCATGCGGGCATCTTCGCCGGCACGGTTTACGACAGTGGCGGCGTCTACAACGATATCGCCTATCCGGATCGTGACCCCGAGCGGATCGCCTTTGTCGACGAGACGAAGATCAAGGCGCCG
>CAIOHT010000063.1 GCA_903858185.1 uncultured Caulobacterales bacterium
ACCTACGCCACCTGGTGGATCCGTCAGGCGATCACCCGCTCGATCGCCGACCAGGCGCGGACCATCCGTATCCCGGTGCACATGATCGAGACGATCAACAAGATCGTCCGCACCAGCCGTCAGATGCTGCACGAGATCGGCCGCGAGCCGACCCCCGAAGAGCTGTCGGAAAAGCTGGCCATGCCGCTGGAAAAGGTCCGCAAGGTCCTGAAGATCGCCAAGGAGCCCATCTCGCTCGAAACGCCGATCGGCGACGAGGAAGACAGCCACCTGGGCGACTTCATCGAGGACAAGAACGCGATCCTGCCCATCGACGCCGCGATCCAGTCCAACCTGCGCGAAACCACCACCCGTGTGCTGGCGTCCCTGACGCCGCGCGAGGAACGCGTCCTGCGCATGCGCTTCGGCATCGGCATGAACACCGACCACACCCTGGAAGAAGTCGGCCAGCAGTTCTCGGTCACCCGCGAACGCATCCGCCAGATCGAGGCCAAGGCCCTGCGCAAGCTCAAGCACCCGTCGCGAAGCCGGAAGCTGCGCAGTTTCCTGGACAGCTGACGACCGAGCATCCCCCTCCCCGATGGGGAGGGTGGACGGCGCGAAGCGACGGACGGGTGGGGTATCGATCGCCTCCCAGGCACCCTGTGTGTCGTCCAGCCGCCCCATCCTGAACGCTTCGCGGTCAGTCCCTCCCCACAGGGGGGACGGAGACGCCTGGGCGCTGGTCGGGTGGGGCCGGTTTGCGGCTTGCCCGCTGCGTCAACCGCCGTTACCTTGTGATTAAACAACCGTTTGAAAAGGGCAGGGCCGACCCATGGACTTCGATATCTCTCCCAAGCAGCGCCAGTTCCTCGACCGCGTCGTCGCGTTCATGGACGAGCACATCGCCCCGGCGATCCCCCGCTACAACGAGGAAATGAACGTCCTCGGCGACGAGCGCTGGAAGGTTGTGCAGGTCGTCGAGGAGCTGAAGGTCAAGGCCAAGGCCGCCGGCCTGTGGAACTTCTTCATGCCGCCGCACAGCGGGCAGACGCATGTCGACGACACCTTCCAGTTCGAAGGCGTCCAGCTGACCAACCTCGAATACAGCATGATCGCCGAGCAGATGGGCAAGATCGGCTTCGCCTCCGAGGTGTTCAACTGTTCCGCGCCGGACACCGGCAACATGGAAGTGCTGATGCGTTACGGCACGCTGGAGCAGAAGCATCGCTGGCTGAAGCCGCTGATGAACGGCGAGATCCGTTCCGCCTTCCTGATGACCGAGCCGGACGTGGCCTCCTCGGACGCCACCAACATCGAGACGCGCATCGAACGCGACGGCGACGACTACGTCATCAACGGCCGCAAGTGGTGGTCCTCCGGCGTGGGCGATCCCCGCTGCAAGGTGGCCATCGTCATGGGCAAGACCGACCCGACGAACGCCAGCCGCCACGCCCAGCAGTCGCAGATCCTCGTGCCGATGGACTCTCCGGGTGTCGAGATCGTCCGCATGCTGCCGGTGTTCGGTTATGACGACGCTCCGCACGGCCACGCCGAAGTCCTGCTGAAGGACGTCCGGGTGCCGATCATCGACGGCCTGCTGCTCGGCGAAGGCCGCGGATTCGAGATCGCCCAGGGGCGGCTTGGCCCGGGCCGTATCCACCACTGCATGCGCACCATCGGCACGGCGGAAGTCGCGCTGGAAAAGATGTGCAAGCGCCTGATGAGCCGCAAGGCGTTCGGCAAGTACCTGTCCGATCACTCGGTCTGGGAACAGCGCGTCGCCGAGGCCCGCATCGACATCGAGATGTGCCGTCTGCTCTGCCTCAAGGCGGCGGACATGATGGACAAGGCCGGCAACAAGTCGGCCCGTCTGGAGATCGCCATGATCAAGGTGGCGGCGCCCCGCATCGCCCTGAAGATCATCGACGACGCCATCCAGGCCCACGGCGGCGCCGGCGTGACCACCGACTTCGGTCTCGCCTCCGCCTACGCCCACCAGCGCACCCTGCGCCTGGCGGACGGCCCGGACGAAGTCCACTGCCGCACCATCGCCCGCGATGAATTCGGCAAGTACGGCGATCTGAAGATGCAGCAGAAGGCGGAACGCGACCGCTCGCTGGAAGTCGCCGGCATCCGCTAGGATCCGGTCAGCTTCGGAAATCACAGACCCCGCCGGTGGAAACGTCGGCGGGGTTTTTCGTGGCGCGCGGGTACGGCCGCGGCTTGCCTCGGAGGCGTCAGGTCAGGTCGCCCGCCAGTTCGGCCCGCGACGCAGGGCTCAGCATCGCCATGTGGGCGTAGTGCTCATGGTCGCAGCCGAGGGTGATCGTCACCGACGGATCGCGGAACACAGCCTTCATCGCCTCGTTCAGCGAGAAACGCAGGAAGTGGATCGAGGAGGTCTTGCCGTCCTCGCGCGTGCGCTCGACGTTGTCGCCCTCCTCGGGCACGCCCGGGGCTCGGACGTCAGCGCCGAACTGCAGGAAAAAGCAGTCTTCCACCCCGCCCAGGCGCGCCAGGGCCGCGGCGCGGCGCACCGGCTCGTCGATCTCGAACATGATCGTGGCCACCAGCTCCGATCCCTGCGGGATCAGCGGGTTGTAGGCGGCCAGCTCGTCGGGGACCTGTTCGGCGCCGCCCTTCTCGGTCAGGAGCATCTCCTGGACCTGGAAGAGCATGGTCTCGTAGCTCTCGAAGATCGCCGTGCAGAACGGGCCGAGCGAGATCCGCCGCAGCCGCTTGGCCGGCAGAAGCGCGGCGCGGCGCATGGACCGCTGGCGCGCGTACTCGGCGTCGGGGATCAGGTCGGCGGGTGTGATGTGGCGATCAGAGTGGGGCATGGGTGAAATCCAGCAATACTGTCATCCCGGCCGAAGCGTAGCGAAGAGCCGGGACCCAGATTCGGCCTGGATTCAATCTGGGTCCCGGACAGCCGCTTTGCGGCTTCAGGGATGACAGCGGCTTACAGCCCATACGCCTTGGCCAGCACCTCGATCGGGTGACCCTGGTGCATGACCGCGCCGCCGGCTTCGGCCGCGACCATCTGGCCGAGGTGGCCACAGGCCAGCGGGCAGTCGGAGCAGAGTTCCTCGGTTTTCTTCGTCGCGACCTGCCTGGCCGCCGGCTTGCCGACCTTCAGCGCCATGGGCCGGGTTTCCTTCATCACCCCGAAGGTGCCGCCGTGGCCGCTGCAACGCTCGACCAGCTCGATCCGGGTGTCGGGGATCAGCTTCAGCATCTGGGCGGACTGGGCGCCCATGTTCTGCGCCCGGGCATGGCAGGCGTGGTGGACGGTGACGCCGCCCTCGATGGGCTTGAGACCCGGCGCGAGACCGAACGCCTTGTTCAGGCTGACCACATACTGCGAGACGTCCTTGGTCGCGCGCGCCAGCGCCTTCACCGCTGCGTTGTCCGGTAGCAGCAGCGGCCACTCGAACTTCATCATCAGGCCGCAGGAGGCGGTCAGGGCGATGACGTCGTAGCCTTGCGCGATGTACGGCGCGAAGGCCTCGGCGGTGCGCGCGGCGCGACCGGCGACGTCGGCCAGATCGCCTGATTCCAGCTGGGGCATGCCGCAGCATTCCGGGTAGCAGAAGGCCGTCTCGACCCCCTGTTTCGCCAGTACCTTCGCCGCCGCCTGGGCCGTGCCCGGGTCGTTGTAGTTGCTGAAACAGGTGGCGTAGATCACCGCCTTGCGCTGGCCAAACGCAGGGCCGGCGGGGTCGGCCGCCGGCATGGTCTTCAGCCGGTCCTTCGCCGTCTTCGTGTGAAACTGCGGAAGCCCGGCGTCCTTGTCGATCCCGGCGATGGCTTCGAGAAACCCGCGGAGCGGCGTGTTCTCACGCGCCGTCGCCCAGTTGGCGAGGCCGGCGACCGGCTTGGCCAGGGTCCCGTTGCGATCGGTCTTGCCCAACTGGTCGCGGACGAAGTCACCGCCGTCCTGTTTCCGCTTCGCTGCGCGATAGCGCAGGATCAGGTGCGGGAAGTCCAGGTTGAACTCGTGCGGCGGCACATAGGGGCATTTGGTCAGGAAGCACATGTCGCAAAGCGTGCAGGCGTCCGCGACCTCGGCGTATTTCTCGGTCGGCACGCCGTCCAGCTCGCCCGTCGGCCCCTCGTCGATCATGTCGAACAGCTTGGGGAAGCTGTCGCACAGATTGAAGCAGCGTCGGCAGCCGTGACAGATGTCGAAGACCCGCTCCATCTCCTTCTCGATCGCGGCCATGTCGTAATAGGCCGGATCCTGCCAGGCGATCGGATGCCGCATCGGCGCGTCGAGGCTGCCTTCGGCCTTGGCGGCCGCGGGCGGGAGAACGGTGGGTTCGTCGGTCACGAAGGGCCTTCTGAACTGTTGTGCAATGGTGGTGCGTCCTTCGAGACGCTCGCTTGAGGCTCGCTCCTCAGGATGACGATGCGGGGTTGGCTTCAACCCTGTTCGTCATGGTGAGGAGCGGACCCTCAGGTCCGCGTCTCGAAGCACGCAACAAGTCCTAATCCAGTGTATCGAGCGCGCGCTGGAACCGGCCGGCGTGGGACTTCTCGGCCTTGGCCAGGGTCTCGAACCAGTCGGCGATCTCGTCGAAGCCTTCCTCGCGGGCCGTGCGGGCCATGCCCGGGTACATGTCGGTGTACTCGTGCGTCTCGCCGGCGATGGAGGCCTTCAGGTTGTCGGACGTGCCGCCGATCGGCATGCCGGTCGCGGGGTCGCCCACCGCTTCCATGAACTCGAGGTGGCCGTGGGCGTGGCCGGTCTCGCCCTCGGCGGTCGAGCGGAACACGGCGGCGACGTCGTTGTAGCCTTCCACGTCGGCCTTCTGGGCGAAATACAGGTAGCGACGGTTCGCCTGGCTCTCGCCGGCGAAGGCGGCTTTCAGGTTCTCGAGGGTCTTGCTGGTGGCGAGGGCCATGATCGATGAGTCTCCGGTGATGGGATCGGGCCGGGAGTCCGTTCATTCCGAGCGGACCCCCCGACCGCTGACGGGTGCAGGTTAGGGCGGTCACATCGTCTTCGCCCAATCAATTGTTTCTTGGAACAGGATAGAGAGTGACTATGTTCCGACGAGTATTGACGCCAGTTACATGCTATTGCGATTTATTCGCGTCTGACGAAGGGCGCGGCTGGCGCCTGTCGTTCTCTGCCGCCCCCGGGCTGCCTCGCACCGGATGCTCCGGGGCGGCTCGGCCGCCAGGGCCGCGGTCGACGCGGGAAGGGCGGCCAGCAGGGCGATGACCTGCAGCAGCGTCCTGGCCCTCACTTCGCGGCCGCCGGATCAAGGGCGACGCGTTTGCAGCGGCCGGGGTGAGCCCCCGGGCTCGGCGTCACGGCGCCAAGGTTCATCACGCTCTCCACGCGCAAGGTCAGCGCTTTCAGGTTCAGGACATCCCGGAAGCTCGCGCTCTGGGGTCCGGTTCTCGATCGCGTGTCCCAGCGGAACACGATTTCGTCCGCCGTCCAGGACTCGATGATGTAGACCCCGATCAGGGCCTCACTCTCCTGGGGCGTCCCGGCGCGGGTGTAGCGCGCACCCGGCTCGCCCAGCACTTCGCCCGCGGCCGGATCGATACGGTAATACTGCACCGTGGGTTCGGCGTTGCCGAAGTCGATCTCGCAGCGCAGGCGGAATGGCGCGTCAGGAATCGCGGCCGCGACGGGGCCGGGCATCGTTACCGCCAGCAGCGCGATGGAACACAGGCGGGCCGAGAGGGGCATGTGGAGCATCCCGAGCGGGGTTAGTGCCGCCATCGTGGCGCCCCCGCCCCCTTCCGCACGCCCGGAAAAGGGGGGCTGCTACCGTTCCCACCCTGCCTCGAACGGGAACCGTTCGGCCCAGAAGCCGGCCAGCCTGGGGTCGGCATCGACGCGCCGGACCACCGGCGTCAGGCCCGGAGCCTCGCGATAGAACCGGTTGCGGCCCGGACCCCACCGGCTGACAACGGCGACATAGAGGTCCAGCACGCTGATTTCGTCGCCCAGCAGATAGTCTCCGGCGGGCGTGATCTGCTGGTCCATCATTCGCCAGCAATCGGCGATCCGTTCGGCGGTGGCGATCTTGACCCGGTCGCCGGCGGCCTTGTCGGGGCCGGCCAGCCGCGACGGCTCGTCGCGGACCCAGAACATCGAATAGATCGAGGCCGGGATGTAGGTCATCCAGCGCAGGAACTGGCCCCGTCGCGGGTCGTCGATGGGCGGTCCCAGGCGCGCTTCGGGATGGGCGTCGGCCAGCCAGACGAGGATCGCGCCGCTCTCGGTCATGATCTCGCCCGACGGCAGGACCAGCGCCGGGATCTGGACCAGCGGATTGACCGCCCGGACGCGGGCGAGGATCTCCGGGTCATGTTCCCAGGTCGCGCCCTCGATGACCTGGAAGGGGCGGCCGATCAGCGTCAGCGCCGCCTCGACGGGCACGCTGCCTGATCCCAGGGCGCCGTAGACGGTCAACGATTGGTTCATGATCTTATCCACATTCTCACAACATCTTGTGGGTAGCATCAGTGTGACCACTAGATGTGTCGCTGCAGTTTGATACGGTTGTCATTCTATCGCGCCGCCTCGATTCCCGTTTGCCTCCGCCCGGAGTTTGCTACCGTGACCGCCTCGTCCAAGCTCATTCTTCCCGGTCTGCTCACCCCCTCGGCGGCCTACAAGCCGTTCCGCTACCCATGGGCCTACGACATGTGGAAGCGCCAGCAGCAGGTCCACTGGATGCCCGAAGAGGTTCCGCTGGGCGAGGACTGCAAGGACTGGGCGGCGAACCTGAACGACAAGGAGCGCAATCTGCTGACGCAGATTTTCCGCTTCTTCACCCAGGCCGACATCGAAGTCGCCGACAACTACATGGAGCGCTACGCGCGGGTCTTCAAACCCACTGAAGTGAAGATGATGCTCAGTTCGTTCGCGAACATGGAGACCATCCACATCGCCGCCTACGCCCTGCTGCTCGAGACCATCGGCATGCCGGAGAGCGAGTTCGGCGCCTTCATGGAATACGAGGCCATGCGGGACAAGCACGACTACATGCAGAAGTTCGGCGTGGAGACAAACGGGGACATCGCCCGCACCCTGGCGATGTTCGGCGGCTTCACCGAAGGCCTGCAGGTGTTCGCCTCGTTCGCCATGCTGATGAACTTCCCGCGCTTCAACAAGATGAAGGGCATGGGCCAGATCGTGAGCTGGTCTGTGCGCGACGAGAGCCTGCACTGCGAGGGGATCATCAAGCTCTACCATTCCTTCAACGCCGAGACCGGCGCGGTGACCAAGGCCGTGGCGGATGACATCGTCGGTTGCTGCGAGACGGTGGTGGCGCTGGAGGACAAGTTCATCGACCTGGCCTTCGAGGCCGGCGAGGTCCAGGGCATGACCCCCGAGACGATCAAGGCCTATATCCGCTTCATCGCCGACTGGCGTCTGCGTCAGCTGAAGCTGCCGGAAGTCTACGGCATCAAGGAAAACCCGCTGCCCTGGTTGCAGTCGATGCTCAGCGGCGTGGAGCACGCCAACTTCTTCGAGGCCCGCGCGACCGAATACTCCAAGGCCGCGACCCGCGGCCAGTGGCACGGCGAGGAGGGCGTCTGGGGCGAGTTCGACAAGCTGATGGCGCGCCGCAACGAGAACCTGCTGCCGGCCGAATGATCTTCGGCGTCAGCTGAAGGCGGAGGTCAGGCAGAAGGTCCTGAGCGCCGCCACCGCCGGCGGGCAGTCGACCGTCAGGTCGTGGCGGCGGTCGAAGGCCAGACCAATGGTCGCCCCACGCCGCCAGGCGAGCGTCGCCTCATAGGCAATGGCGCTCCCCGGCAACAGCAGGCGGACGTCCGTGGGCATGATCCGGGGTGGGAGGGGCAGTCTGATCCGGGCGCCTGCCGCGTCGAGATCGACAATGTCGCAGTCCAGCGCAGCGTCGCACGGTCCGTAGACCAGCAATCCGGCCAGCCCGGAAAACCGGCGTCGCCGGCGGCGCCGCTCCGTGGGAAGACCGGTGTCGTGAGGCCTCTGTGTCATGCGGAAAGCCTATCGCATAATTCCCTTCAAACCCTTGATCAGGCAGCGCCCCCACCGCAGTAGCCCCAGTATGGGGCGGGGCGCCTATGCGGGCGGGCGCCGCCCTGCCAAGGACTGAAGCGCGGGGGGCGTTTCTTGGCGCGAGGGACTACCGATCGAGGCGTTCGGAGCCTCGAGCATCTTATGAAGGCCCAGTCGTCTTCGCGGGTGCTCAATCTTCTCCGCGCCTCCCAGCAGGCAGAACAGTCCGGCGCTCCGCTTTCGCCAGCGCTGTTCCAGAGCGCCGTGCTGAACCGCAGCTTCATCATCAAGCATCGGCTACGACTGGATGAGGTCGACGACTTCGACCGGGATCGGTTCGCGGCCACCAAGATCGTCTTCCCGATCGATCCGGGAAACCTGGGGCTGGGCGGCAAGTCCGTTTTCATCGATCAGCGCGGCTTCGAGCCGATGCTGGCTGACGTGGTCGGCATCCGGGACTTCAGCGGCTCGCCCGATCTCCACCTGCTACGGGAACTGGATCGCATTCCCTCGTTCGACCCGTTCGTGTTCCGGGAATGGATGACCCGCATCGGCCGGACCGTCGATGCGCGCTACTTCGATCTGATGCCCAGCCTGATCAGCGGCATGGAGGGGTTTGTCCTCGAGGAAATCAATGTGCTGGTCTCGATGTCGCTGTCCGGTGCGGCCGACAACTCGGCCGTGCTGCGTCTGGCCCGCAAGATGCTGGCCAGCAAGTACGATCACGACCTGACGCCGCTGCAGATAACACTGCGGATGTCCCCGCAGGAATTCCAGGACGGCATATTCGGCTGGAAGGGGCTGCTCTATTACAAGTGGCTTTCGCGGCGGATCGCGAGCGAGCTGCCATCCATGCTCAGGGGACTGGTCACCATTCGACCGCGAACGCACCTGACCAGTGAACAGGCCGAGACAGCGGCGGTGTTGACGCGCCAGATCGCCGCGACCGTCATGGGCTATCATCAGTCCATCCAGGCCAACATCGGCACCTATGACAGCTCCTACAACCGGCTGACTCGCCACCAGGATCCGAACGGCTTTCGTGAGTTCCTGATGCGCGCGCCGCAGCTGTTCATAGAAATGGGCGATCTCGTCAGCATGCTTGAGCATACGACCGGGTTCTGGCGGTTCCGGTCGAAGGACATCCATCCGCAGCGGTTCATGGGCAATGACTACCTCGAACTGCTGGGCGATCTGCGTGACGGGCTCGGGGTCACAATCGAGACTTCGGCCGGTCATCGATAGCCGCTGGATGAACCCGTCGCGTGCGCCCGGCCCGGAAACCCGGGGCAGGAAAGGGAGGAAGGTCGTCAGGCCTCCGTCCGGGTCAGAACTGGCTAACCTATTTGTCCTACGGATCGGTCGATGGCGCTCGGCATGAGACAGTTCAACACGGGACGGGCTGCGGGCAGCCTCCAGAGCCTGATGACCGCGCGGTCATCGTCTCGTGTCCTCAATCTCGTGCATGCGCACAAGATGGCGGACCGCTCTGGCTCGCCGATGGATCCGCCGCTGTTCCAGAGCCCAACGCTCCGGCGGTCGTTTATCATCAAACACCGCATGCGGCCTGATGAGCGGCTGAACATGCCGGGATTCAGCGCGACCGCGACCAAGGTCATCATTCCGATGGACCCGAACAACCTGGCCGTCGGCGGCAAGTCCAGCTTCGTCAGCGAGGCGTGGTTCGGCAGCATGATGACCGATGCAACGGGGACAGCCAATTTCCTGGAATCGCCGGATGGCCAGCTGCTCAAGGAGCTGGACAAGATTCCGTCGTTCGACCCGTTCCTGCTGCGCGAGTGGCTGGCTCGCTCCGGCCGGGTCGCGGATGAACGCTACTTCGACCTGACGCCGTCGATCATCGAAGGCATGGAACAGTTCGTGCTCGAAGAAATCAGTCTGCTGGTTTCCATGGCGCTTTCGGGCCAGCCTGCCACGGCTGCGGTCCTGCGACTGGCCCGCAAGATGCTGTCCAGCCAGTATGACGACGACCTGCGCCCGCTGCAGGAAGTGCTGCGCATGACGCCTGACGATTTTCGGGACGGAATGTTCGGCTGGAAGGGCCTGCTGTACTACAAATGGCTGTTCCGGCGCGTCGACGCCAAGGTGCCGGCCCTGGTCAGCGGCCTGACCGAGCTCCGCCCGCGCCGTCAGATCACGCGAGACCAGATCGATGAGGCCAACGCCATGATCAGGTCCATTTCCACCGGCGTGCTGGCCTGTGCGAAGTCGGTGCAGGTGAGCCTCCTCGCCTACGATACCGCCTACCGCGGCTTGACCCAGACGCAGGATCCGGTCGGGTTTCGTCAGTTTCTGCTGCGCGCGCCGCAGATGTTCCTCGATCTCGGGGAATCCGTCGGGCTGCTGGAGCATTCCGTCGACTACTGGGGCTACCGTTCGAAGGCGATCGAGCCGCGGCGCTTCACCGGCGACGACTACCTCATGCTGATTTCGGAACTGAAGGAAGGCCTGGGCGTCTAGACAGCGCCGGCCTGTGCCGCCCCGGGACAGCTGATCCATTCTGACTGTGCCAGAGTTCCGCGTTTCCAGAACGGGACCGACGTCCGCGACCTGGCGCCAGTGAGGGGCGATAAACCATCACAACCCGGTCACTCGCCCGACCGGCGAATCGCAGAGACGCGATTCCCCTGCAGTCAAACCTCACAGCCTGAACATGATTTCCCAAGTCATAACGCGGCGCTCAAGCCTGCCCAATCAGTTAATACTACCCAATTGTAAATCGGACTGGCACAGGCGTTGCTGATATTCGTTTGCCGAATGACCGGCGAAAACGGAGATCAGAACTATGAAAACGATGTATTTCGCCGCCGTCGCGGCCCTCTTTGTTGCCACCTCTGCTCAAGCGCAGAACGTCTCTACAAATCAGACCAACAGCGCGAACATCAAGTCCAGCCTGAACGCGACGATTACTGACGTTCAGAAAGATGTCTCGCTCACGTCGGCGGCTATCGCCAACAGCCTGACCATCGAAGGGACGAGCGCCGGCTACGTCAACAACACCCAGCGCTTTTTCGGCGACGCCGTGTCCGAGCTGAACGGCACGATCACCGACGTCGGCGGCGCGGTCAGCATGACCTCGGCGGCTATCGCCAACAGCGCCACGATCAACGTTGGCTGGGCGTCCTCGATCAGCAACACCCAACTCGCCAGCATCGATCCGACCGCCACGCTGAACGGGACGATTTCGGACGTCGAGGGCGAGGTTAGCGCCACGGCGGCGGCGCTGAGCAACTCGGCGACCATCGAGGGTGACTTCGGTTATCTCGGTTCGACCCAGATGAACGGCGCGGCTGTCAACGCGCGCGCGGCCGTGACGGTCCGCGATGTCGAGGCCTCCGTCCAGGCGACTGCGGCCGCCATCGGCAACAGCCTGACCATCAAGGGCTTCTGACGACCAAGACCGGGCGCCCGCCAATGCCCGGGCGGGCGCCCTCCCGGTTCCACAGGACATCAAGACAATGACCCACCCAGGTTTCGCCGTCGCCGCCCTGACCCTCGCGCTCTCTGCCGCCTCCTCGGCCTGCGCCCAGACCGCACCACGACCGCTGCCGACCGCGGATTCGATGGCCGGCGGTGTCGGGGGCGGGATGAGCGGTCGCCCCGTCGCCTTCTCGTTGCGCGATACCGGCGGCAACCTAGTCATCGTCAACGGGCTGTTGCAGCCGGCGGGCGCGACCGGCGGGTTCGCTGATAGCCCCCTGCCGGTCGCCGGAGGCCAGACGGCTTCCGCCGTCGCCAACCAGCTGACAGTGCTGGCGACCGGCTCATGGAACACGATTATCGTCGACGCGGTGCAGACCAACACCGGCGACATCACCGCCACGGCCGGCGCTGCCCGCCAGAAGGATCAATGATGACCCGCGCCCTGACACGCACGCTTGCGACGTTGCTGGCCGCCGCCGGCCTGACCGCCTGCGCCTCGACGCCGCCCAAGGTCGACACTGCCGGCTACTATGCCCGACCGATCGGCACGGCGCCCGCGACAGCGAACGCCACACCCTATTCTCCCGGTCTTGTCTGCCTGGCGATGGCCGCACGCGGCGCCGGCCGCAGGTCGCCGACCATCGCGGTGGGCCGGATCGCTGACTACACCGGCAAGCAGGAAGACGGCCTGGCCGGCC
>CAIOHT010000064.1 GCA_903858185.1 uncultured Caulobacterales bacterium
GCGACGCCGTCCGGGGCGCCAATCAGGCCGGCTGGGCCACGTGCGGCGCCGGTCGCGTCCCGGGCGGCCGAAACCCCGCCTGCGCCGCCGACGGATCTCGGTCAGCTCGCCAGTCGCCTCCAGAGGCCGGCCGCGCCTGTCGGCCGCCGTCTGCTGATCGGCGCTGTGGCGCTCGGGGTTGTGGCCCTGATCGCCGTCGCCGCCGTCATGCTGTCCGAGCGGAACGCGCGGCTCGAGGCCGCCACGCCCCTTACGACGGCTGTGGCGCCGCCGGACCTCGCACCGTCAGCCGAGGAAGCGGCGGCGGCGGCCCGCACGGCTGCCGAACCCGTCGCTGTAGACGCCCCGATCGACGCCCTGCCGAGTGCGCCGATCTATCGTGCGGCTACGCCACCCGCGCCCTCTGCCGGCGCGGCGTCAGCCAGGCCCTCACCGGCGACGTCGGCTCCTGCGGTCATCGCGCCGGTCCCGCCGCCGCCCGCGGCTGTGGAGCTTCCGCCCGTGGTCGAGGCGCCCCCGCCGCCCAGGCCGGCGCCGCCGCCTGCCTACGTCCGTCCGCCGGTCGATCCGGACGCCCCGATCGTCCTGCGGCGCGAGGACGGTTAGGGCTCGCGCCGCGCGACCGTTCCGCCCGGCCCGAACTCGGCCAGGCCGGCCAGTGACAGTTCGACCAGGGCGGCGAACACTGCCGGGGCGGGAGCTGCGGCCGCGCGCACCAGCTCGTCGATCGTGACCGGTGTGGGCGACAGCAGGGCCTCCAGGTGATCGCGCAGGCCGTCCGGCGGCGACTCGGCAGGGCCGGACCAGCGCCGCCGCTCCCGCTCCCGCAGGCCGCCCAGACCCTCCAGCGTCCGCAGCACGTCCTCTGCGCCCTCACAGACCGTCGCGCCCTGACGCAGCAGATCGTTGGTCCCGCGCGCCCGGGGATCCAGCGGCGAGCCCGGCACGGCCAGCACCTCGCGCCCCTGCTCGGCGGCCAGCCTTGCGGTGATCAGCGATCCGGACTTCAGCTCGGCCTCGACGACCACCACCGCCAGCGAAAGCCCGCTGATCAGGCGGTTGCGGCGGGGGAAATCGCGCGCCTGCGCACGATGATCGGGCGGGCTTTCGGATACGACCGCCCCGGCACGCGCAATCCGGGCGTGCAGGTCGGCGTGTTCAGGCGGATAGATGTCGCCGACCCCGCCGCCCAGGACCGCCACTGTTCCGGTGGGCAGAGAGCCCTCGTGCGCCGCGCCGTCGATGCCTCGCGCCAGGCCCGAGACGACCAGCTTCCCCACATGGCCGAGGTCGGTGGCGAGGGTCCGCGCGAACCGCTGGCCCGCGGCGGAGGCGACGCGGGTGCCGACGACGGCCACGGCCTGGCGGGTCAAGATGCCCGCGTCGCCCAGCACCCAGATCAGGGGTGGCGGCGGATCGAGGGCTGCCAGCAGGGGCGGGAAGGCGGGGTCGGCCCCACAGATCAGCCGGGCGCCGAGGCGGTCGCCGGCCTCGAGTTCGCGCTGCGCTTCCGCCCGGGTGGGGATGTCCACAGCGCGCCGCGCAAGGTCGGGCAGGGCGTCCACGGCAGCCGACGCGGAGCCACACCTCTGAAGCAGATGTTCGAAGGCCACCGGTCCGACGTTCGGGGTTCTGGCCAGACGCAGCCAGGCGACCCGTTCGACGTCGGACAGCGGCCCCGCCGTCACGCGTCGGGGGTCGGGGGTGCGGCCTCCGCCTTCTTTGCGCCGATCTTCGGCTCCTCGCCCTTGAGCAGGCGACGGATGTTTTCATGGTGGCGGATGAAGATGAGCACCGCCATCACGGCGGCCAGGACGACGATCGGTCGGGGCGCATCGACGGCGAACGCGAACAGAGGGGCAAGAGCCGCCGCAGTCAGGGCCGCCAGCGACGACATCCGGAACAGGAAGGCCATGGCGATCCAGGTCAGGCCGGCGAGCGCCCCGACCGGGAACGCTGCTGACAGCAGGACGCCGTAGAAGGTGGCCACGCCCTTGCCGCCGTTGAACTTCAGCCAGACGGGGAACAGGTGGCCGACGAAGGCGCTGCCGCCTGCCAGCGCGATCATCGCCGGGCTGCCGTTGGTCAGGAGATGGGTCAGCAGCACTGCCAGCGCGCCCTTGCCGGCGTCGCCGATCAGAGTGATCGCAGCCAGGTCCTTGCGTCCCGAGCGCAGGACATTGGTCGCGCCGATGTTGCCGGAGCCGATCTTGCGGATATCCCCCGCGCCACCGAGGCGCGTGGCGATCAGGCCGAACGGGATCGAGCCGAGAAGGTAGCCCCCCGCCACGACCAGGCCGATTGTCAGCCAGACTGCGCTCGCCAGAGATTCCATGGTCGCCCTCAATACGCGTTATAGTTGTTTTTGTCTTGTCCTTTGACGCTAACGCGCGTCGGGCGAGGAGTCATGCCCTGACGCGAGCTGGCGGATGAGGCCCGGCAGAAAGAGCATAGGCCAGAGCAGCAGCGCCAGATTGGGCAGGAACCAGGCCGGATAAAACTCGCCCAACAGGGTCCAGTACGCGACCGCCATGCCGCCGGCGACCATGGTCAGGATCAGTGAGATCAAGGCCAGTGGCCGCCAGATCGGTCGTCCCAGACGGCTGGCGCGAACAGCAGCCAGTCCGATCACCGAGAAGGCGATGTCGAGCGGAAAGAACGACCAGTTCCAGGCGATGACGGCCGGATCATGGGCGTTCGCGTAGAGCAGGTCGGCAGGGATGTGGATCAGGCCGATCCTGTCGAGGCCGGAGACAGTCCAGTAGGCGATGAACAGCCAGTCCGTGACGGTCAGGGCAATGGCGAGCGATCGAGGCAACCTGACTACTCGGCCGCCCGGAACACCGTCTTCCCCGCCACCACGGTCCGGAGCACCTGCCCCTGCAGTCTCCGGCCGTCGAAGGGTGAGTTCTTGGACTTCGACGCGAGCCGATCGGCGTCGATGATTACCGGGGCGCCGAGATCACAGAGAACCAGGTCGGCCGGCGCGCCCGGGGTCAGCCGACCGCTCGTCAACCCAAGGAACCGCGCCGGCGCGAGGGTCACGGCGCGGATCAGGTCCAGCAGCGGCGCGCGCCCGTCGTGATGGAGCGCCAGCAGGGCCGGCAGCAGGGTTTCGAGCCCGACGCCGCCGGGCGCGGCCTCGTCAAACGGCAGGCGTTTGTCTTCGGCCGGGGCCGGGGTGTGCGCCGAGACGACGATGTCCACCAGACCGGACGCCAGCGCCTCGATCAGCGCCTGGCGGTCATCCTCGCTGCGCAGCGGCGGGACCAGCTTGGCGAAGGTGCGATAGTCGCCGATGTCCAGTTCGTTGAAGCTCAGGTGGTTGATCGAGGCCGTGGCCGTGACCCTCACGCCGCGCGCCTTGGCCCGGGCCAGAGCCTCCAGGGCGCCGGCGCTGGTGATCTGGTCGACCAGCAGGTGGGCGCCGGTCAGTTCGGCCAGCGCCAGGTCCCGCTCCAGCCCGATCCGCTCGGCCATCACCGGGCCTGCAGGCAGGCCGAGGCGGCCGGCGAACTCGCCTTCTGTCGCCGCTGCACCCTTTGTCAGCCAGGGATCGACCGGGCGATGGGCGACCGCCATGTTGAAGGTCTTCGCGTAGGCCATCACCCGGCGCATTACGCGGCTGTCGACCACGGCGTGGTCGACGTCGGTGACGTAGACGCAGCCGGCCTCGCGCATCAGGCCGATCTCGGCGATCTGCTCGCCCTTCAGGCCCTTGGTCGCGGCGCCGGCGCAGAGAATGCGGGCCGCCTCAATGTCGCGGGCGCGGCGCAGGATGAAGTCGACCACCGAGGGGTCATCGACCGCCGGGTCGGTGTCGGGCTGCACGACGAAGCTGGTCACGCCGCCGGCTGCGGCGGCCTGGGCGGCCGAGCGAAGCGTCTCGCGGGTCTCCGCGCCGGGCTCGCCGGTCTTGACCCGCAGGTCGATCAGGCCCGGCGCCAGCAGGTGGCCGCCGCAGTCGATGACCTGAACATCGCCTGACAGGTTGCTGATATCCTTGCCCTTCGAGACATCCGCGATGGTCTCTCCCGAGACCACCAGGGCGCCGGGACCATCATAGCCGCTCTCCGGGTCGAGGAGCCGGGCGTTCTGGAAGGCGAGGGGGCGAGGGCGGGTCATCAGCTGTTGTCCAGCCGGGCGGCGAGCGAGGCCAGCACGGCCATCCGGGCAGCGACGCCCATCTCGACCTGGTCCTGGATCAGGCTGACGGCGGGATCGTCGGCCACGTCGGAGTCGATCTCGACACCTCGGTTCATCGGGCCAGGGTGCATCACCTTCACGCCACCCGAGGCTGCCTTGAGTTTCTCGCGATCGAGGCCCCAGAAGCGGAAATACTCGCGGGTCGAGGGGACCAGCGCGCCCTGCATCCGCTCCAGCTGGAGTCGCAGCATCATCACCACGTCGGCGCCGGCGATGCCCTTTTCCAGGTCGTGATAGACCGTCGCGCCCCAGTATTCGGCGCCGGCGGGCATCAGGGTCGGGGGACCGACGAGGCGAACTTCCGCGCCGAGGATATTGAGAAGGTTGACGTTCGAGCGCGCGACGCGGCTGTGCATCACGTCGCCGCAGATGGCCACGGTCAGGCCGGCGACATGGCCGAACGCCCGGCGCATCGACAGGGCGTCGAGCAGCGCCTGGGTCGGATGCTCATGCTGACCGTCGCCGGCGTTGATCACGCTGCAGCCGACCTTCTGCGACAGCAGGGCCGCCGCACCGGACGAGGCGTGCCGCACGACCAGCAGGTCCGGCTGCATGGCGTTGAGGGTCACGGCCGTGTCGATCAGGGTCTCGCCCTTGGCCACAGAGCTGGTCTTGACGCTCATGTTCATGACGTCGGCGCCCAGCCGCTTGCCGGCCAGCTCGAAACTGGCCTGGGTGCGGGTCGAATTCTCGAAGAACAGGTTCATCAAGGTGCGACCCTTGAGCAGGTCGAGCTTCTTGGTGGTCTGCCGGTTCAGCGCGACGAATCCATCCGCCAGATCGAGCAGCTGCTGCGCCTCGACGACGTTGACATCCATGGCGGACAGGAAATGGCGGCGGGGGAAGGGGAAGGTCCGTGCGCGGACGTCATCAATTCCCGGGGCGAAAGCCGTCATAAGCCGTGGTCATACGGGATGAGGGCGGGGGCGCCAACAGATTCCCTCTCCCGTTGGGAGAGGGATCATCTGACGTGGAACACCATCAGCAGCAGCGGGATGGTCACCAGGCTGGCGGCGGTGGTGAAGGCGACGATGCCGGCCATCAGGGGGGCGTCACCGCCCATCTGGCGGGCCAGCACGTAGGATGCGGCGGCGCCGGGCGCTGAACCGACCAGCAGGGCCACGCCCTGGGCGGTCTCGTCGCCCCCGGCAAGTCGACAGAGGCCCCACATCAGCACTGGCAGCACCAGCAGCTTCACCGCGCTGACCGAGGCGATCAGCCAGCGGCGGCTGTGGACGTAGGCGAAGCTCAGGCCGGCCCCGGCCACCACCAGGCCCATGGTCAGGGCGGCGGTGGACAGCAGGTCGATGGTGCTCATCAGCACAGGCCACTGCGGGACTTTCAGCACGTTGAACAGCGCCCCGACCGCGCAGCCCCACAACACAGGGTTCTGGGCCAGTCCGCGCAAGGCCGTGCGCAACCCGCCGCCCTGGCCCTCGCCCCATTTGCTCATGACCAGCACGCAGATGACGTTGATGGCCGGAATCAGGGCGCCCATGATCATCGCGCCGAGGCCCGCGCCCTCCCTGCCGAACACCAGCGCCGCCAGCGGCAGGAAGACGAAGGTGTTCCAGCGCAGGCAGCCCTGGAACACGCTCGTGTAAGCCGGATCGGGAATGCGGATCAGCGGCTTGGCGAGCAGGGCGACCAGCGCGACCGTCGCCATGCCGCCGACTGTTCCGATGGCGAGCGGACCTGCCGACAGACTGCCGAAGTCGGCCTTCCACACTGCCGGCATCAGGAAGCCCGGATAGAAGACGAAATAGGTCAGCCGCTCGATCGGTGGCCAGCTGACCTCGGGGATGAACTTCGACGCCTTCAGGCCCCAGCCCAGGGCGATCATGGCGAAGACGGGCAGGACCCCGAGGAGAATGGCGCTCATGGCGGTGTTGGGTAGCGGGCGAGGCGGGCGCTGTCGACGCATGACAACGCCGCCCGGCTCATGTTGAGTGCGATCAACGAACAGAGGAAACGCCGCCATGACCGCCAATCGCCAGATCGTCCTCGCGCAGCTGCCAGGGGGCGACCATCTCGGTCCGCAGCATTTCCGGCTCAACACCACCGAAGCCGGGACGCCGGGCGACGGCCAGGTGCTGCTGAAGATCCTCTATGTCAGCCTGGACGCCGCCAACCGCGCCTGGATGCAGGGCGCGACCTATCGCGCGGCCATCGAAGCGGGCGACGTCATGGCCGGCGGGGCCCTGGCGGAGGTGGTGGCCTCAAACGTCGCCCATCTGGCGCCTGGCGACCTCGTCTTCGCCGACACTGGCTGGCAGGAATACGCCGTGCTGCCGGCGAAACATCTGGCGAAAATCCCGCGCATGGAGCCGCTCACCCATCTGCTGAGCGTCTATGGCGTGGCCGGGCTGACCGCCTATCACGGGCTGCTGGAGTGCGGCGCGCCCAAGGCCGGGGAGACGGTGGTGGTCTCGGCCGCTGCCGGGTCGGTGGGCTCGATCGTCGGGCAGATCGCGAAGATCAAGGGCTGCCGGGTGATCGGCATCGCCGGCGGCAAGGCCAAGGGCCAGCTGCTGGTCGACGAGCTCGGGTTCGACGCGGTGATCGACTACAAGGCCGAGAATGTCCGCAAGGCCCTGCGCGCGGCGGCGCCGAACGGGGTCGACGTCTATTTCGACAACACTGGCGGCGACATTCTCGAAGCGGCCCTGTTCAACATGAACACCCACGGCCGCATCGCCTGTTGCGGCGCGGTTTCGCAGTACGACGGCGCGGCCCCGCCGCATGGCCCGCGCGGCGTCCCCGGCCTGATCGTCACCAAGCGCCTGACCATGCGCGGCTTCATCGTCAGCGACTTCGCGGCGAACGACGCCCAGGCGCTTAAGGACCTGCAGGGCTGGGTGGCGGATGGATCGCTGAAGGTCCGCGAGGATGTGCTGGAGGGGCTGGAGAGTTTGCCCGGTGCGCTCGTGGGGCTGCTGGCAGGGGAGAATGTCGGGAAGCGGATGGTGCGGGTGGCTTGAGCCAACTTCCTCTCCCGGAGGGAGAGGTGGCCCGGCGGAGCCGGGTCGGAGAGGGACGATCCGGTGTTGGAGGCCTGAACCGTCGGTGGGCCGGCGTTTTCCACCGGCGCCTCCCTCTCCACCATGCTCCGCATGGTCCCCCTCTCCCTCCGGGAGAGGAGTGTTATTGGGCGTTCCGCAATCGCTCCAGCGCCCCCTGGAGGATCCAGGCGGCCGCCATCTTGTCGATGACCTCGGCGCGGCGCTTGCGGTTGACGTCGTGCTCCTCGATCAGCACCCGGGTCACGGCGGCCGTCGACAGCCGCTCGTCCCAGAAGGCGATCGGGATGTCCTTCAGCCGCAGCAGGTTGCGCGCCAGGGCCCGATTGGACTGGCAGCGGACGCCCTCGGTGCCGTCCATGTTGACCGGCAGGCCGATAACGATACCCATCGCCCCGCGGCTCTCCATCAGCTTGAACAGCTGGTTGGCGTCGTCGGTGAATTTGGTGCGGTGGATCAGGTCGAGCGGGCTCGCCACTGTGCGGGTGACGTCCGAGACCGCCACCCCGATGGTCTTCTCGCCGGGGTCCAGTCCCACGACCGGCGCATAGGCGGGGAGGGCGGCGGGCAGGGCGAGGATGTCGAGGATGGGCATGCGCCCTCTATTACCGACTTCGCGGCTGCCCACCTACTGTCATCGCGGACGGCGGAGCCGATCCGGGACCCAGATTCTGCCTGGATTCAATCTGGCTCCCGGATAGCCGCTGCGCGGCTTCCGGGATGACAGTGTTGGGACATTGGGCTTCCGCAATCAGCCTGATGGGGCCGAATGGCTTGCTTTTTGTGTGCGGTGGCGGCTAACCCGCACGTTCGAAACAAAGGAGGCCACGATGGCCATCGACGCCGCGACCGTCCGCAAGGTCGCCCGGCTCGCCCGCATTGCTGAACCGGAGGCGCGACTGGAGTCGCTGGCCTCCGAGCTCAACGGCATCCTCGCGTGGATCGAGCAACTGAACGAGGTCGACACGGACGGGATCGAGCCGATGACCTCGGCCGTCGCCATGGCCGCGCCGCTGCGCGAGGACGTGGTCACCGATGGCGGCGACGCCGCGCGGGTGCTGGCCAATGCGCCCAAGTCTGTCGACGGGTTCTTCGTGGTGCCGAAGGTGGTCGAATAGCATGTCTGAGCTTACCGCCCTCACGCTCAAGGCCGCCCTCGAAGGCCTGAAGAGCAAGTCGTTCTCCGCGACCGAAATCACCAAGGCGCACATCGCGGCTGTGGAAGCCGCGCGGCCACTGAACGCCTTCATCCTGGAGACGCCGGACAAGGCGCTCGACATGGCCGCCGCCTCCGACGCCCGCATCGCCAGGGGCGAGGCCGGGCCTCTGGAAGGCGCGCCGCTGGGCATCAAGGATCTGTTCTGCACCGAAGGCGTCCGCTCGACGGCCGCCTCGAAGATCCTCGGCAACTTTGTTCCGCAGTACGAGTCGACCGTCACGGCCAATCTGTTCGGTGACGGCGCGGTGATGCTCGGCAAGCTGAACCTCGACGAATTCGCCATGGGCTCGTCGAACGAGACCAGCGCCTTCGGCAACGTCATCAACCCGTGGAAGTCCGCCGCGGGCGGCAACCGCGCCCTGACCCCTGGCGGTTCGTCCGGCGGTTCGGCGGCGGCGGTTGCGGCCGACATCTGCCTGGGCGCCACGGCGACCGACACGGGCGGCTCGATCCGCCAGCCGGCGGCCTTCACCGGCACCGTCGGGATCAAGCCGACCTACGGCCTGTGCTCGCGCTGGGGCATCGTCGCCTTCGCCAGCTCGCTGGACCAGGCCGGGCCGATCGCCAAGACCGTCGAGGATGCGGCCATCCTGCTGGGCAGCATGGCCGGCCATGACCCCAAGGACTCCACCAGCCTGAACGTCGAGATCCCCGACTACGCTCCGTTCGTGGGCAAGTCGGTCAAGGGCCTGCGCGTCGGGGTGCCGAAGGAGTATCGCGTCGACGGCATGCCGGCCGAGATCGAGAAGCTCTGGCAGGACGGCATCGACTGGCTGAAGGACGCCGGGGCGGAGATCGTCGAGGTCTCGCTGCCGCACACAAAATACGCCCTGCCGGCCTACTACATCGTCGCCCCGGCCGAGGCCTCGTCGAACCTGGCCCGCTACGACGGCATGCGCTTCGGCCATCGCGGCGAGGGCAAGAGCCTGACCGAGGTCTATGAGAACAGCCGCGCCGAGGGCTTCGGCGACGAGGTCAAGCGCCGCATCCTGATCGGCACCTATGTGCTCAGCGCCGGCTACTACGACGCCTATTATCTGAAGGCCCAGAAGGTTCGCCGGCGCATCGCCGACGACTTCGACCAGGCCTGGCAGACCTGCGACGTGCTGCTGACCCCGACGGCCCCGTCGGCGGCTTTTGCCCTCGGCGAGCGCAATGCCGATCCGATCGCCATGTATCTGAACGACGTCTTCACGGTGACGACCAACCTGGCCGGCCTGCCGTCGATCAGCGTGCCGGCCGGCCTCGACGCCGGCGGCCTGCCGCTCGGGCTGCAGGTCATCGGCAAGGTGCTGGACGAAGGCACGGTGTTCTCGGTCGCCGGCGCGCTGGAAAAGGCCGCCGCCTTCCGGGGCAAGGCGGAGAAGTGGTGGTAGCGATGACTGAACCCACAATCCTCAAGGGTCGCACCGGCGACTGGGAAATCGTTCTGGGCCTGGAGGTCCACGCCCAGGTCGCCAGCAACTCCAAGCTGTTCAGCGGCGCGGCCGTCGGCTTCGGCGCGGGTCCCAACGAGCAGGTCAGCCTCGTCGACGCGGCCATGCCCGGCATGCTGCCCGTGCTGAACAAATACTGCGTCGAACAGGCCGTCCGCACGGGCCTCGGCCTCAAGGCGCAGATCAATCTGAAGAGCACCTTCGACCGGAAGAACTACTTCTACCCGGACCTGCCGCAGGGCTATCAGATCAGCCAGTTCAAATCGCCGATCGTCGGCGAGGGTGTGGTTCATGTGGATCGCGACGACGGCTCCAGCTTCGACGTGCGCATCGAGCGGCTGCACCTCGAACAGGACGCCGGCAAGTCGATCCATGACCTGTCGCCGTCCGAGACCTACGTCGACCTGAACCGGTCCGGCACGGCGCTTATGGAGATCGTCAGCAAGCCGGACATGCGCTCGCCGGAAGACGCGGCCGCCTATGTGAAGAAACTGCGCGCGATCCTGATCACACTCGGCACCTGCGACGGCGACATGGAGAAGGGCAACCTGCGCGCGGACGTCAACGTCTCGGTCTGCCGCGTCGGCCAGTACGCGAAATTCCGCGCTGACGGTGATTTCAAGCACCTGGGCACGCGCTGTGAGATCAAGAACGTCAACTCCTACCGCTTCATCCAGCAGGCCATCAATCACGAGGCCCGTCGCCAGATCGAGATCCTCGAGGACGGCGGCGTGGTCGATCAGGAGACGCGCCTGTACGACCCGACGAAGAACGAGACCCGCTCCATGCGGTCCAAGGAAGAGGCGCACGACTACCGCTACTTCCCCGATCCGGACCTGCTGCCGCTGGTGCTGGACGCGGCCTGGGTGAAGGCCATCGAGGCCTCGCTGCCCGAGCTGCCGGACGCCAAGAAGGCGCGGTTGATGAGCGCCTATGGCCTGTCGGCCTATGACGCCACGGTGCTGACGTCGGACGGCGATGTGGCGGCCTACTTCGAGGAGGCCGCCAGCGGTCGCGACGCCAAGCTGACGGCCAACTGGGTGCTGAACGACCTGCTGGGCCGGCTTGGCAAGGACGGGCTGGAGATCAAGGACTCGCCGATCGCGGCGGCCGACATCGCCGCCCTCGTTGCCCTGATTGAGGACGGCACCATCTCGGGCAAGATCGCCCGGACGGTGTTCGAACACATGTGGGCCGGCGAGGGCGCTCCGGCGGCCATCGTCGAGAAACACGGCCTGGTCCAGATCACCGACACCGGCGCCATCGAGGCGGCGGTCGACGCCCTGATCGCGGCCAACCCCGACAAGGCCGAGGCGGTGAAGGACAAGCCCCAGGCCATCGGCTGGTTCGTCGGCCAGGTGATGAAGGAGACCGGCGGCAAGGCCAACCCGGCCGCCGTCAACGCGATCCTGAAGGCGAAGCTGGGGCTGTAGATCAGATCATGGCGTCGAGGTCAGCCAGGGCATGGGTGATGTCCGCGCCAAGCCGGGCGATGGCGGCTGATTGGGAGACCATGGTTTCATACAGCATGAGGTTCTCACCCGGGACCAGATAACCCTTGCCGGTGTTGACGATGAAGCCCGACTGTTCGAGCTGAAGGACATTTCGGCGGATGGTTTCCTGCGGTGTGTCGAGCGCGATGGCCAGGCGCCGCATCGAGACCGGCGTCTTCAAGGACGCTGGAAGTGGGGGCTCATAGGCACCGTACTGCAGCGCCATCACCGGGTCAGCGGTGCAAACCCTGACATTCTCGACAAACAGTCCAAAGCCGATCATCGCCAGCAGCTTGGAGTCATCGAGAACGAAGTACCGTTCGATCGAGAACTTCGAGATCAGCCGCATGAAGTGCAGATGCACGATGTACCGGTTCTCGGTCAGCCTCAGATCGAGGTTGTCGATCACGGAGATGTCGTACTCGCTGCTCAGGGATCGCAGGTGAACCCGGACGGCTTCGAACTGGTTGAGGTACGAAAACAGGTCCAGGACCCGCCGTGTCGACAAGTCGATCAGCCGACCGTAATCCGCGCTCCCCATGAAGGCTGGCGAAAGAGCATAACCTTCATCCGACCGGATCAGGAGTCCGGTCTCGATGAGGTGCGTCAGGTAGCGCCGGGCCGTCTCGTCGTCGAAATCGGATGCGGTCGCCACATGGGACGCAATGATCGGCTTCAGCTGGTCAAACGTCAGGCCGTCGTGGCGGCTGCCGCGTAGCAGCGCGGGGTCCTTGAGGCTGTACTCGGTATTGGCCAGCCAGACCGCCAGGGCGACAGATGTGTGGTTGATGTTGCCGCCAAACACCCGCTTCCAGTCCATCGCGGAGTCGAAAAGGGCCTGACCCATCTTGCGGCCAATGAGACGGATGGGCGGATCGGCGGCGGGTTCGGTCATCGGCGAGGGACTGGATCAGTCGCGGGGGTGGCCCGCAATGACCCGGAATGGGCCGACGGCGCGATAGGCGATGGCGCGGGGCGGGCTTTCTCGTCGGCCGCTGCCGCGCGATCTGACGGCCGCGTCGGCCTGTCCCGCGGGGGCGCCTCATTCCGAGCGGACGCGCGGCGGATGATCCGGTGGCCTGGAGGTCGCTGAAGACGAAGCGGAGTCCTGCGGAAAAAAGAATAAAAAACAGGGTTCTATGGCGGAAACTGCATGTCGTTTCGTTCCCCGTGAAAGCGCGATGCGCTGCAAACGGAACAACCGCGAACCCGGGGCGCCCCATCCTGAGCGGCGCGAGCATTGCCGGGGGTCGGGGCGCCGCTCAGCCTCACGCGGACGCGCTGGATCACCCCGTCGGGCTTTTCCGGACGCGCAGAAACATTTGAGTGATCGCGCTCCGGCGCGTCCAGGTCGCTCGTTTTGGGGATCCAGACCATGGCTTCGCCCGCACTGACCGGTCTGACGACGACCGTCACCGTCGTCGAGAACACCGTCAACGCAACGCCACAGGTGATCGACAACGATGTGAGCTTCACCGACGCCGACAACGACTTCAACGGCGGCAGGCTGGTGGTCAGCGGCCTGCTGGCCCAGGACACGGTGTCGATCCTCAGCGGTGTGACCATCAGCCTGTCCGGCGCGTCGGTCATCTACGACGCCGACGGCGCCGGCGGCGCGGCAGGCGTCACCATCGGGACCGTGACGGGCGGCGGCGGATCGACCTTCACAGTGACCTTCAACGGCAGTGCGACCGCAGCGGCGATCGACGCTCTGGTCCAGAACCTGACCTATGCCAACAGCAGCAACGCGCCGACGTCGAGCCGAACATTCACGCTGAATGTCTTCGACGCTGCGGGCCATGACATCCTCGGCGCGACCAGCCTGGCCCGGGTCGCGGACGCCAGCCCGTTGCCCTCCGGCTCCTTCCCGGAGTCCGCCCTGGCCTTCGCCGATCTGAATGGCGACGGGCTTGCCGACATGATCAGGGGCGACCCCACGGGCACGCTCACCGCCTACCTGAACACCGGCAGCGCCGGCGCTCCGGTCTTTACCCTTCAGGCCGGCATCGTGATCGCCAGCGCCGACGCTTACGCCGTGCCCGCGCTCGCCGATATGAATGCGGACGGCAGGGTCGATCTGGTCACGGGTTCGGAAGACGGGGGTATCGCCTACTACCGCAACACAGGGTCCGTTTCGGCGCCGGCCTTCACGCTGGTGGCGCCTGGATCAGGCCCGTTCGGCGCCATGACGCTCGCCGTCATCGGGCGATACGGCGCGCCAGTCCTCGTTGACATGGATGCCGACGGGGACAAGGACCTGTTCGTGGGCCGTCAGGACGGCACGCTGATGTACTACCGAAACGTCGGCAACGGCGCCTCGGCGAGCTTCTCTTTGCAGGCCGGCGGCGCCAACCCATTCAATACCATCGACTTTGGAGACTATGCCGCGCCGGCTTTCGCCGATCTCGACAGCGACGGTGATCAGGACGCCGTGATCGGCAACGAGGTTGGACAGCTCTCCTACTATCGAAACAACGGCAACAGCACCTCGCCATCGTTTGCTCTGGTTACCGGCGGGGCCAGTCCCGTGAACGGCTTTTCCGAGGGTCAATACACCATCCCGACCCTGGCGGACGTTGACTCGGACGGTGACGTTGATCTCGCAGGCGGCTCAACCAATCTGTTCTTCTATCGCAACAGCGCGACGCACGGCGTGTCGTTCACGGTCAATGTCACGGCCCAGAACGACGCCCCCACCGCCACTGGCCTGCCGACCGACGTGACCGTTACCGAAGACGTCGCCTCCAACCTGAACCTGTCGGCGGTGTCCCTTGCCGATGTGGACTCGGCGGGCTCCATCACCGTCACCCTGGCCGCCTCGGCCGGTACCATGGCCGCCTCCAGCGGCGGCAGTGTCACCGTCTCCGGCACCGGCACCGGCACCCTGGTCCTGACGGGCACGGTCGCGAACATCGACGCCTGGCTGAACACGGCGTCCATCATCCAGTACACCGGCGCCCTGAACGCCAACGGCAACAATGCCGCCACCCTGACCGTCAACGCCAATGACGGTAACGGCTCCGGTAATGTGAGCCTCGGCACGGTCAACATCGATATCACCGCGGTGAACGATGTTCCGGTGGTCAGCTTCACCCCGGTCGGCGTCGGCCCCCAGGCCGTCGAGCAGGTCGCGCTCAACCTGAAGAACACCGGCTTCTCGATCAGCGACCCGGAAGCCGGCAACACCCTGACCGTCATCCTGTCGACCACCTATGGCAGGCTGACCGTCGCCGCCGGAACCAGCGGCGTGGCGGTGGGCGGCTCGGGCACAGGCAGCGTGACGATCAGCGGCACGGCGGCCCAGATCGCGGCCCTGCTCAACACCGATCCGACCAGCACGGTCAGCTTCCTGGCGGAGACCAACACCCCACCGGCCTCGGCGACGATCACCTTGGCGGCCAATGACGGCGCGGGCGGCACGGCCTCGACCAGCATGATCCTGCCGATCGAGGACGTACCGGCTTCAACCACGCCTTCAGCGGGCGATGACACTCTTACCGGCACGGGCGGCGCGGACACGATCAGCGCCCAGTCCGGGGCCGACACGGTCGTTGCCGGGGCCGGCAACGACACCATTGATGGTGGCGCAGGCGATGACATCATCGATGGCGGCGAGGGGGACGACTACCTCCGGGGCGGCCTGGGCGCCGACGCCATGTCTGGCGGGGCCGGCAACGACACTTACGTCGTTGACGACGCCGGCGACACGACAGACGAGACCGCCGGCGACGGCATCGATCTGGTGCACAGCCGGATCAACTGGACCCTCGGGTCCGCCATCGAGAACCTGACGCTCGGCAACGGCGGGAGCTGGACCGGGACCGGCAACGCCCTGGCCAACGTGATCACCGGCAACAGCCTCGCCAACACGATCAGCGGTCTCGCGGGCAACGACACGCTCAACGGCGGCGGCGGCAACGACGTACTGAGCGGCGGCGATGACAACGACACGCTGAACGGCGATACCCAGAATGACACCCTGAACGGCGGGGCGGGTGCCGACATCCTCAACGGCGGTGCCCACAACGATGCGCTGGACGGCGGGACGGGTGCGGACGTGATGACCGGCGGGACCGGCCACGACAGCTATGTCGTCGACGACGCGGGCGACACGGTGACCGAACTGGTGGGCGAAGGAGCCGACGGTGTGCAGGCCTCGATCAGCTACGGCCTGACCGCCAACGTCGAGAACCTGACCTTGACGGGCTCCGGCGACCTCGACGGGACCGGCAACTCCCTGGCCAACACCCTGACCGGCAACAGTGGAGTCAACACGCTCAGCGGCGGCGGCAGTGGAGATATCCTCTACGGCCTGGGGGGCAAAGATAGACTCCTTGGCGAGGCCGGTAACGACACGCTCGACGGCGGATCGGACAACGACACGCTTTCAGGTGGGGCGGGCCAGGACCGGCTGACCGGAGGGAGCGGCGCCGACGCCTTCGTATTCTCCGACGCCGACATCCGCCGCACGGGCCCCGGCTTCGGTCTCGCCGCAGACAAGGACCAGATCCTCGACCTCAGCTTCGTCGCCAACGACCGGATCGACCTCTCTGCCATCGACGCCAACGCAATCCTGGCCGACGACCAGGCCTTCACCTTCGTCACCAGGTTCACCAACGTCGCCGGCCAGGCGACGGTGAAGGCGTCCGGCGGCAAGACCCTGCTGCAACTCGACGTCGATGGCGACGGCAAGGCCGATCTGCTGATCGAGATCAACGGCAACATCACCGCCACGACCACCAACCTCTACACCGGCGGCGGCGATACCGACGGCGGCTGGATTCTCTAACCCGAACGAAAACCGCCCCGAAGATCGCTCTTCGGGGCGGCGTTCATTCCGGGCGCGGCCAAACCTAGTGGTTGATGATCACGTCGAGGATCAGGCCCGTGGCCACGGCGGCCAGCAGGTAGTCGTCGCCCGAGCGGTACCAGTAGTAGCCGCGCGGGGGCGGGCGCAGGCGATAGCGGTCGTAGTCGTAGACCACGTAGCCGCGGTCCCGGTAGCTGGGCGGCAGGTAGGCGCCGCGACGCCAGGCGGTGTAGCCCGGCGCATAGCCCGGACGGCCGTAATAGGCGGCCGGCGGCGGGCCGTAGTACCAGCGGTTGTTGTAGTAGTAGCCGTTGTGATAGCCGCGATCCCAGCGGGAGCGGCTGTCCCAGCGCCGGTCGCGCCGGTCATCCCGGCGATCATAGCGGTCGTCACGGCGATCAAACCGGCCGTCGCGGCGGTCGTCCCGGCGGTCCCAGCGGTCATCCCGCCGTTCGTCACGACGGTCCCAGCGGTCGTCACGGCGATCATCACGACGGTCGTAGCGCCCGCGGTCATCAGCGGCCGCATCGGTCGCAGCAAGGGCCAGGGGGCCGGCGACCGACGCCACCGCGGCGATGGTCAGAAACAGACGCTTCATGGAAAAGCCTCCTTGTAATCTCGATGCGACCGGCGGCCGCGTTGGGTCCCTCGACTGGCCCCAAGGGTGAATCACCCGGCCTGAACCCCACCTGAACGACCCGGTCAGGAAGGAAATTCGGCGCACGCCTGTTAAGGGTTCGCAGAGGGCTTCTTAACCCGCTGGCGACGGAGCTTTACGGCCAGTAACGCGGGTGAACAAATCCTGTATTCACCCTTGAATACAAAGGATTTGCGCGGTTAACCCTATGTTCAGCCGCGAGGTATTCTTCTGTGGTCATCGGCTTCGGACAGAACGGTCCGGAGAGGGTTTTGAAGGGAAGAAGACCATGCTTGCGAGCGTCGAAATCGAAGCTCCCGCGACCATGCCGCTGCCGGGCCCTGATTCATCGGGCGACGAGCTGTTCCGCATGGGCCTGCTGTATTCGACCGGTCAGGGCGGCGCGCCGCTCGACTATGTGTCGGCCCACATGCTGTTCAATCTCGCGGCCATGCGCGGATCGGTGGAAGCCAAGATCTACCGCAAGGAACTGAGCGCCGAGATGGATCCTGCCGAGGTCGCCGACGCCCAGCGTCAGGCGCGCCAGTGGCTGGCGGCGGGCTGACCGGCCCTACTGTGTCTGGCCGTTCAGCGCGTAGCTGAAGCCCTGGATCGGCGATACGTCGCGGAACCACTGCTGCATGAACAGTCCGGCCTCGGCGATATTGGACCTCGGCACATAGACGATGTCGAACCGGCGTAGCGGCACGAAGTCCGCGCCGGCCGGCGTCTTCATCGCGCCCTGCAGGTTCACCGTCCGCATCATCGCCCGACCACCCGGGCCGCGCCTGATGATCACCACCCGGTCGGTCTTGGCGCTGACCTTGAAGCCTCCGGCCTGGATCACCGCCTGGAGGCTGTTGATGTCGCCGGCCATGTCATAGACGCCCGGCGTGCCGACCTCGCCGCCGACGAACACCTTCAGCGGTGTCGCCACCTTCATCGTCACCGAGACCTGAGGCCGCAGCAGCTGGCTGGCGTAGGCGCGCGAGAGCATCGCCTCCAGTTCCGGCACGGTGCGGTCCGCCGCCATCACCGGCGCAATCAGCGGCATGGTGACGCGACCGTCCGGCTGGATGATGATCCCCGCCTTCGAGAGTTCCGGCGCCGAGGCAATTGTGATGTCGATCTGGTCGCCCGGATACAGCCGGTAGTCCGGCTCCTGGTTGCTCCAGTCGGCGTAGCTGATGTCCGGGAAGGGTTCGCGCGGTGCGCTTTCGGTCCGTGGCGCGGCGGGGCGAGGGGGGCTGCGACGCCCGTCGCCGAACGGCCACCACGCCTGCGCCGGCGTGCTGACGGCCAGGGCGGCGGTCAGCAAGAGGGCGGTGCGGAACGGGGCGGCTTTGCGCATGGCCCGAACGTTAACGAGAATGGGTAACGGAGTGTTAATCGCGCTCCGGCGAGGGTCTGGCTCAAGGCCAGAAAGACCCAGAATCGCATGAGCACCCAGAGCGCATGGAGGACCGTACCGCACGACCAGCCGGCGCGCGCCGACTGGGCCGGCCGTGCGCGCTATGCGCCGAGTGATTTCATTACCCTGCTGTGGCGCGAACGCTGGCTGATGATCGCGGTATTCCTGCTGATCTTCGTTCTGGGTCTAGGCTTCGCGGTCACCCTGAAAAAGAGCTACGCGGCCAGCTCCAGCATCCTGATCCAGCTGGGGCAGGAGTATGTCTACGAGCCGCGCGCCGGCGACGCCGGGCGAGGCGCGGTGCCCGACACCGACAGCCTGGTGCAGTCCGAGGTCGAAATCCTGCAGAGCGGACAACTGCGCGAGCGGGTGTTGCGCCGGATCGGGCTGGGCGTGGTCTATCCCGACCTGGCCGCGAAGTACGCGGCGGCGGCGCCAGCGGACAAGATGCTGCTGATGTCCAAGGCGATCGAGTCGATGGGCAAGAAGCTCACCGTCGGCTCAGCTCCGGACAACCCTGTCGTCCGGGTCTCCTTCGAGCATGACGACCCGGTCATGGCCGCGCGGATCGTGAACACCCTCCTTGAGGAGTACCTGATCTATCGCCGGTCGGTGCTGATCAATCCGACTTCGCCGGTGTTCGAGCGTCAGCGAGTGATGTTCGAGGATCAGCTGGATCAGGCTGATGCGGCCTATCAGGATTTCCTGACGACCAACGACATCGGCGACTTCGCCGCGCAGAAGACCGCCGCCACCCAGCTGATCGGCCAGATCGAGGCCCAGCGCTATGCCGCCGAGGTGACGCTGCAGGACCGCCAGGCGCGGCTGGCGACTCTCGACGCGCAGCTTGGGCAGGTCGCGCCCGAGATCGGACTTTACCGCGACATCGACGCCACGGCGACAAGCCGGCTGGCGGCCCTGCGGCTGCAGCGCGAAGAGCTGCTGTCGCGCTACCGGCCGGACGCCGACCCGGTGCGTGACATCGAGGCGCAGATCGCCCAGCTCGAGGCCGGCGTCTCGTCGGGACGTACGGCGACCGATGGCGCGCGCCGCATCGGGGTCAATCCCGTGCACCAGACCCTGCAGACCGAGCGCATCCAGACCGCGGCCGAGATCGCCGCCCTGCAGCAGTCACTGACGGCGTATGCAGCGCAATCGACCAAGGCGACCGACCAGCTCCAGCGGCTGGCGGCGCTGGAGCCGCAGTTCCAGGCGCTGAGCATGGACCGCGATGTCCTGCAGAGTAGCGTGCGCGACTTCACCGTGCGCCAGCGGCAGGACCAGGCCGCGCGGCAGATCGCCTCGGAAACCAACGACAACATCCGTATCGTCGACCGGGCGACGCCAACGACCCAGGGCAAGAGCCTGCGCAAGGCGGTGGTGGCGCTGGCCTTCCTGTTCGGGGCCTTCTCGGCTCTGTGCGCGGGCCTGCTGCGCATGTTCCTGCGCCCGGGCCTGCCGACCCGCGCCTCGGCCCAGCGCACCCTCGATCTTCCTGTCCTGGGAACAGCGCCGCTCAAGGCGGGGTAGGTCCCTTGTGGGCGCGCAATAGTCTACCTTGCGAGGATTGGGCGCGCGGCGATTCGAGCGATGGTGGATTTGAGCGCCGAGATGGCGGAGTTGTGGGCGTCACTGGGCGGGACGTCGCCTGGACGCGCGCGCGCTGTCCAGTTCGTCGCTGCGCGTCGCGGGGAGGGGACATCGACCGTCGCCCGCGAGTTCGCCGCCTATGCCGCCAGCCGCGCCGGACGCAGTGTCTGGCTCGTTGATCTCGACCTGTTCACTTCACCTCAACACGCAGCCATCGCGGGCGCACCGGAGATGTACGGCGATCTGGGCAAGGCTGTCGCGGCGACCCCGGCCGACGGCGCAACCTTCTTTACGGTTCAGCCGCCGACCCTCATGCCTGACGGCTCCGCCGCGCCCGACTCCCGGTTTCTCGTTGCGCACGCCGTCGGCCAGCACAAATGGTGGGTCACCCGCTTTCGCGCCGACGTGCTCAAGGGCAGCCAGAATGTCCACGTCCTGCCAAACGCCGACTACTGGAATGCGCTGAAGCGCCACGCCGACCTGGTGGTCGTCGATTGCCCGTCGGCCGACCGGTCCCAGTCCGCCCTGACCGTCGCGCCATTCATGGACCAGTCGGTGCTGGTCGTCGCCGCCGACCAGCCGGATGTGCAGGCTCCTGCACGATTGCGGGATGCGATGCAGGGGGCCGGCGGGCGCGTCGCGGGGGTGTTCTTCAACCGCACCCAGGTCGAGACGCCGGGCTTCATGCGAGCCTTCCTGCGGTGACCCTGTCCGTCGATGCCTGGCCCGCCCGCGAGGCGGAACGGACCGACGTATGGGACTGGCTGGCGTTCGGCCTCGCGGTCTTCTTCATCCTGATCTACAGCCAGGGCTGGATCGCGCCGATCTTTGGAACGAAGCTCGACGAGGCGAGTTCGGGGATGATCCGGAACGCCTACCTTCCGGCCTATGCTGCGGGCATTGTCCTGCTGGCGATGGCGCCGGGAGACACGCTGGCGGCGCTGATCCGCCAACCCTTCCTGCTGTTGTTGCTCGCGATCGTCGCCCTGTCGACGCTGTGGTCGATCGCGCCGGACCAGACCGTTCGACGGATCGTCGCCGTTTTCGCCACCACCCTGTGCGGCGTGGTGCTGGCCACGCGCTTCCGCTGGGCGACCATGGCCGAGGTGCTGGCGACAGCCAATGCCGTGCTGGTGGTCGGCTCGATCCTCTGGGCGGTGCTGCCGCCGAACAACGGCATCATGACCGAGCTGTTCCCGGGCGCGTGGCGGGGACTATGGGTCGAGAAGAACGCCCTGGGCGGCAACATGGCCACCGCCTTCACCATCTTCGCCGCCGCGGCCCTGCTCGCGCCGCGCCGACGGGTTCTGTGGTGGATATTCGCCGGACTCGCCCTGGCGCTCGTGCTGCTGTCGACCTCGAAGACATCGCTGGTGTCCCTGATCCTCGGCGCTGGCGCAGTGGGCTTCGTCTGGGTGGCGCGGCGGGGCCCGGTGTCGGGTGTTGCGGCGACCTGGGCAGCGGTGCTCGGCGCGCTGTTGATGGCGGCCTTCCTGCTGTTTGCCTCGGATGTCTTTCTCGAACTGCTCGGCAAGGACGCCACCCTGACCGGCCGGACGAAGATCTGGGACGCCGCGCTGCGGCAGGCGGAGCTGCGGCCCTGGACAGGCTACGGCTATGCGGCTGTCTGGGACGACAAGAGCGGCTGGGGGCCGTTGGCCTGGATCACCAAGGAGGCCGGCTTCAAGGCCAGCCACGCCCACAATGCCTGGATTGAGCAATGGCTGGGTCTTGGCATCGCCGGCGTGATCGCCTGGGGCCTGTTCTATCTCCAGACGATGGGGGCGGCGATCGCCTCTGTCTTCGGCCGGCCGGGCGCCTATCTGGCCCTGCCGTTCCTGGTGATCTTCTCGCTGCTGACGCTGACCGAGAGCGTCGCGGTGACCTACCACGACATCCGCTGGTCGATCTTCGTGGCGCTTGCCGTCAAGCTGTCCTGGCCTGGACGGGAGTAGCCTTCGCGAAGCGGCCGGCCTTCCAGGCCATCCAGGTCGTCACCAGTCCGACCGAAGTGCAGATCACCAGCGCCGGCAGCGAGGCCTCCGGGCCAAAGGCGCCGCCCGTCAGCCAGGCGGGCAGACCGGCCCGGGCCGTACTGGTTGCGAGCGCCCCGCCGAAGTCAGTGCCCGAGACAGCCGCGCCGAACAGATACCCCTGGGTGAAGTTCCAGCCCGCGTGCAGGCCGATGGACACCCAAAGCCTGCCGGTCAGGGCGTAGAAGGCGCAGAGCAGCAGCCCCGCCTCGACCGCGATGCAGACCGCCGCCCAGGCCGACGCGTTCGGGTTGCCGAAGTGGCCGCCGCCGAACACGGCCGCCGAGACGATGAAGGCCGCCCAGGGGCCGAAGGCGCGCCAGGTCAGTCGCATCAGAACGCCGCGAGCGATGACCTCCTCGATGACGCCGGACTGCACCGACAGGCTGACGCTCGTCCAGGCGGAGGCCGGCCCACGCCAGGTGAAATCGTACAGTCCTGAGCCAATAAGCACGATCATCACCGTGGCGAAGACCGCCGCGCCGATCGCCAAGCCGGCCAGAATGCCGGGAATGGCGGCATGCAGGGCGATCTCATCGGCCTTTCGGCCCTCCGCCAACCGGACCAACGCCGCATAGAGCGCAAGGGTGACCGCCGCGCCGATGACGCTGGCCACCAGCTTCCCGGGGCCGCCCCAGGGATCCAGGAGCTTTTCGGCGAAGATGACTACGCCGTATCCGATCAGGGCCGTGACAACGACCAGCACGACCATCCAGGCGCTGGCGCGCAGCCAGCGCCGCGGGCCCGGATGCAGGAACCGGCGCTCGCCGAGATCGATCGGAACACCCATCCGCTCGAAGACTGTCGTCATTGCCTTGCCTGCCCCCACCGACGGGCTTGCAGTCTGCACGCGGCTCCAGCGGAAGTCACCGGACCCTTGCGGCGCTAAAGTCCCAGTCGCCGTGCGCCCGCAGCGGCAGTGACGATATCAAAGCCCCGCGCCTTCGCTGCATCGGCGATGTGACCGAGCGCTTCGGGCGTGCAGCCCCAGGGGGAGGGGCTGTCGGCGACGTCGTGAGTGTAGAGGATCAGCCAGGCCTTGCGCTCGGCGGCGCGGTCCAGCCAGCGCAGGGCTGTTGCCTCGCCCTCCGGACCTTCGATGCCGACCGACGGCAGCTGGTTGGCGTCAGCGCCGTCCTCGACCAGACCGGCCTGGACCGTGCGCAGGGTTCGATAGCGGCGGCCCAGCACGCGTTTGGCGGGCGTGGAGACGTCGCCATAGGGGTAGGCGAAGCTCTCGGATGACGCCGCGCCCCAGGCCGCCAGGGCGGCTGCGTTGCGCTCGACATCGGCGATGATCTCGCTCGCGGCGGCCTGGCCGCAATCGAGGTGGGTGAAGGTGTGGCAGGCGATCTCGTGCCCGGCCCGCGCCAGGCGGCGCGCGTCATCTGCCCCTGCGTAGACGCCCATCGGCCCGGTCTGGCCTGCCAGCCCGGCTGAAAAGTACCAGGTCCCTCGAATCCCGCGCAATTCGAGCACGTCCGCGCCGGCCCGTGCGGCCGTTGCGGGGGCGTCGTCGAAGCTGAAGGTGATCATCGGCCGGTCGAGCCTGAGATTGATCCTGCGTCGCTCCGACAGCAGGGCCAGGCGCCGGCGCAGCTTGCCCTTCAGGGAACGGTCGGCGCTGTAGGCTTCCATCAAACGGCCTCCGCGTAGAGGGCGGCGCGATAGAGGCGCAGGGCGAACGCGCGGGGCGCAACGGGCAGGGCGTCGGCCAGGGCAAAGGCCTTGATCATGGGCCGCCACAGACCCCGCAGCGGTACATGCTTCAGGACCCGGGCGACGCGATAGCTGGGGTAGCTCTCAACCACGGCGCGGTGGTCGGCGACGACGCGTGCGAAATTGGCGGCCGACTGCTCGTACTTGCGCGCCATCGTCGGCGCAGTGTCGAGGCCCAGATGGCTGGCCGGAATATCGGCATGGACGATCGGCCAGAGGTCCGCGACGCGGATCGCCCATTCGACGTCTTCCCAGCCCCAGCCGGTGAAGCGCTCGTCGAAACCTACGCTGTCGAAAACGTCGCGGCGGACCAGCAGGTTAGCCGTGAACATGTGCTTGGCCGGATCGCGCGCGCGGTCCGTGGCGCTGACGCAGTCGCTGCGCAAGGCCATGGCGCGGTGCAGGGCGTTCTCGCGGGTGCGCGGCGTCTGGTCCAGCGAGAAGCCGCCGAATGCCGCCGCCGGGTCGCGGCGGTCGATCAACGCCAGCCAGTCGGCGAGGAAATGGTCGCTGTCGGGCAGCATGTCCGCGTCGATGAACAGGAAGCGGTCGGCGCGGGCCTGGCGCGCCAGCCGGTTTCGTCCCCTGGACCGGCCCTCGTTGGCCGCGAGACGGATGAACCGCGCGGGCAAACGCATGGCCTCGACGGCCTCACCGACCCTCGTCGCCAACGCCGGATCGCCGGAGCCGTCGTCCAGCACAATCACCTCGACTGCCTCGCCCTCCCGGTCGAGGGCCGCGAGAAGGCGGGTGGGGTCGTCACGCATGAACGGTATCAGCACGGACAGGCGCGGCGCGGCGCCGGCCCAGGACGCGTTGTCGGTGATCCACTCGGTCGGCCGGGCGGTCATGTGGCCGCCCTCGCGCGCAGGCCCTGCAGGATGCCGAGGCCGCGGCTGCGCAGACCGCCGCCGTCGAGCAGCAGGATCACCGCGCCATAGACAACACCGCCGACAATCGCCTTGAGCGCCAGCTCCACAATGCCGCCGACCGCCGGAAGCTGCAGGACCACGAGCGCCATAGCGGCGCAGGCGACTGCCGCGCGCCAGACAACGTCGAGCGGCACAGGCAGGGGCATGGCCCTGCGTCCGAGCAGCCAGGAACTGACTGCACCGAGGCCATAGCTGGCGGCCGTTGACCACATCGCACCGGCGATGCCGAAGCGCGGAATGAGGATCAGGTTCAGCACCAGATTCGCCACCGCCGGAATGATCATCGCCACGAACAGCAGGTGTGTGCGCCGGCCCAGGGTGAAGGCCTGGTGGAAGTAGTAGGTGGTCAGGCCGGAGAAGAAGGCCCCGAACGCGACCCAGGGGGTGACGTCCGCGGCGCCCTGCGAGAGGGCCTCGCCGATCATCAGCTGGGCGAGGGGCCCTGCGACCAGGGCGACGCCGACCGCGGCGGGCAGCGTCAGCAGGACCATGAAGGACAGCTGCTCGCGCGCGGTCTCGGCCAGCGCCGCCCGACCGCCGCGCTCGAGCGCCGAGACCATCGCCGGGCCGCCGGCCATGCCGAGCCAGACGAACACCACGTCCAGGGTCCGGTTCGCGAGCGAGTAGCCCGCGTGATAGACACCTACCGCCTGCTCATCGAGGAAGATCGCCAGCAGGAACCGGTCGGTTGTCGAGATGACCAGGGACAGGATCAGGGAGAAGGCCACCGGCAGGCCGTAGCTGGCGTAGTCCTGCAGCCGCGCCTTCTGGACATGGCCGCCGCGGGCCAGCCGCAGTTCCTTCGCCAGGGTGAACAGCAGGCCGATAACCGCAATCGCGCCCAGACCGATCATCGGCCCGGCGGCGCCCGCGCCCAGGGTGATCGCGAGAACACCGATGGCGAAGCCGCCGGCGGTCTGGCCCATGTCGAGCGCCGAGGCGGCCATCACCTCGCCATCGGCGCGACGGCGCTCCTGGACAATGCGGATGAGGCTGCGGAAGACAATTGCGGCCAGTCCGACGCCGACAGCGATCTTCAACGCCGGGCTGATCGGCGCCAGCCAGACGGCCACGGCGGCGAGGGCCGGAAAGACAAAGGCGAGCACCGCGAACGCACGCAGCAGGCTGGCCAGATGGTCAGCGACCTCGCCGCGTTCGACCGCGCGGGCCTGGAAGCGGGCCAGCGCCGCCTCCACCCAGGTAAACACCGTGGTGTGCGCCAGGGTCATCACCGACAGCGCGAGGGCATAGCCGCCGTACTGCTCGGGCGTCAGGAGACGCGTGAAGACCATGATGGTCAGCAGTCCGACCACACCCTGGACGATGTTGGCAGGCAGGTATCCGATCAGGCCGCGTCTGAACATCGCCCTAGCGCACCGCGTCCCGGTCGCCGAGCAGGCAGGGGATGGTCATGGCCATGATGTAGAGATCGAACCAGAAGTTCTGGCGCTCGATGTATTCGATATCCAGCGCCACGCGGGTGCGGACCAGCTCTGGCGTATCGACGGGGCCGCGCGAGCCGTTGATGGCCGCCCAGCCGGTCATGCCGGGCTTCATGCGGTGGCGGTGGGCGTATTCGGCGACGAGGCGGGCCGACTCGGTCTGGCCCGTCTTCATGCCCACGGCGTGCGGGCGCGGTCCGACCAGGCTCATCTCGCCGGTGATCACGTTGAACAGCTGCGGCAGCTCATCGAGGCTGGTCTTGCGGATGAAGCGACCCACGCGGGTCACGCGATCATCGCCGGCCCGGACCTGCTGAACGGCGGCGAAATCGGCGGCCTCTGCCCGCATCGACCTGAATTTCCAGACGAGGATTTCCTCGTTGTTGAAGCCGTGGCGACGCTGGCGGAAGAAGATCGGCCCGGGGCTGTCGAGCTTGATGGCGATCGCCACCGCGACCATCAGCGGCCAGCCGAGGGCAAGGGCGGTCGCGCCGACAACCAGGTCCTGGATCCGCTTGACCCCGGCGCGCTGGATATCGGCGGGCTCGCCCGATACCTGGGCGAGCTGGGAGTCGGCTATCCGGGACAGGGCGCGTTGTCGGCCGTCCTCGCTGCCCGAATCGAGCACGAGACTGACGTCGTTGGGCAGCACCCGCAGCCTGTCGATCAGCTGGCGAATCCGGGGTTGGGCCGAGGGGTTCACGGCGATCACGATGCGATCGACATAAGGCATGATCTTGTGGCCCAGCAGGTCGCTGGTGTCGCCCAGCACCGGAACGCCGGCGATCTCTTTCGGCGCGCGGCCGAGGCGGTCATCGAACACGCCCAGCACCGCGACCTCGCGCGTGGCCAGCGCCGTCTCGATCAGCTTGCGGGCGGCGTCGGTGGCCCCGACGATGACGATGTTCGGCGTCAGCTTGCCCTGCCGCCGCCAGTCGCAGACGATGTTCCACCAGAGGCCGTGCAGGAGGAGCAGGGCAACCGACCCGGCGGCGAACCAGACCGCAGTCATTTCCGCCACCCCGGGCCGGAACAGGTCGAGCACCGCCAGCGGCAGACCCGCGAGGCTCAGAGCGGCGCAAACCCGGATGAAATGGCGTGTGACGCCCTCACTCAGCGCGAAGCCGTAGGTGTCCATCACCCGAAGGCCCCAGACCAGCAATGTGGCGCTGACCACAAGCGGCAGGGTCTGGCCGAGCGTAAGGTTGAGGAACCCGTCGACCGCTATGAACCGGGCCACGGCCAGACTGGCCAGCACGATGATCGCCGTATCGATCAGCCGAAACGTGCGCGTGACATGTCTCAACTCGAGGCGCGACCGGACCGGCACCAGCCGGGATGGTCGGAAGGGGCCGCGACGGTCACGCGGATCCTGCAGGGGGGGCGTGTTCTCGTCCGGGCCGAACTGGGCCTCCAGGACGCGATGCAGGGCGCGCACAGCGTCGACCCAACCCTCGACGGGCTCGGACGCCGGCTGATCACGCTGGACTGGTGCGGACTTCATCACGGCCAACCTCGCACAGGCGACTGAGCGTCCGGTTAACGCCGTTCGCGCAAACAGCGTGGAAGCGTCGTTGCGAACCGCGAAGCACTTGGATATGAGGGGCCTCCCGCGAAAGCGGGATGGAGACGTGCCCGAGTGGCCGAAGGGACTCGTTTGCTAAATGAGCGTACCCCAAAAGGGTACCGTGGGTTCGAATCCCACCGTCTCCGCCATCATCCCGATATCATTCTGACATTTGTTCAGGATGTCGCCGAAGGCGCCGGGCGCCCTCGTCCGATGCTGCGAGTCATTTGAGACTATGGCCCGGCAACCATTCAAGTCTGTTCGACGTTGGTCTGAAGGCCGACCGCCGTCCAGTCGCCATCCAAGCCTGCTCTCCCGCGCCACGAAGGCCGGTCATTCGACCGGGCCAGTTGGCGACCGTAGTTGCTCCCAGCCCAAGGTAATGCTGGATCGGCGCACCGCCTCCAGCTAACCCCGGACCGACAACAAAAAGCGTACGACGTCAGGCGAGAATACTACCGAACGCGTCGAAGGAACCCGAGGTTGTTCTGGGTGAGAATATATCGCTCCTTGTCGTAATCGATCTGATAATCGTCACGCGTCTTCAGGAACTCCAGGACGGCTTTGAGGGGGCCACCCTCGCCAGTATATTGCGACTCGCCCCACTGCCGCTTCACGTCCCCAAGACCATCCTCGACGACGAGGTAGCTGCCGGGCGTCACCATGTCCGCATAGGCCGCAAGATCCTTCGTGACCCCTTCTGCAGAATGGTTTCCATCATGCAGGATCAGCACAACGGACGCGTTCTCACAGTGAGGTTTGACCTGACGAACAATCTCCTCGCTGGCTGAATCCCCAGTCAGTTCAGTGATCCGGGGGTGGGAGGCGAGATAAGGCGTGCGATCTATGTCCAGCGACAGGACCTTCGCCCGATCATCGCCCAACAGGTCGAGTTGATGGGCGAGCCAAAGCGTCGAGCCGCCGTGAGCACTTCCGATCTCGATGATCAGGTCAGGCTTCAGATCAAAGATCATCTCCTGGTAAATCCAGAGATCGAGCGGGTTTTTTCGCAGCGGGATGCCGAAATACTTCATTCGGATAGGTCCACGCTCGTCCTCGTCGGAGTTGGGCACTCCAAGAACAGCAGAGGAATGGTAGTACGACCACTCGCGAAGGCTCATTTCCGAATTGAGCATGAGCGGAGAGGCTCTGCGATCTTCAAGTTCAATACCTGTCTTCAGGCTTGTATCGTCGGTGTTCAAAAAGGAGGTGGCCTTCCGACGGCGCACAATCTTGGCGCCAAAGGGGCCTAAAGCTGCGTTGACGATCTGTTTTACTAGGCGCTTCATTCTCTGGGGTCCAACTATTCATCAGAATGATGTTTGTGAGGCACAAGCCAGTAACATATGCCCTAAGGAAAAAGGCGAGGTCCACGCTGCCAACGACTTTAAGAGCGAGACCTCTATAGGGTCTCGCGGGCCGAGGTCAATTTCGCAGTTAATCCGAACTGTCGGCAGTTTCGAAGTGCCTCGCCGATGCCCAGGCGACAACTATTTATGGCGCAGGTTTCGACAGGGACCGGTTCGCACACGGGCGGGGTTGGCGATTTCGTGCTCCTCCCGTCGGCCCTCCGCGCCGCGTCAAGTCCGTTCCGCGGGCGGAACGGTGAAGCCTTCCGGAGTATACCAGTACTCTGTGCCGGCGACGAAACAGCGACATGTTCTCATGACCGACGGCCGCTCATCACGGAATTTGACGGCCCATGACGACAAAACGCTGGACGGCTGTCGTTCCGCCGTTCCGTCAGCGACGACCGTCGTGCACAGATCATTTCGGTCGCCTGGGCGGTCAGAAAACGACAATTGAGCTATTGCTCGAGAAGCCGCAGGATTGATTCCCGGACGGAGGAAGGCGGGTATGGGTCTGCGCGGCTTACTGCTGACGTTCGGCTATTCGGTCATGCCGGCCGATGGCGGACCGACGCCGCGCCGGGCGATGATGAAGGTGCGGGTCAACGTGCCGGCCGGCGCGGTTACGGTGGAGTAGGGTATAGTGACCCTCAGGTCGTTCGCCGACATCCGCGCCCGCGCGGCGGACCGCAAGGGCGGCGAGGCGGCGCTGGCCGCGCTGCTGCCGTCGATGAAGACGGCGGCCGAGCTGGCCGCCATCCCTGACGACCGCTGGCTGTCGATGATGAGCCGGTGCGTGTTCCAGGCCGGATTCTCGTGGAAGGTTGTCGAGACAAAATGGCCCGGGACCGAGGCCGCCTTCTGGGACTTCTCGCCCGCCCGCTGCCGGGCCATGTCGGACGAGGAATTCGACGCACTGCTCAAGGACAGCCGCATCATCCGCAACGGGGCCAAGGTGCGCTCGGTGCAGAACAACGCTGCGCTCGTTATGGACCTGTCGGCGGAGTACGGGTCGGTCGGCAAGGCCGTCGGGGCGTGGCCGGCGGACGACTACATCGGCCTGCTGGACCTGTTGAAAAAGCGCGGCGACCGGCTGGGCGGCGGGGCCGGCATGATGGCCCTGCGCTTCATGGGCCGCGACGGCTGGGTGACCTCGCCGGACATGGTCAGGGCGTTGGCCGCCGAGAGCGTCATCGACGGCTCCGTCGACAGCCAGAAGTCCCGCAAGGCGATCCAGGCGGCGTTCAGCCAGTGGTCGGCGGAGGAGGGGACTCCCTTCGCCCACATCAGCCGCATCCTGGCGATGAGCGTGGATTAGCCGGGGACATGTACCGCAGGTACGTGTCCCCCAATCGAGCCGCGCCGGGTTTAGGGGACACGTACCTGCGGTACATGTCCCCTAAGACAGATGCCCGTTCCAGGCCGCCCTTAGAGTCTTCTTGTCGATCTTGCCCGTGGCCGTCAGGGGCACGGCGGCGAACACCACGTCGTCGGGCATCCACCATTTGACGATCTTAGGCCGCAGGTAGTCGAGCACCTCGTCCCGGGTCACTGTGCGGCCCTCGTGGACCTCGATGACCAGCAGGGGGCGTTCCTCCCACTTGGGGTGCGGCACCCCGACCACGGCGGCGATCTTTACGCCCGGGCAGGCAACGGCGATGTTCTCCAGATCGATCGAGCTGATCCATTCGCCGCCGGTCTTGATTACGTCCTTGGCGCGGTCGGTGATGCGCATGAAGCCGTGCTCGTCCAGCGTGGCGATGTCGCCGGTGTCGAACCAGCCGCCCTCGTCGAGCAGGGCGTCTGCCTCCTTGCGGAAGTAGCGTTTGATCGTCCAGGGGCCGCGGACCATCAGCGCGCCGCTGGTCTCGCCGTCGCGCGGCGCCTCGCTGCCGTCCTCCATCATGATCTTCAGCTCGATGCCGAACTGCAGCCGGCCCTGGCGCGTCCAAATGACCTCGTCGACCTGGTCCTCGCCGAGGGCGGCGATCGACGGGGTCGGGGTGGCGACTACGCCCAGCGGGCAGGTCTCTGTCATGCCCCAGATCTGCAGCACCTGGACGCCATGCCTGACCTTGAAGGTCTCGGCCATGGCCCGGGGGACGGCCGAGCCGCCGATGATCACGCGTTTCAGCGCGCCGACGTCCTGACCCGTCTGGGCCAGCCAGTCGAGGTACATGGTCCAGATGGTCGGCACGCCGCCGGAGAAGGTCACGCCTTCGCCGACGATCAACTCCTGCAGGCTGGCGGGATCCATCTTCTCGGCAGGCAGCACCAGCTTGCAGCCGTTGATCGGGCAGATGAACGGGAGGCCCCAGGCCGTCGCGTGGTAGAGCGACGAGCAGGGCATGACCACATCGAACGCCGTCAGTCCGAAGGCGCTGGCCAGGCCCGCCGCCATCCCGTGCAGCACCACAGCCCGATGGCTGTAGAGCACGCCCTTGGGGTCGCCCGTGGTCCCCGAGGTGTAGCAGAGGAAGGCCCCGGCATTCTCGTCGAAGCTGGGCCAGGCGAAGGCCGAGTCGCTCTCGGAGCCGATCAGGGTCTCGTAATTCAGGGCGCCGACCGCGCCGGGGTCATGCTGCTCGGCGTCCGACAAGAGGACGAACGTCTTGACCGTTGTGAAGCGATCCGCGAGCCGCTCGACCAGCGGCGCGAAGGTGCGGTCGTAGAACAGCACCGTGCTCTCGGCGTGCTCCAGCACATAGACGATCTGGTCGTCGAACAGGCGCGGGTTGACGGTGTTGAGCACCGCCCCCAGGCCGGGCACGGCGTAGAACAGCTCGAGATGGCGATGGGTGTTCCAGGCAAGACTGGCGATCCGGTCGCCCGATTTCACCCCCAGTCCCTGCAGGGCCCTCGCCAGCTTCCGCGCTCGCGCGGCCATGCCCGCGTAGTCATAGCGGTGGACGCGACCTTCGACGGTGCGGGACACGATCTCCACTCGTCCGTGCGCGGTCTCGGCATGGGTGAGGATGGCGGTCGTCAGGAGCGGGACGTCCTGCATCAGTCCGGGGATCACGGGCGCTTCCTCATGCGTTTTGATTTGCCCGCAGAATCCGCCTTCCGGGCGAGCGGAGTCAATCGAGACGGAAGGCTTCACGGCCGGCGGCGCGGTTTTCCCGCACGATCCGGCCCCACCAGCGGATGCGCTCCTCGTCCGTGAGACCGTCGCGGTCCTCCAGCCAGGTCACCATGCTGTCGAGGAACAGGCCGAACAGGGCGCCGGCGGCCTTTTCCGCCCGCGCTTCGGCGCCGGCGGGCGCATCAGGGGCCGGCGTGAACAGCGGCATGGATGTGCGGGCCAGCAAGGACCGCATTCCCGCTTCCCACTCCGGCATGCTGGCGCGACAGTTCTTGAACACCACCAGGAAGGGGGCAGGGTCCTGGCGGGCTGTCTCCAGCACCTTGCGGACCATCGAGCCGTAGCCCTCCCAGGGCGAGTCGAAGGCGTCGTCGATGGCCTGCGCCACCCGTTCGAACACCGCCTCGACCAACGCCTCGCGGGACGGGAACAGGCGATAGAACAGCACCTTCGCCGCTCCGGCCGCGTCGGCGATATCGCGCATGGTGGCCGCATGCAGTCCCTTGTCGAGGAACACCCGGGCGGCGACGCCGACATACTCCGCCCGGCGCGCGGCGCGGTCCACGCGGGGCTTCTTGCGGACGGTGGACGCGGGGGCGGTCATGGCGGTGGGTCTGGCGGCTGGATCGGGACTTGCCGAATGAAACTCAGTGGTAACATAATCTCCGACCCCACGGGAGCCTGTCATGAATCAGCTTGTCCGCAGCCTCGTCGTCGAGGACCTCACCATCCTGCCCCTCACGCCGACCATCGGTGCGGAGATCGAGGGGGTCGATCTGACGCGGCCGCTCGGCGAAGCGACCGTTTCGGCGCTGCGCCGGGCCCTGCTGGACTGGAAGGTGCTGTTCTTCCGCGACCAGGAGATCGACACCGGGCAACATCTGGCCTTCGCTCGCTGCTTCGGCGAACTGGAAGTGCACCCCTTCGCGCCGCAGAAGCCCGGCTATCCGGAAGTGCTGGCCATCACCCATGACGAGAAGAGCCGTGGCCGGGAGAACACCTGGCACAGCGACGTCACCTGGCGTCTGGAGCCTTCGCTGGGTTCGATCCTGCGCGCCCTGGAAGTCCCGCCGGTGGGCGGCGACACCCTGTTCGCCGATATGTACGCCGCCTACGAGGGCCTGACGGACGAGGTGAAGGCGAGGGTCGAGGGCGCCCTGGCGGTGCACGACTTCGAGAACTTCCGGCGCGGCATGCGCAAACGGGGTGTGTCTGAGGCCGAGATCGAGGCGTTCGACAAGCTCTACCCGACGGTCGAGCATCCGGTGGTCCGCACCCATCCGGAAACCGGCCGCAAGGCGCTCTACGTCAACGCCGCGTTCACGCGCTACATCGTCGGGATGGAGAAGGGCGAGAGCGACGCCCTGCTGGCGCATCTCTATGCCCAGGCGGCGATCCCGGAGTACCAGTGCCGGTTCCGCTGGGAGAAGAACTCCATTGCCTTCTGGGACAACCGCGCCAGCCAGCACTATGCAGCGAGTGACTACTTCCCGGCGGTGCGCCGGATGGAGCGGGTCACGGTGATCGGGGATCGGCCAGCGTAGGTCGTGTCTGCTTCGCTGCGACGAACCGGCTGAAAAAGAACAGAAGGCTGGTGGCGAACGCAGGGGCGGCGATGGCGAGGTACCAGCTTGGCGGCCGATCCGGCCCCACCATCAGAATGTAGGCGCCGCCAAGAAGCAGGAATGCGACACCGCCGGCGACCGGCCGACGCCAGCCGACGAGCGTGGCCGCCAGGACGAGGGCCGCCGGTATCAGATGGGCGCCGAGCGCGAGGATCAAATCCAACCCGCGATGGGCTTCGAACACGTCGAGCGCAAAGACCGAGACAAACAAGGCGAACGCCAGCCCGACGAACCGTGGCAGCCATTGGATCATGGATCTCACGCGTGCCTCCATCACCTGCGGCGGGCTCGTCCGAATGTCGGGGCATTTCCGGTCTGGCCGTGCGGTGTGTCATTGAGGCGGATCAAGACCGGCCAGGTTACTCCCGCCGCAGCGCCTCGATCGGGTCCAGCCTTGCCGCCCGCCAGCTCGGATAGGCGCCGAACACCAGACCGACCAGCAGCGAGAAGCCCAGCGAGACCGGGATTGACCAGCTGGCGATGGCCACGGGCCAGTCGCCCAGCCTTGCCATCAGGAAGGCCCCGCCGACGCCGATCAGCAGACCGATGATCCCGCCCACCACCGAGAGGGCGATGGCTTCCAGCGCAAACTGGTAGAGGACGTCGTTGCGTCTGGCCCCGACCGCCATCCGAAGGCCGATCTCGCGCGTTCGCTCCGTCACGGCCACCAGCATGATGTTCATGATCCCGACGCCGCCGACGACCAACGACACGGCGGCGACGGCGGCCAGCAGAGAGGTGAAGGTCTTCACCGACGCCTGCATCGCTTCCATGATCGAGGCCATGTTCTGGACCGTGAAGTCGTCTTCGGCGCCTTGGCGGATGCGATGCCGTTCGCGCAGCAGGTTGGTCACGTCCTCCTGAAGCCGGTCCATCTCCTCGGCATTCGCGGCCTTCACATAGATGGTCTGGACATTGCTGCCCTGCACACGGCGTCCGACGACGCGCGAGCGCACCGCCTGCAGCGGGCCGAGCACGATATCGTCCTGGTCCTGGCCAAAGCCGCTCTGGCCTCTGGACGCCAGCACCCCGATGACTTCAAACGGGACGGCGCCGACGCGGATGCGCTTGCCGACGGGATCAGAGTCCTCACCGAACAGCTCCGTGGCGATGGTCTTGCCGATGACGATGACCTTGCGGCCCTGGCGCGCCTCGTTCTCATCGAACATGCGGCCGGACGCGATGGTCAGGTCCCTGGCGACCAGGTAGTCGGGCGTGACGCCCTCGACCCGGCTCTGCCAGTTGGCGCCTTCGGCGGTAAGCTGGGCTCCGCCGCGAACGGACGGCGCAACAGCGACGGCGCCCTCGATCTGGGCCACCATGGCCTTGGCGTCGTCCTCGGTCAGGGAGTTGCCGGTGCCGGCGCCCTGGCTGACGAAGCCGCCGCCCGGGCCGCGAGAGGCGCCCGGTGAAACGATCAGAAGATTGGAACCCAGACCGCCAATGGCGCTGGTTACCCGCTGCTGTGCGCCCAGACCGATGGAGGTCATCATGACGACGGCGGCGACGCCGATGACGACGCCCAGCGAGGTGAGGGCGCTGCGGGTCGGGTGCGCGATGATCGCCCGCGCCGCGAAGGTGACAAGGTCAATCCGTCTCATGACCGCGCGCCCCGCTCGTCGGTGATGATCCGGCCGTCCTCGAACGTCACGCGACGCCGGGCCTGATCCGCCACCTTGGTGTCGTGCGTCACAAGAACGAGCGTCAGACCCTCGGCGTTGAGGTCGTGAAACAGGGCCAGGATGTCCTTCCCGGTCTGGCTGTCCAGGGCGCCGGTCGGCTCATCGGCAAGCAGCAGGTCCGGCGAATTGGCCAGCGCCCGTGCGATCGCGACGCGCTGTTGCTGGCCGCCTGACATCTGGGTCGGCTTGTGACCTGTCCTGGAGCCCAGACCGACCCGCTCAAGCAGGGTCGCGGCCCGGGCGCGCCGTTCGTCGGGCTCCATGCCCGCGTAGACCAACGGCAGCTCGACATTCTGCAGGGCCGTCAGTCGCGGGAGCAGCTGGAAGGACTGGAATACAAAGCCGATCCGGCGATTGCGGAAGTCGGCGAGCGCGTTGTCATCAAAGGCGCCCACGTCCTCTCCCTCGAAGTGGTACGAGCCCCGTGTCGGTCGATCCAGGCCGCCGAGGATGTTCATCATCGTCGACTTGCCCGACCCTGACGCCCCGATGATCGCGGTGTGCTCGCCGCGTTCGATGGTGAGCGAGACGCCGGCCAGGGCGGCCACCGTCTCGTCTCCCATCTGGTAGATCTTCTCCAGATCGCGGATTTCGATCATGGGTCCGGGGCCTACATCCGGACCCGGACGCCGCCGCCGCCGCCCATCGGGCCGCCTTGCGTCGCCTTGGCCTTGGCTTTCGGGCCGCCGCCGATGATCACCTCGTCGCCGGCCTTCAGCGGGCCGACGATCTGGGTGAACGAGCCATCGGTTGCGCCGACGCGGACGGGCACCGCTACGGGTTTACCGTCCCGCAGCACATGGACCACGCCGGCGGTCATCCCGCCTGGTCCGCGACCGCCGCCCATGGCGGCCATCCGGGCGCGCAGGGCGACGAGCTTTTCCTTCTGTGCGGGCTTCAGGATCGGCTCGAGGCGGGTCAGGACGGTCTGGGTCATCTCGCGCATGGCCTGGCGCCGGGCGGTGGGGTCGCCGGACGCCCTGGCCAGCGCCTTGGTGCGTTCCTCGGCCAGGATGGCTTCGGCCTTCGCAGTCTGGGCGGCATCGAGATCGAGTTGTTCGAGCAGGCGCGCGCCCATGCCGCCACCCTGGCGCTGGCCACCGGCCGGGCGCTGCCCGCCGGCGCCCGGTGGGCCGCCCCCGCCGCCCATCATCGGCCCGCCGGCGCTGCGTTGTGGGGCGCCGGCCTGTTGGTCGGGCGGTGTCCAGCGGAGCGCGGCAGCCGGAACCTTCAGGACGCCGCGGAGCTGCTGGATGACGATGTCGGCGTTGGCCGTCATGCCGGGCATCAGCTTGCCGCCGGGGTTCTCGGCCTGGGCGATAACGATGTAGGCGACGACGTTGGAGTCCGTCTCGGGCTGTTTGCGGACCTGGGTGACGACGCCGGAATAGGTGTCGTCCGGAAAGGCGTCGACGGTGAAGCGGACAGACTGTCCTTCCTGCACCTGCCCGATATCGGCCTCATCGACGGTGATCTTCACCTCGAGTTTGGACAGGTCGTTGGCGATCTGGAACAGCACCGGCGCGGAGAGGCTGGCTGCGACCGTCTGACCCGGTTCGATCGAGCGGCTGATGATGATTCCGTCGATCGGCGCGACGATGCTGGTGCGGCCCAGATCTGTCTGGGTGCTGGCAAGCGCGGCCTGGCTCTGGGCGACGCCGGCGCGGGCGGCCTGAACATTGGCCTGGGTCGACTTCCAGGCCGCCATGGCCGAGTCGAGCGCGGCCTTGGCCATGATGCCCTGGTCGTAGAGGATCTTCGTGCGGTTGTAGGCGGCGCGGGCCTCCTCGGCCTGGGCCTGGGCCTGGGCAACCTGGGCCTGGTTCGCTGCGATCTGGGCCTGACCCTGCCGAAGGCGGCTGATGTAGGTCTGGGGATCGAGGGTCGCCAGCAGCTGGCCGGCGCGGACCTGATCGTTGAAGTCCACCAGCACCTTCAGGATCTGGCCGGAAATCTGCGAACCGACGTCGACCTGGACCAACGCCTGCAGCGAGCCGGAGGCCGAGACGGATTTCGTGATGTCGCCCTGCTGGACCTGCTCGGTGCGGTAGGGGTCCTTCGGCGCCTTGGGCTTGAGCAGTTGCCACCCGCCCCAGGCAGCGATCAGCACGCCCAGCGCGACCAGGACATAGATCACAGGGCGCGGGAGGCCAGCTTTGCGGTGTGTCTTGGCGGCGTTCAGGCTCATGGGGTCTCGTAACCGGGCTCGATGACGGGCAGTGCTATCTGAATGGAGCTAGACGCCGCAGGTTGCAGGCGCATTTCAACAGATTTCGGCTTCTTCTTTCGGCCACCGTCCCTGGGCGGGGCATCCGCCATCGCCTGGGCCGGCGTTTTGCCCAGATCGACGGCGGCCAGGCGGCCGTCGCTGTCGGTGTCGAGCAGGGCGAACCGCATGCGGGCGGCCGCCTCGGCTTCGGCCAGCGTGACCTTGTGGTCCAGATCGGAATCGGCGCCGCGCACCGGATGTGGCTCGTTGATCACCGAATACTGGGCCGCGCCCTGCCGCCGTGGCGCCATGGGGCGACCGCGCGGATAGAGGATGCTGGGCTGACCGTAGGCCTGCTCGGCGCGTGTCGGCGGCAGGGGCAGGATCTGCTGGCCATCGCTCCTCCGGTCTGGCAGCGGCATGACGCCCGTGATTTCCGGCGCGATGTCGCGCTCGTAGTCGGCGTTCTCGAAACCATCGACGACCCGATCCCCGTCCTTGTCCAGGGTGGCGAAGAAGGCGAGCGAGTCGGCGACGAA
>CAIOHT010000065.1 GCA_903858185.1 uncultured Caulobacterales bacterium
CCCCGCCCTCCCGGCCGAAACCCTGCTCTGGCGCCTGTTCAACGAGGACGGCGTCCGCCTGTTCGAACCCAAACCCCTGAAAGCCTTCTGCCGCTGCTCCCTGGAGCGCATCACCGGCGTGCTGGAAAGCTTCTCCCTCGAAGAGCGCCAGGCGATGGTCGAGGACGACGGGATGGTGCGGGTGACGTGCGAGTACTGCTCGCGGGTGTATGAGCTGGCGGGGCCGGCGTAGGGGGAGGGGGCTGCAGCGAACCCGTTGCTGCCGGTTGGCCGGACCTGCGCCACTGCGCACAAGACGACCGCTTCCCATCCACAATCGACCTTCCGCTTTCGACCCTTAGCGGACCTCCCGGCGATATAGCGCCAGGGCCGCGCCGATGATCAACAAGACGACGCCGAGGAATGCGGCCAGCGGAACGCCGATCAACACCCAACCGACCCAGTAGTTACCCGGCCCTATGAAGATGGGGGTCGGTCCGCGGATCGCTCCATACGCCCATGTGACCGCGAGGGGCGCCACCAGCGCTCCACCGAGCAGCAAAAGAGTTCTTGGGCTTAGCTTCACAATTCAGACCATAGCTCAGCCCGAAGGTCTGGAAACCACCCATTTGAGACGTTTGTCGCGTCTGCTCTCCGCCTGACGGCGAGCCTCCCACCACCCCCTTCATCTCATGCCGAGATGATCGCCGGGCGGTCCGGGTCACTCAAGGGCGCTTCGCGTCGCGGAGCGACAGGCCCGCAGGGCCTGCCCTTGACTGACCTGGGGCGTCCGGCAGGCTGGCCTGCGTGAGATCTAGGGGCATCCTCTCCCTCTTGGGAGAGGGGGACCAGCCGAAGGCTGGTGGAGTGGGAGGCGCGGTGTTGGCCGGGGCGTCCGGATCGACAGTGCGAGGTTTTCCGCCACCGGGCGTCCCTCACCACCATGCTTCGCATGGTCCCCCTCTCCCAAGTGGGAGAGGAAGTCCGCGCTCTATCCGCCGATCCCCGCCCCCAACCCCCTGAAATCCCTCACCTCCGCCTGCGCCACGCCACCGCGCCAAACAACCTGCGCCGCACCCCTCCACCCCGCCCCCATACTCACCTCATCCCGCTGCAGGGGAGGGCGCCTCGGCCAGGCGATCCGATGCGGCGGCGGGACGGGGTTCGAGCGGGAAGCTTCGACGGCGCCAGCCGTTCAGGTCCCTCCTTCGCCGGCCAGGGGCCAGGCGGGAGACCAGACCGGGACGGCCTCTGGCCAACGGAGCGGCAGGTGAGCGGGGGTTACGCTCACGGTCCGGGGAGGGTTAGCCGCCCCCCGCCCGCCGGAGGCTTCTGCCGGTAAAGCCCTAAGAGGGCTGCCTGCCGGCCGCTCCCGGATAACGGACTTCGCGGCGCGCGACGGCCTCGGCCTCTTTCGCACCCTTCTCATCCGGCTGAGACCGGAGCGCGCCGCGCCCTCCCTGCCTTCACCGCCGGTGAGGGAGCGAAGCCGTGCCGCACCGCCGGGGACATGTACCGCAGGTACGTGTCCCCCAGACCCGGCCGCTCGATTGGGGGACACGTACCTTCGGTACATGTCCCCGCGTCCCTGCAAGGAGACACCCATGACCCGACCCCGCGCCCGTCGCCCCCATGTCGACCCGCCCAGCGCGGAGGATGAGATCGCGATCAACGCCAGATACCGGGAGCTCTACCGGTTCCTCCAGCGCCTGGCGGCGCACAGGGCCGCGCACCAGCGGGCGCAGGATCCCGACGGCGACGCGCGTGCCGACCGCAGTGACAGCCCCGGCGCCTGACGTCCTCAGGCCGCGCCCGGCGTCTCCCCGGCCAGGGCCTGGTAGGCCCGCCAGCTGGCCAGGCCCAGCCACGGGAAGATCACCACCAGCGCCAGGAACCCGGTCGCGGCGGCGATCAGCAGCAGCGCGGTGATGATCACCGCCCACAGCAGCAGCGGGAAGAAGTTGGCGTTGACCGCCCGCACGCTGGTCGCCACGGCGGCGAACACATTGGCGTTCGGGTTGAGCAGCATCGGGGTGGAGACCACCACCAGGGCGTAGGTCACGAAGGCCAGCGCCCCGCCGGTCAAGGCCCCGATCAGCAGCATGCCGTGGCCCTCCTTCGAGCCGATGGCGAACTCGACCAGCGAGGCGACGTCGCGATGCACATGGAAGGTCGACAGGCCATAGACCACCTGGGCGATCCTGCCCCAGAGGAAGTAGAGCAGCACCAGCAGCAGGCTGAGATAGGCGACGTCCTGGCGGAAGGCGGCCCGCACGAACAGGATCTGGCCCAGCGTCGGCCGCTCGCCCAGCCCCAGCCGCCGGCCCGCCTCGTAGGGACCCATGGCGAGGATCGGGGCGATGATCACGAACCCGGCGGTCAGGACCAGCACCCAGAAGGCGCCATTGCTGGCGTAGACGCCGTAGCACAGGGCGAAGCTGGCCGCCGCGACGGCGAGCCCGTAGAGCAGCAGCGGGCCGGGCGCCTTCATCAGGTCGCTCCAGCCGTCGGCGAGCCAGCCGAACGGCGCTGAAAGTCGGATGGTCCGGATGGCCGGCAGGCCGAGGGTCGTATCCATGATGTCCTCCCGTCGCCTCTGGGGGCGATCCTGTCGGAAAGGATGTCGGGGGGGCGGAGATCTGACAAGCGCCCGGCTGCAGAATTGACCGGTCGGACCGGGGCCCTAGTTCAGCCGCCGCCGCGCGCCCGGCAGGTGCAGCGAGAACTCCGGGATCGTCACCTCGAACGCCTCGCCCCCCGCGGTGACCATCTGGTAGGTCCCGCGCATCGCCCCCGACGGCGTACCCAGCGGGCAGCCGGAGGCGTAGCGGAAGGCCTCGCGCGGGCCAAGCACCGGCTGCTCGCCGACGACGCCCTGGCCCCTGACCTCCTCGACCCGGTTGAGGCCGTCGGTGATGACCCAGTGGCGCGAGACGAGCGTGACGGTGTCCTGGCCGTGGTTCTCGATCTCGACCGTGTAGGACCAGATCCAGCGGCCGTTCTCCGGGTTGGAGTCCTCGGGCAGATAGGCCGGTGAGACCCGCACCAGGATGTCTCCCGTGCGGGCTTCGTAGACCGGACTGTCCAGGTTGCCCCGGCGGTTGATACGGCTCATGCCCTCTGGACCTGATCAGGCGGCGGCGTCGAGCGCCCTGGCGATGTCGCGGGTCAGGTCGCTCAATGCTTCCAGGCCCACGGACATGCGCACGTAGCCTTCGGTCAAACCGATCTCCAGTCGATTCGCCTCTGGCATGGCCCGGTGAGTCGTCGTTGACGGGTGCGTGGCCATCGACTTGGCGTCGCCGAGGTTGTTGGAGATGTCGACGATCTCCAGCGCATCGAGGAACCGCCAGGCGGCTTCGCGGCTGCCGAGGTCGAACGCCAGCAGGTTGGAGAAGCCGCTCATCTGCTTCCGGGCCACGGCCGCCTGCGGATGGTCGGCCCGGCCGGGATAGAGGATCCGCTTGACCGCCCGGTGGTCGCCGATCTGGTCGGCCAGGGCGGCGGCGGTGTCGGTCTGGCGCCGCACCCGCAGGTCCAGCGTCTCCAGCCCCTTGAGCAGCACCCAGGCGTTGAACGGGCTCAGGGCCGGGCCGGTGTGCCGGATGATGTCGCGGTACGACTCCTCGAGCAGGTCCCTGTCGCCGAGGATCGCGCCGCCCAGCACCCGGCCCTGGCCGTCGATATGCTTGGTCGCGGAATAGACGACCACGTCGGCGCCCAGCTCCAGCGGCTTCTGGAAGATCGGCGTGGCGAACACGTTGTCGACGACGACCTTCGCGCCGGCGGCGTGGGCGATCCTGGCCACCGCCGCGATGTCGGTGATCTCCAGCAGCGGGTTGGCCGGGCTCTCCAGCAGCACGACCTTCGTGTTCGGCCGCATCGCCGCTTCCCAGGCCTTCAGGTCGGTGGCGTCGACCAGGGTGGTCTCGACGCCGAACCGGGGCAGCCAGTTCTGGACGATCCAGTTGCAGGAGCCGAACAGCGCGCGGCCCGCCACCAGATGGTCGCCGGCCTTGAGCAGGCCGGTCAGGGCGGTGTGCACAGCGGCCATGCCGGAGGCGAGGGCGCGGCAGTATTCGGCGCCCTCCAGCAGCGCCAGCCGCTCCTCGAACATCTGTGTCGTCGGGCTGCCGTAGCGGGCGTAGACGAAGCCCGGGTCCTCGCCGGAGAACCGCCGGTCCGCGGCGGCCGCGCTCTCATAGGCGAAGCTCTGCGTCAGATAGAGCGCCTCGGAGATCTCGCCGTAGTTGCTGCGGGCGATGCCGCCACGGATCAGGCGGGTCGCGGGGTCCCAGGACTTGGGGTCTTCGGCCATGGCTACGGCTTTCTCGTGAAGGTGTGGCGGCATCAACAGGATTGGGCCGGGTAAGGTCAAGCGGCCTGTAGGGGACATGTACCTTCGGCACATGTCCCCGATCGTGACCGCCGTTCGCCGGCGTGCTTCGCGCTGTCGGCGCCGGCATCCATGTCCTGTCGCCGGCAGACCACAAATCGCATCATTAGGCGCCGCACGACCGCAACCGCCCCTTGCCTTTATCGTCGCGGGTCATGAGTAATGGCCCGACGATGAATGACGCCCAGACCGCCGGAATCCTCCCCTGCCAGGCCATCGAGGACCTGATCGCCCACGGGGCCATCAGCTCGCTCACGCCGTTTGACTCCGACCAGGTGCAGCCTGCGAGCCTCGACCTGAGGCTGGGTGAACGCTGCTGGCGGGTGCGCGCCTCCTTCCTGCCCGGACGGCGGCGGGTCATGGATCGCCTGCCCGACGTGGCGATGCATCTGCTGGATCTGACCCAGGGCGCGGTGCTCGAACGCGGCTGTGTCTACATTGCCGAGGTGCAGGAGCGTCTTGCCCTGCCGCCTGGCGTCTCGGCCCGCGGCAATCCCAAGAGCTCTTCCGGCCGGGTCGATGTGTTCGTGCGGCTGCTGACCGACTACGGCGCCGCGTTCGACGACGTGGCCGAGGGCTACACCGGCCCGCTGTTCATCGAGATCGCGCCCCAGACCTTTTCGGTCCTGGCCCGGTCGGGCACCCGGCTGAACCAGCTGCGGCTCAAGACCGGCACCCCGCCCAAGCTGTCGATGCGCAGTGTCGGCGTCGACCTGTCCGGCGGCGTGGCCGGCTTCCGCGGTCGCCGCCACGCCGGGGTCATCGACCTCGACAAGGAAGACGGCCACGATCCGCGCGACTTCTGGGAACTGCTGGAAGCGCCGAAGGGGGAGCTGCTGCTCGATCCGGACGAGTTCTATATTCTGGCCTCCAAGGACGACATCGAGATCCCGGTAGACCAGGCCGCCGAAATGACGCCGATCGATCCGGCGGTCGGCGAGTTTCGCGTGCACTACGCCGGCTTCTTCGATCCGGGCTTCGGAACGGACGAAACGGGCTCGCGCGGCTCAAAGGGGGTGCTTGAGGTTCGCAGCCACGAGACCCCGTTCCTGCTGGAGGACGGCCAGACCGTCGCCCGGCTGGTCTACGAGCCCCTGACCGCCCGCCCGACGCGTCTCTACGGCGAGGACGGCTCGCACTACCTGCGGCAGGGCCTCAAACTGTCGAAACACTTCAAGCCCTGGAAATAGGGTCGAAAGACAAGCCTGCAAAACTTTTTGTATGGCTTGCTTGACACGCTCCATGCCTGTGTGAGACAAGCATCCTTGTCAAAACGACAAGGACAGAAGACATGACGACTGGAAGATCGACGCCCGCCCGCCGCTCTGGCCTGGGGGCGTTCATGCTCTCGCTGCTCGGCTGCGGCATGATTGCCGGCGCGGCGATCGCGCTGCTTGAGAACGTCGGGGTCCTCCTCCCGGCATGGCTGGCCGGACTGGCTGCGGTCGTGGTCGGCGGCCTGACCATGCTGTGGTCGCGCCGCTGGTGGTCGCGGGTCGATGAAGCGGTCCGCGAGGCGCACAAGACCGCCTGGTACTGGGGTGGATCGGTCGGGATGGTTCCGGTGATGGGCCTTGCAGCCACCCTGCTTTTCGACCGGTCCGGGGTCTCGCTTGAGCGGTTCGCTTGGGTCCCGGGCGACGGCGGCCTGATCCTGACCGGCATCGCGGTCACCCTGCTGCTGCAACTCGTGGGCTACGGCCTCTTCTGGGCCGGCTGGTGGCTCAGCCGCAGCCGCTGATCCCGCCCGTTCCCACCCTTCCTGAGGAGGCCCCGATGGCCAACGCCCGTTCCGCCAGCCCCGCCACCCGACGCTATCTGGCCCGGTTCATCCCGCTGATGATCGTCTATGCCATCGTCATCTTCGGGGTGAGCGTCGCCTTCAACCGGCTCCAGCCTGTGGGTCCCCTGGCCTGGGCGCTCGCCATCGTCCCCGCCTTGCCAATCCTCGGCGTGATCGCCGTGATGGGGCTCTACCTGCGGGAGGAGGCGGACGAGTTCCAGCGCGCGGTGCTCATCGAGTCCATGCTCTGGGGGATCGGCCTGACCCTCGCCGGTTCGACCGTCTGGGGGCTCCTCGAGTTCTACGTCGATGCCCCGCGGGTGCCGGTGTTCTGGGCCTTCCCGGCCTTCTGCGGCGCAATGGGTCTGGCGCAGCCCTTCGTGCGGAGGCGCTACCTGTGAAGAACCGCCTCAAGGTCCTGAGAGCGGAGCGCGACTGGAGCCAGGCAGATCTCGCCGACCGGCTCGTGGTGTCCCGCCAGACCATCAACGCCCTGGAGACCGGCAAGTACGACCCGTCCCTGCCGCTCGCCTTCAAGATTGCCCGCCTGTTCGGCCAGCCCATCGAAGCGATCTTCGATGACGGCGAGGCCTGATCGCAAACCCTGGGGAATAGAGAGATGACGACTTCTGCACTCAAACGCGGTCCCACGCCGCTCCGCCTCGCGCTGGCCGCGGCCGGCATGGCCGTCGGCGGCGGCCTCGGCTGGGCCATCGGCCGGCTCGTCAAGCACGGCCAGCTCGACCTGTCCGGCGTCGGCTGGAGCGACCTCGCCGCGGCGACCATCGCGGCCATGCTGCTCGCGACCGGGCTGCTGGTCAGCCTGGCCAGCTTCAACGCCCGGCTCGCCGGACGCATGATGGACCCGAACAGCGACCGGCCCGCAAGTCCGGCCCAGGCTTCCTTTTATCGCCAGCAAGGCGCCGTGATGGCCCTGGCCGGGATCATGCTGGCCGCGCCGGTCCTCGCCCGGCTGCTATGGGAACCGCTGCCAGCCCAGCTGGCCCAGGCCGTCATGGCCGGGATCGTCGCCCTGTTCCTGCTGCAGACCCTCCTCAACGTCACGGTCTGGATGCGGGCGGACGAGATGATGCGGCGGATGATCGCCGAGTCCGGTTCGGTCTGCTTCTGGGTGCTGCAGGCGGCGCTGTTTCTCTGGGCCGCGGCCGAGAAGCTCGAACTCGCCCCGGCGCTCAGCGCCTGGGATCTCATGACCATCCTCATGGGAGCCTACCTCCTGGTCTCCTCGCTCATGTCCATGCGTCGCGGCTTCAGCTGAACCGCCATCCCGCCGTTACGGAGTTCCGCCATGTTCAAGACCATGAAACGCCTGCTCGCCCTGTTCAGCCTGATCCTGCCGCTCGGCGCGGGCGTCGCCCAGGCGGCGGAGCCGACCCGCTTCTCTGTCGAGGTGCGCGGCGAGGGGCCGGACGTGATCCTGATCCCCGGCCTGGCGTCCTCACGGGACGTCTGGCGCGATACGGCGAAGCAGCTCGAAGGCCGCTACCGGGTGCACCTGATCCAGGTCGCCGGCTTCGCTGGATCGGCCGCGGGCGGCAATGCCGAAGGGGCCGTGGTCGAGCCGCTGGCCGACGAGATCGTCGCCTATATCAAGTCCAACAAACTCGACCATCCAGCGGTGATCGGCCATTCGATGGGCGGGTTCACCGGCCTGCTGATCGCCGCCCACCATCCCGGGGCGATCGGACGGCTGATGGTCGTCGACGCCCTGCCGTTCTTCAGCGTCCTGTTCAATCCGATGGCGACGGTGGCGATGGTCACTCCCCAGGCGGTCATGGCCCGCGACGGATTGATCGCCCAGTCCGCCGACGCTTTCGCACAGGGACAGGAGCGGTCGATGGCGACCCTCATCAAGACGCCCGAGGCGCGCGCCGAGCCGACGGCCTGGTCCCTGACCACAGATCGCGGGGTCATGGCGCGCGCCATGTACGACGTGATGACCTCTGACCTGCGGAGCGACCTGTCGGGGATCACCATCCCGGTGACCGTCACCTATGCGAGGGACCCTTCGATGGGATTCTTCTACAGCGTCGTCGACCAAGTCTACGCTGGCAACTACGGACCGCTCAAGGGTGTGACGCTGAAGCCCGTCGACGGAGCCTTCCACTTCATCATGCTCGACCAGCCGCCCACGTTCGCGGCCGAGGTCGAGGCCTTCCTTCGCTAGCCGACCCTTCCTGTTTCCCCGCCGGACCATCCTGCCCGCTTCGGGGAGGAGCGAGGCTCCATGCCCGGACGCCGGCAACAACCCCTGAAAGGACATACCGTGTTCAACCGCCTGAAACGCACTGCCGCGGCCTGCGCCGCCCTCGTCACAGTTACCCTCGCGGCCTTCCCCGCCGCCGCTGATCCGGCGATCTGGGTCATCAAGGACGAGGACTCGACCATCTACCTGCTGGGCACAGTCCATATCCTCAAGCCCGAGACCGTCTGGCGCACCCCGGCCATCGACAAGGCGCTGGGTGAGTCTGCCGAACTGTGGGTCGAGGTCGACACCGACGACGCGGCCGGCATGCAGTCCCTGATCGGCCGCTATGGCCTGGACCCGGCGAACCCGCTGTCCGGCAAGCTGTCCCCGGAGGAGCTCGTCCGGTTCCGCGCTGCTGTCGTGAGCCTGGGCGCCGACCCGGCGCGGTTCGAACCGTTCCGTCCCTGGCTGGCCGGCCTGACGCTCAGCGTCGCGCCACTGCTCAAGAGCGGCTTTGATCCCAAGAGCGGCGTCGAGGAAAAGCTCAAGGCCGCGGCCCGCGACGGCGCCAAGCCGATCCGCACGCTCGAGTCCCAGGAGCAGCAGATCCGCTTCTTTGCCGACCTGCCGCCCCGCGAAGAGCTGCAGTTCCTGCTCTCGGCGCTGGACGCCACCGAAGACACGTCGTCCATGCTCGAGGGTCTGGTCTCGGCCTGGAGCAGCGGCGACGTCGATACGATCGGCACGCTGATGAACGACGAGATGGCCGTGAAGTATCCCGGACTCTACGACGCCCTGCTCGTGCGCCGGAACAAGGACTGGGCCGGCCAGATCCAGACGCTGCTCAAGGGCAAGGGCGTGGTGCTGATCGCCGTCGGCGCGGCCCACCTGGCCGGACCGGACAGTGTCCAGGCCCAGCTGGCCAGCCGGCGCATCGTTGCAGATCGTCTGCCGGACTAGGCTCCCCAGCTACCGACAGGCGGGGAGGGCGTGGCGGGTCAGGCCGCCGCGTCCTCCTTCTTGCGCAGATAGATCGAGCGCTTGGGCGAGCTCATCACCCGGTGCAGCATCGGCTCGAAGGCCTCCAGCGGCATGGAGTCATAGTTCGGATCGAACGCCGACTGGTCGTACAGGTGGCAGAACTGGGCGGTGTACTCGAAGTGCGGATGGCCGCGGAACTGCTCGCGCATGTCCCGGTCCAGGCCCAGGTGGTGGAAGAAGTAGTAGCCCTGGAAGATCCCGTGCTGCTGAACCATGAAGTGGTTGGCCTCGGACACGAACGGAAAGACCATCGCCGCCCCGATGTCCGGGTGGTTGCGCGGGCACAGCACGTCGCCAATGTCGTGCAGCAGCGCGCAGACGACGTACTCCTCGTCCCGCCCGTCGCGGAACGCCCGGGTCGCGGTCTGCAGGCTGTGCTCCAGCCGGTCGACGACAAAGCCGCCGCAGTCGCCCTTGAGCAGGTTCAGATGGGTGATCACCCGACCCGGCAGCTCGCGGCCGTACTCGGCGGAGGCCTGGGCGATCTTCAGCCAGTCTTCCTGCGTGCTCTCGACCATCGAGGTGAACCCGGCCCGCTCTTCGGACCCGTGTGCGCCATCGGCCATGACCGTCTCTCCCAGTACCTGTTAGCGCCGATGTTGCGGGCCGCTCATCTCCGCGTCAATCCGAAGCTCGTCTCGCCGCCGGTTCACCCTAGCTTAATATACCGAAGGGTAACTTGCCGCACCGGAGCATGGCATGGTTGATCGGGATTTGAACAGAACCCGCTACATGGGGCGGGTAGGGCTGGACCTGTTCCTTCGTGTGTCGGTGATCGTCGGCGAGCTGTTTGACGGCGACCTGATCAGCGGGCTCGCATTCTACTCAATTGCCCATGCCAATGTCCGACATCTGAATCAGCCGCGCGTTCTCAACCCGTTGGCCGAGGAGGGCCTGTTCGCTGACAGCCTCCGGCAGCCGGTTTCCTGCTATTCTGTGGCGAAGCAGCTGGGTATGTCGCGCGAAACGATCCGGCGACACACGCTCAGGCTCGTGGCTGACGGGCTTTGCATCCAGACTGAGGAACGCAAGTACTACGTGCCCGCGGCGGTCCTCTCGGCCCCCAGGTTCTCGAGGCTTTCCCGCATGCTGGAAGAGGAACTCGACAGCGCCTTCAGGGATGTCCGGCGATCGAACCTCACTTTTGACGTCGCCGGCCCGGACTGAGGCGTCGATCCGGCTCGGGATCAGGGCGTCAGGGCGGCCATCAGAAGGTCTATCCGGTCGCGGGTTATGGAGAGCGAGGCGTCAGGCTCTGCGTGGTCGTCAAGAATATCCTGACACCGGGCCGCAAGGAGATCCCAGATCAGGCCGCAGATAAGTTCCGGCTGAATGTGGGGTACAATTTCGCCGTGTTCGCGCGCCTCGACGGCGGCCTCCATGAGCACCGAGTAAAGTGCGGCCTGGACCTCGCGACGCTCCGGCGGGAGGTGGCGTTCAATCAGGACCAGCTGCGCCACCGACGGCTCGGTCATCAGATTGTGCATGCGGTAAAGCGTGTCGGCAAAGTCCGAGCTGCGGGAGATCGCCGCGCGCGCCGCCTCGCCAAGGCCGACGGCTTCATCAGCCAGCACCACCTCGAGCAGATCCAGCTTGTCGGAGAAGCAGTTGAAGACGGCCCCGATAGACCGGCCAGCGTCCGCCGCCACATCCCTCAGGGTCGTGGCTTCATATCCGAGATCGAGGAACCGCGCCCGCGCGGAGGCGATCAGCCGCCCGCGCGTGACGATCTTGGCGGCGTCGCGAAGGCTTTGGGGGCGCACTACTATGCCCACGGGAGGGCAAAAACTCATCTGGTTCATGAACTCGACGCTCCAGCCTCTACCATCCGGGACTGCCCAAGCCAGAGTTAGGCTCTTTCGACATCCGAATACTGATGGAACGCCGTTCCGGGTCTTATTGAAACGCTGACGCGGGCTCAAAACGGGGCGCTTGTCTCGCTAGCCGCGCGTGAACGCTAGGGCAGTGGGCTCAAAACGGGGCGTTCGTCTCGGTATCCGCGCCGGAACGCCGGGGCAGTGGGCCTCCTGCGGTGTTCCAGTGGGGCCTTCTGCGGCGCTGGCCGGTTTCAGCGCGGGGCCTGCATCCCGTCTGCATCTCGCCGGTCCAGTGATGGGGCGATGGCGGGAGCGGATCTGATGGACCAAGCGGCGGGACGCTGGCGGACGGGGGCGACGGCGTGGGCGGCGGCGGCGGCTCTTTGGCTCCCGCTGCTGTGGCAACCGAAATGGTGGCATCCGGACTGCGCGCTACGCGGTGACGGCCCCATCGCCTGGCTTGAGGGTTTCCCTCTGCCATATGCCGAGCCAAGCACGGTCACGTCGCTGGAATGGTTCATCGCCCCCGTCCCGCTGGCGATCAACCTGTTCCTGATCGGCGCCGCTGTGCTTCCTCTGGCCTTGATGACGCTGCGCCGGCTCGACCGCTGGTCGCCTTTCGCCGCGAAGGCCTTGTCCGCCGCCGGCTTCGCCGCTGCGGCGCTCGTCATCGCCTTGTGGATGCTCTTCATCGCCATGGGGGCGTTTCGTCCGACGGCCGGGTTCAGCGATTACACGGGCCGGCTGCGCCCGTGGAACACCATGCCCGCCGTCCTCGCCGAGGCCCTCGGCAAGCCGGCCTGCACATGGTGATCGGGGGCTGCGCGGCGCGCCCCTCATCCTCAATCGTCGCGATGCCTCAGGCCAAGGCTGGAACTGGCCGCGGAGTTCGCCTAGAGAGGCCCCGTGCGGGCATGATGTAATGGTAGCCTGAAAGCTTCCCAAGCTTTACGCCCGGGTTCGATTCCCGGTGCCCGCTCCAATCCCCTCCCGATCTGAACCTTTCCCGGATGGCGGCGTTCCGATCGCAGTCCCTCCATCGGCTCGCGCCTGTGCCCGGACGGCAACCAGGTCGCCGGGCTGTCCGGTTGCGCCGCTGCCAGGACAAACACCATGAAACGCATTCTGCTCGCGGCGATGGCCGCGTCGGTTCTTGCCGCGTCCGGACCGGCCATGGCCGATCCCCAACCCTACGAAGCCTATCGTGATCGTCAGGAGCAGCGGGGCTCCGATGACCGCCGGGATGAACGACGTGGCCCTCAGCAGGCCAACCGTGACGACCGTCGCGCGCCGCAGGTCAATCGCGGCCAGCGCAGGGCCGAGGCGCGTGCCCAGCGCCGCTACGCCGCCGCCAGGTATCAGCGCCCGCGCGGCTACCGTGCCCGTCAGTGGCGCAACGGTGAGCGCCTGCCGGCCAGCTATCGCAGTCGCGCCTACGAGGTCGACTATCGGCGCTACGGCCTGCGCGCTCCGCCGCGCGGCTACTACTATGTGCGGGTGAACAACGACGTTGTGCTGGTCTCGCGCAACAGCGGCATCATCGCGTCGGTGATCCTGCTGCTCTTCCGCTAGCATGACTGGCCGCCCCGGACCGTTGGTCCGGGGTGTGCTTCGTCAGGCGGGCCGTCCCAAGAACCCCTCAACCTCGTCCATGAACATCTCGAACCGGTCGTGGTGCAGCCAGTGGCCGGCGTCGGGGAAGCTCACCGTCCGCGCGTCCCTGAAGTGTCTCGCCCGGCCGTCCTTCTCCGGGTTCGACGCCCAGCTCTTTTCGCCATAGCAAAGCAGCGTGGGGCAGGTGATCGCCTCCCACAGCTCGGCGACCTGCTGGTGCGTCAGGTCCGGCGCCGACCAGACACGCAGGTAGTTGTCGAACTTCCAGCTGTAGGTCCCGTCCTCGTTCTGGCTGACGCCGTGGGCGGTCAGGTGACGGGCCTGGTCGTCGGTGAGGTAGGCGTTCTCGGACTTCATGCGCTCGTACGCCTCGTCCAGGGTCGGATAGCGTCTGGGCTGGCGGCCCGCCGCCTGGCGCTTCTCGTCGATCCAGCCGCGCAGGCGGTCGGCGACGGGCGTCTTTTCCCGCTCGGCAATCATGCGGGGAGAGGGGCCCATGCCCTCGATGGCCACCAGCTTGCTGACGTTCTCCGGATAGAGGCCGGTGTAGCGCAGGGCGACGTTGCCGCCGAGCGAGTGGGCGATCAGGGTCAGCGGCGCCAGCTTCAGCTGATGGATCAGCTGCGCCAGGTCATAGAGGTAGGACGCCATCGAATAGTCGCCGTCAGGCGACCAGGCGCTGTCGCCGTGCCCGCGCAGGTCGGGACAGATCACGCGATAGCGGTCGGCCAGCCGCTGGGCGACCCAGTCCCAGCTGCGGCAATGGTCCCGCCCGCCGTGCAGCAGCAGCAGCGGCGGAGCCTCCGGATCGCCCCAGGCCGCATAGTGCAGCTTCAGCCGCTGCGACATGAAGCTGTGCGACGTGGGACCGGTGAGGGGAGCGTGATGGGTCATGGGATCACCCCATAGGGTAGAGGATCTCTTTCGTCACCGCGTCGACGGCCTTCATCACCTCGTCGCTGAGGGTCAGGTCGGCGGCGGCGAGGATGTCGGGCAGCTGGTCCTCGTGGGTCACGCCGACGATGGTCGAGGCGACGAAGTCGTGCTGCTTGCTCCAGGCGGTGGCCAGGGTCACCGGCGCGATCCCGGCCTCGGCGGCGATGGCCATGAACCGTTCGGTCGAGCTGAGGGTCTTCTCGTTGACGAACCGGCGCGCCATCACCGTGTGGCGGCCACCAAGGTTCAAATAGCCAGAGAAGCGCGCGCCTTCCGGCCGGGCGTCGTTCAGGTATTTGCCCGAAAGCACGCCGCCACCCAGCGGCGAGTAGGGGATCAGGCTGATCCCCTCCTGCAGGCAGACCTGGGACAGGGCGTCCTCGAACCGGCGGTTGTTCATGCTGAAGTTGTTCTGGATCGCCTCGTAGCGCGCCAGGCCCTCGCGGGCGGAGACGCCGAGGCTCTTCATCAGGCCCCAGGCCGTCTCGTTGCTGCAGCCCAGCACCCGCACCTTGCCCGACTCCACCAGGTCGTCGAGCGCGCGCATGACCTCTTCATAGGGGCCGTCATGGTCGGGCCAGTGGGTCTGGTAGAGGTCGATGTAGTCGGTCTGCAGACGCTTGAGGCTGCCCTCGACGGCGCGGACGATGTTGTGCCGGTCCAGCGCGGTCATGCCAGCCCGCTGGCTGCCCTTGATCCAGCCGTGGCTCGGACCGCAGACCTTGGTCGCCATCAGAATCTCGTCGCGGCGCCTGGTCTTCATCCAGCGGCCGACGATTTCCTCACAGGTGCCGGCCCACTCCTCTTTCGGCGGCACGGGATAGTTCTCGGCGGTGTCGAAGAAGTTGATCCCTGCCTCGAGCGACTGGTCCAGCACGCGGTGGGCCATCTTCTCGTCGGCCTGGCCGCCGAAGGTCATGGTCCCCATGCAGATCTTGGAGACATAGATGGCGCTGCGGCCGAGGCGTTTGGTCTGCATGTGGGGTCGTCCGGCTAAGGGAGGGCGGGCCGCGACGTCGACGGCCGCGTCCCCGAGTCCTAGTCGGCTCCCCCGCCGGAAGCCAAGCCCCGAATATCTGTCAGGCCGGGCCGGCGCCGAGTTACGCTAGGGGGCCCGCACCACCTGGACGGCGACCTCGTTTCGCCGCTGGGACGGCAGCCGCCAGGGCGGGTCATAGAACCAGGCCACGGTCTCGCCTTGGGCGCGCCAGCCGGTCCCGGCCAGCCGCCGCAGCAGTTCGGCCTTTTGCGCACCAACCGCCTCGTCGCGTGTGCTGCCGGAAAAGCGCAGTACGGCGAAGGTTTCCGGCTCTATCGCCACCAGCCGCACAGACGGATCCTTGGGGATCGGCAGGGTGTCGAGCGTGTACTCGCTCGGCATGATGAACTGGATGCGCCAGGCGCCCGAGCCGTCCGGCGTCTGGCCGACCGGCGCGGTCATGGCGATCTTTTCAGACGCCTGGGCGACGGGGGCGGTCATGGCGATCGAGGTGCGGGTGGTGTTGCCGCCGAAGATGTAGCCGGCCAGTCGGCCGAACCCGTCATTGCGCGCCCTCTCATTCCGGCCTGAGACCGTCGTCTCGGCGGCGATCCGCGGTCCGTACTGGCGGATTTCAAGACCCGCCGGCGAATCCAGCACTGTGAACGCGGGTTCTTCGACGCGCTCGCGGGCCGCGGCGCCCGAGAAAAGTCCGGTCAAAAAAGTCAGGGCGATCGCGGTCACCATCAGCTTCATGTCGTTCTTCCTGCTTCGCCATGAGCGGCGGCCTCGGAGATCGATCTGGCTCGAACGCGCAGAAGATCAAGGCGTTGCGTACCGCAGTCCCTCCACCGCCTCGCCGATGAAGGCGCGCAGGTTGTCCTTCAGCGCGGCGGGCGTCCCGCCGTGGCGCACCAGCACCACATCGAGGTCGGGGACCAGCACCGTGTACTGGCCATCGTAGCCGTTGGCCGAGAAGCTGCCCGGTCCGCCGATGCCGAGCCACCACTGCGCGCCATAGGGTTCGGCGTCGTCATGGGCTGCCGTCGTGCGGGTCCGCGCGTAGTCGACCCAGCCCTCCGGCAGAAGGCGGCGGTCCTCCCAGACCCCGTCCCGCACGTAGAGCAGGCCGAACCGGGCGAAGTCCCGGGCCGTACAGAAGCAGAAGGACGAGCCGATGAAGGTGCCCGCGTCGTCGAACTTCGGGATCGGACTGGTCATGCCGATCGGCGCGAACAGTCGGTCGCGCATGAAGGCCTCGAAGTCCGCGCCCTGCTTGCCCAGCGCCTGGGCGAGGGTCCGGCTGATGATGTTGGTCGTGCCGCTGGAATAGGACATCACCGTGTCGGGCGCATGGGCCAGCGGGAAGCCGGCGGCGAAGGCGGCGACATCGCCCTGGCCCTCGCCGAACAGCATCGGGATCACGTCGGACGGGGCGTCGGGCCCATACTCCTCGGTGAACTTCAGCCCGCTCGACATCCGCAACAGCTGGTCGAGTGTGATCGCCCCGCGCGGATCGCCGGGCGTTCGCCATTCGGGCGCGCCCGCCGGCGCATGGATGTCGACCAGCCCGTCGGCGACCAGCAGGCCGGTCAGGGCATGGGTCATGCTCTTGGCCTTCGACCAGCTGGGGAAGGTGTTCTCCGCCGTCAGGCCCTCGCCGTAGCGCTCGTAGATGATCCGTCCATCGCGCACGACCAGCAGGGCGTCGGTGCGGCCCAGCCGCGCCATCGCATCACCGGCGAAGGCGTTGTCGAGGTGGGCGGCGACAGGGCCGGCGAGGCGCTCGCCCTCCGGCCATTGGGCGGTCGGCCAGGGCGTGTCGGCGGGCTGGGCGGGCAAGGGGATCAGGGTCATGACGACAGGATCACGCGGTTGCGCGATCTTGTCATCCCGCGCCGGTTGATCTTTGACCCGAAAGGCGGGAACGAGGAGCGATGAACGTAGCGCCCGCCCTCGTGATCGGACTGGCTCTGGGGCTCGCCGTCGCCGGCGCCGCCCCGGCCGCTGCGCCGACGGTGAAGGGCGCGGTGGGCGTCTGCCTGCGCTGGGGCGCATCGCGCGACCAGGTGCGGGACGTGGTCATCGTCCATCCGTCCGGCAATCCTGTCCTCGACGGGGCGCTGCCGGACGCGATCCGTCAGATGCGGTGGACACGCCCCACCGACCCGAAGGCCGCCGCCGGCTGGACGGGCGTCTGGATGCCGGTGGACGGCGCATCCCCGCCCCCCGGACCGCCGCCGGACTGCAGGAACGCCGACCGCCTGCTGCCACGCCCGCAACTCAACACCACCCGCACATGAGAGACGCTGCCATGACCCCCAGGACACTCGTCATCACAGGCGGCTTCGGCATCCTCGGTCAGGCCGTCGCCCGCGCGGCGCTGGCGGGCGGGGCGAAGGTCGCGCTGATCGATTTCGCGCCGTCGAACCGCGCCCCTCTGCCGGGCGCGATCGAGATCGGCGGCGTCGACCTCTCCGACGAGGCCCAGGCCCGGACGGCGATGGACGCCGCGGCTCAGGCGCTGGGCGGTCTGGACGTGCTGGTCAATGTCGCCGGAGGCTTTGTCTGGCAGACGCTGGAGGACGGCGACCTGGCGGCCTGGAGCCGGATGTTCACGCTGAACACCCTGACCTGCGCCACGGCGTGCAAGACGGCCCTGCCGCACCTGCTGGCCTCGTCGGCCGGCCGGATCATCAGCGTCGGGGCGGGCGGGGCGGTCAAGGCCGGCGCCGGCATGGGCGCCTATGCCGCCTCGAAGGCCGGCGTGCATCGCCTGACCGAAAGTCTCGCGGAGGAGCTGAAGGGCCGGGTGACGGTCAACGCCGTGCTCCCCTCGATCATCGACACGCCAACCAACCGGGCGGATATGCCTGACGCGGATTTTTCCGCCTGGGTGACCCCGGACGAGGTGGCGCAGGCGATCCTCTGGCTCGCGTCCGAGGCGTCCAGCGGCGTTACAGGCGCCCTGCTGCCTGTTTCCGGTCGCGTCTGAAAACTCCGTTTTCATGGGCGTGACCGCACGACGCGAACGCGCTATGGGCGAGGCTTGATGTCTGACTCCCAGAAAGCCACGCGCATCTCCGAGATCCTCGACGGGCTCGCCGGGTCGAAGCGCAAGACCGTGTCCGTCCAGGACGTGCTGGAGGCCTTCGGCGACCGCGCGTTCGGCGCCCTGCTGTTCGTCTTCGCCGCGCCGGTCGCCCTGCCGATGCCGCCGGGAGTCTCGGCCATTCTCGGCGCGCCGCTGCTGTTCATTACCGCCCAGCTGATGGTCGGGCGCCGCACGCTGTGGCTACCGAAGGCCTTGTCCGAGCGGACCATGACCCGCGCCGATTTCGTGGCCCTGATGGGCAAGCTCTCGCCCTACCTGACCTGGCTGGAACGACGGCTGAAGCCGCGTTTCACCTTTCTCTACAATCCCTGGCTCGACCGGGTTACCGGGCTGATCGGCCTGATTCTGGCGATCATCGTCTTCCTGCCGATCCCGTTCGGAAACATGCTGCCGGCGCTGGCCCTCAGCGCCTTCGGCCTCGGCGTCGCAGAGCGCGACGGCGTGGTGGGCCTGTTCGGCGGGGTGATGGCGATGGTCAGCATCGTCGTGCTGGCGGTGCTGTCCAAGGCCCTGATCGCAGGCTTTACCGCGTTCGTGATCACGCTGATGCGGATGTTCTGATCACGTCACCGCATAGTCGGCGAGCACCGGCTGCTTCATCAGCCTGATGTAGGTCGCCGTGTCGCCTGACCAGTTGTTGGTGATCTTGCCGGACGCGGTCTTGTACCAGCTGGAGCAGGATCCGGCCCAGGCGGTCTTGCCCAGATCGTCCTGTAGTTCAGCGTTGAACCGCTTGAACGCCTCGGGTGTCACCGACAGGGATTTCGCGCCGCGACGCTTCAGTGCGTTCATCGCCTCGACCATGTAGCCGACCTGCGCCTCGATCATCACGATGATCGAGTTGTGCCCGAGGTTGGTGTTGGGGCCATACAGCAGGAACAGGTTCGGGAAGCCCGCGACGGTCACGCCCAGATAGGCCTCCGCCCCGTCTTTCCAGGCTTCGGTCAGAGACTTGCCGCCTGCGCCGACGATCTCGACCGGCTGGATGAAGTCCGTGGTGATGAACCCGGTGCCGTAGACGAGAACGTCGCAGGCGTGTTCCACGCCGTCCCCGGTCTGCACGCCCTTGGCCGTGACGGTCTTCACGGCTTCGGTGACCAGTTCGACGTTCGGCCGCATCAGCGCCTGGTAGTAGTCGTCCGAGACGAGGATGCGCTTGCAGCCGATCGGATAGTCGGGCGTCAGCCTGGCCTTCAGCACCGGATCGGTGACGACCTGGTCGAGGTATTTCAGGGCCAGGGCCTTGAAGCTCTCGGCGGCCTTGGTGCCGGTTTTGAAGGCCTGGAACCGCAGGTCCATCATCTGCCAGATGAACCAGCGATTGAGCCGGTCGATCGCCGGGAAAGTCCGGTACAGCCACTTCTCGAAAGCGCTGAACGGCTTGTCGAGGCGCGGCACGATGTAGTTCGGCGTGCGCTGGAAGATGACCACCTTGCCGGCCGTCTTGGCGATCTCGGGGATGTACTGGATGGCGCTGGCGCCGGCGCCGATGCAGCCGACGGTCTTGCCGGTCAGGTCGACATCGTGCCGCCACCGGGCGGAGTGCCAGTTGTCGCCCTTGAATTTGTCCACACCGGGAATGCCGGCATAGCCGGGCTTGTTCAGCTGGCCGAGGCCGGAAACCAGCACAGGGGCCGACAGGGTCTCACCGCCCTTGATCGTCACCACCCAGCGGGCGGCGGCCTCGTCCCAGACGGCTTTCTCGACCTCGGCGTTGAAGCGGAACTTGCCGGTCACGCCGAACTGGTCCGCCACCCGGTCCATGTAGGCGCGGATCTCGTCGTGCGGCGAGAAGGCCCGGCTCCAGTCCGGGTTCAGGGCGAACGAATAGGAGTAGAGCCGCGAAGGCACGTCGCAGCAGGCGCCGGGATAGGTGTTTTCCCGCCAGGTGCCGCCGATCCGGTCGCCCTTTTCCAGCACCACGATCCGGCCGAACCCGGCTTCCTTCAGCTTGATCGCGGCGGCAAGGCCGCCAAAGCCTGCGCCGATGATGATGGCGTCCAGATCGTCGGCCATGCCGCTGTTTCCTCCGTCTTTTCGCAAAGTATTGCCCAGGGGTCAGGCCGGGGGAAGGCTGTCGCCGGGTCAGCCGGCCAAGATGACGCCGGGGCTCGCCGGAACCCGGATCACCCTCTAGGCTTGTCCGCGAAATCGATAGCGAGGACCCCATGAAGTACAGGCAACTGGGCCGGACCGGCCTCTATGTTTCGGAAATCTGCCTTGGCGCGATGACCTTCGCCAGCGAGGCCACCGGCATGTGGGGCGCCATCGGCGCGGTCGACCAGAAGGGCGTCGACGACATGATCGGCCGGGCCATGGCCAGCGGGGTCAACTTCATCGACACCGCAGACGTCTATTCCGCCGGCCAGTCCGAACAGATGGTCGGCGCGGCGCTACGCAATCTCGGCGTCAAGCGCAGCGACGTGGTCATCGCCACAAAATGTTTCGGCGAGATGGGCCGTGGCCCGAACGACAAGGGCGCCTCGCGCGGGCACATCATGGATGCGGTCAAGGCCAGCCTGGACCGGATGCAGCTGGACCACATCGATCTCTACCAGATCCACGCCAACGACCCGGTGACGCCGGTGGAGGAGACCCTGCGGGCGCTCGACGACCTCGTGAGCCAGGGCCTCGTCCGCTACGTCGGCTGCTCCAACTGGCCGGCCTGGAAGATGATGAAGGCGCACGGCATTGCCGACGCCCGCGGCTATGCCCGGTTTGAGACAGTGCAGGCCTACTATTCCATTGCCGGCCGTGACCTGGAGCGCGAGGTCGTGCCGATGATGCAGGACCAGGGCATGGGACTGATGGTCTGGTCACCGATGGCCGGCGGTCTGCTATCGGGCAAATTCACCCGCGACGGGGCCGGGCCCAACGGGGCGCGGCGGGTCACTTTCGACTTCCCGCCGGTCAATCGCGACCGGGCCTGGGACTGCGTCGACGCGATGAAACTGATCGCCGACTCTCGCGGCGTCTCGGTCGCCCGCATCGCCCTGGCCTACGTCCTGGCGAAGCCCTTCGTCACCACGGTGATCATCGGCGCCAGGACGAACGAACAGCTGGACGACAACCTCGCCGCCGCCGAAATCGAGCTGACGGCTGACGAGGTCGCGGCCCTCGACGCCGCCTCCGCGCTGCCACCCGAGTATCCCGGCTGGATGCTCGAACGCCAGGGCGGCCGGCGTGCGCCGGAGCCGTTCGTGAAGAAGAACTAGTTCAGACCGATCCGCCGGGTCCCGCCCACGCCGGGCGTGGAACCGGTGAGATTGGCCTTGGCCACTTCCCAGGCGAACCGGATCGGCCCGCCTTCGCTGATCCAGACCTGGGCGTCATTGGCGTCCAGGCACAGCATGGTCAGCTTTGGGTCAGCCTTGCCTTCCGGGTACCAGGCGGCCACCGCCGGATTCCAGTACTTTTCGACCCGCGCCGGATCATGCTGCAGCGTCAGCTCGCCGCCGACACAGGCGTGAAACTTCTCGCCGTTCTGCACGACCATCATCGCGCTCTTGCCCTCCTGGATCGACCGGGCGAGGTCGGTGTCGGTGCGCGTAAAGAACCAGATCTGGCCGACCTCCTGCTCGCAGAAGGCAGTCATCGGCTGGAAGTGCTGCATCGGGTGAGTATGGGCGCCGAGCATCACGGCGTGCCCGTGCTTCTCGATCTCCTTCCAGAGACGGTCCTCGACGGCCGCGCGGTCGTTGATATCGGTGCTCATGGCGGTACTCCCTTACTGGATTGAGTAAGGAGAACCCCGCCGAGAGGGCGTGGTTCCGGTGCTAGACCCCGTATCGTCCCCGGAACGCCGCCATCGCCGCCATAGCCTCGCCGGTGAAGTCGCCCAACACCTCGGCTTCGTCGGGGCCGTTGGTGAAGATGAAGAAGTCGTCGGCCTCGACCTGGTCGGCGATCCTCTCGCCGGCCGTGGCGGCGGGCAGGCCATGGGCCATCGGGTGGGCGCCCTCGACCACGCGCGGCCGCGCGCCGCCGAATGTGTCGTGGCGATTGCGGAAGGCGTTCCAGATGTCGCTCTGCACCACGCCGGGGCAGATGACGCCGGCCGACAGGGTCGTGCCCTCGAAGTCGCGGCGCATGCACAGGCTGTAGCCCATCACGGCATGCTTGGCGGCGGTGTAGGGGGCGATGATCCCGCCGCGCTTCGACTCCGGCAGACCGAGCGCGTGCTCGGAGGCGGTGTTGACGATCTTGCCCGGCAGGCCGCTGGCCAGCATGCGCGGCGCAAAGGTCTTTACGCCCAGATAGACGCCGCGGATGTTGACCGAGAACACCCAGTCCCAGATGCGCTCCGGTGTCTCATGGACCGTCCCTCCGCCGCCGACCCCGGCGTTGTTGAACAGCAGTTGCGGGGCCTGGTCCCAATGGCCGAACGCCACGTCGGCCGTGGCGTCCCAGCTGGCCTGGTCGATCACGTCGAGATAGCAGCTGGTCGCTTCAAGGCCCTCGCCGCGCAGGGTCTCCGCCGCCGCCAGAGCCCGTTCGGCCTCAATATCGGCCAGCACGACCTTCGCGCCGCGACGCGCAAGCGCCGCCGCGATGCCGAAGCCGATACCGGATGCGCCGCCCGTGATGACGGCGACCGTCCCGCTGACGTTCATCTCAGAAGCCCAGCACGCGAGCGTAGCGGTCCCGGTGGTAGCTGGCGCCGCCGAACAGATGCTCGGCCACGCGCGCGCGCTTCAGATAGAGGCCGGCGTCATGCACGTCGGTCATGCCGATACCGCCGTGCATCTGGACCATCTCGTTGGTCACCAGATGCGCCAGATCGCTGGCCTTGGCCTTGGCCAGCGAGGCGGCCGCGCGGTTGTCGGTCGCGCCCGTGTCGATCTGCTCCAGCGCCGCCTCGACGCAGGAGCGGGTGGTCTCCAGGTCGGTGAACATCTTGGCCGCCCGGTGCTGAAGGCTCTGGAAGGTACCGATGACCTGGCCGAACTGGGTGCGGGTCTTGAGGTAGTCGAGGGTGATCTCGAAGGCCTGCAGGGCGCTGCCGAGCATCTCGGCGGCGAGGCCCGCGCGGGCGCGATCGAGTACCGGCTCCAGCACGGTCCAGCCCTTGCCGACTTCACCCAGAACGGCGTCTGCGCCGATCTTGACGCCGTCGAACGTCAGTTCCGCTGCGCCGCGGCTGTCGGCCAGCGCCAGGTGCTTGCGCGTCAGGCCTGCCGCGTCGCCAGCCACCAGGAACAGGGTGATCCCGTCGGTGTCGCCCGGCTTGCCGGCGGTGCGGGCGGCGACGATCACCAGATCGGCGGCGACGCCGTCGAGCACGAAGGTCTTCTTGCCGGTCAGGCTCCAGCCATCGCCGGCCTTGTCGGCCTTCAGCGCAGTCATCTCCGGCGCGTGATGCGCCCTTTCATCGACGGCCAGGGCGGTGACGACCTCGCCGGCGGCGATCTTCGGCAGCCAGGCTGCCTTCTGCGCCTCCGTGCCACCCAGCGTCAGGGCCGAGGCGCCGATCAGGGCGGTGGACAGGAGCGGGGAGGCGACCAGGGTTCGGCCGGTCTCTTCGAGGATGAGGCCCAGGCTCAGATAGCCGAAGGCCGTGCCGTCATAGTCTTCGGGGACGATCACGCCGGCCCAGCCCATCGCGCCCATCTCGGCCCAGGCCGCGGGATCGAAGCTCTGGTGCGAACCGCTGTCGCGCAGGGCGCGCAGCTTCGTCACCGGCGAAGACTCCTGCGCCCAACTCTTGGCCGCGTCGCGCAGCATGGTCTGTTCTTCGTTCAGGACGGCCATGTCAGGCGTGCTCCTTGGAGGCATTGAGGGTGGCCCAATGGAGGGCCTGTTCCAGACGGTCATTGCCCCAGAAGAGCTCGCCGTCGGAGGTGATGAAGCTGGGGGAGCCGAAAACGCCGCGCGCCTTGGCCTGGGTGACGTGATCCTTCAGCCGCGCCTTGACGGCCTCGGATCCGGCCGCCTCGAAGACCTCGGCCGGCGACGCGCCGACTTCCTCGATCAGCGGCGCGAGCACGTCGGGACTCGAGATGTCCTGGTCGGCGACGAAGTTGGCTTCATAGACCTTGCGGCTGAAGTCGGCAGTCCAGCCGTCGTCCAGTCCGGCCACTGCGACCCGCGCCGCCAGCAGCGTGTTTCGCGGGAACTGGGACGGATGGTTCAACGGTAAACCTTCCTCGGCGCAAACCCGCGCCAGGTCGCGCCACATGTACTGGCCCTTGACCGGAAACACGTTGAACGGGCTGTCGGTCAGCCCCTGCTGGGCATGAAACAGCGGACCGAGCAGGAATGGCTTCCATTCCACGCGCACGCCCGCGGCCTCGGCCATCCGTTCGACCCGCATGGCCGCCGGATAGCTGTAGGTCGAGGCGAACTCGTACCAGAACTCGATCATCACTGGTGATCCAGCAGACCGAGCACCCGCTTGGCGACGACGTTCAGATTGATCTCGCTGGTGCCGCCCTCGATCGAGTTGGCCTTGGCCCGCAGCATCGAGCGCATGGCGCCGATCTCGCCGGCCGAGAACTGCTCGCCTTCCCAGCCCAGGCCCTGCAGGCCGAGCGCCTCGACGGTCAGCTCAGTGCGCTCCTGGTTCAGCTTGGCGGCGGCGTACTTGATGATCGAGGTGGCGGCGCTGGGGCCCTTGCTGGCCTTGGCTTCCTGTTCCGCGCGCCGGATCGTCAGGGCGAAGGCCGCCGCGTCCATCTTGTGGGCGCTGATACGGGTGCGCAGGTCGCCGTCGGCGATGCGGCCCTCGGCGTCGACCCCGATATGCTCCTTGGCCGCCTCGACGACATCGACGCCGGCCCCGCCGCCGAAGCCGCCGGCGGAGATGTTCTGGCGCTCATACTGCAGCAGGCGCTTGGCGATTTCCCAGCCGCCGTTGAGCTTGCCGACCAGATGGTCCTTGGGGACCTTCACGTCGGTGAAGAAGGTTTCGCAGAACGGCGAGTAGCCGCTGATCAGCTTGATCGGACGGGTCTCGACACCCTCGGTGGTCATGTCGAACAGCACGAAGCTGATGCCCTCGTGCTTCTTGCCGGTGTCGGTGCGGACCAGGCAGAAGATCCAGTCGGCCTGGTCGGCGTAGCTGGTCCAGACCTTCTGGCCGTTGATCAGGAAGTGGTCGCCCTTGTCCTCGCAGCGGGTCTGCAGGCCGGCCAGATCGGAGCCGGCGCCGGGTTCGGAATAGCCCTGGCACCAGCGAATCTCGCCCTTGACGATGCCCGGCAGGAACTTCTGCTTCTGCGCCTCGGTGGCATACTCGAGCAGCACCGGGCCGAGCATCCAGACGCCGAAGCTCATCAGGGCCGGGCGGGCCTTGATCCGCCGCAGCTCCGCCTCGAGCACCTTGTTCTGTTCGCGGCTCAGACCGCCGCCGCCGTACTCGGTCGGCCACATGGGCGCGGTCCAGCCTTTCGCCGCCATGCGGTCGAGCCAGAGCTTCGCGTCCTTGTTGGTCGGGTTGAACCGGCGGCCGCCCCAGGGGGCCTCGGTCTCGTCATCCATCGGCGCGTTCAGGGACGGCGGATAGTTCGCCGCCAGCCAGTCGCGCACCTCCGCGCGGAAGGCCTCAAGTTCGCCGCCGCCAAAATCCGCCATGGCCGTTTCTCCCGCAGGGTCTGTTTCGACCAGCTTAGCGCGCGCGTCCGGGGGAGCAAGCGCGTTCAAACGCTCGTTCGAGTCATCTGTCGCGCGAAGTCGACACGACCGCGCTATAGAGAGGGCTCCACGGGTCCGGGAATCGCATGCGTCTCTATGGCGAACTGAAACCTGCGCTTCTGGCGGCCGGGCCGACGGTGGGCGCTATCGCAGCCCTGGTGGCGGGCGGCATGCTCGTGGCCTCCGGCGCGACGCCCAGCGATCCGTCGCGCGTCGTCGAACTGCTCAAGGTCGCGCCTGTCCTGCTGATCGAGACCAGCCACTTCCTGTCCTCGATTCTCGGTCTGCTTCTGATCCTGCTGGCCTTCGGGCTGCGGTCGCGGCTCGACGCCGCCTGGACGGCCAGCGTCGTGACCCTGCTGGCGGCCGCCGTACTGGCGCCGTTCAAGGGCTTCAACTGGGAAGAGGCGGCGGTGCTGATCGCCTGCTTCCTCGTGCTCCTGCCCCTGCACAGCGCCTTTCCCAGGGCGGCAGGTCTGTCGCGGATGGAGATCACGCCCGGCTGGCTGGTCTCCGCTGCCGCCATGCTCGGCGGCGCGGCCCTGCTGGGCTGGTGGTCCTTCGCCAACGCCGGCTACGCCGACCAGTCCGTGTGGAAGGTGCTGGCCGACCAGGACCTGAACCGCGCCATCCGGTCGTCCGGCGGCGCGGCGCTCGCCCTGCTGCTGTTCGGCGTCTGGCGGATGCTGGCGATGCCCGCGACGCCGCCGGTGGCCGGCGACCATGACCCAGACTTCGATCGTGTGCGCGCCATCCTGCGGACCGCTGAATGGGCCCAGCCGGACTCCAACCTGGCGCTGCTGGGCGACAAGCGGTTCCTGTTCTCGCCATCGGGCGAGACCTTCCTGATGTTCGGCGTGCGCGGCCGGTCGTGGATTGCGGTGGACGGGCCGGTTGGCCGGACAAGCGAGCGGATGGAACTGCTCTGGCGTTTCCGCGAGCTGGCCGACGCCCATGCAGCGCGGCCGGCGCTCTATGGCATCGGCCCGGAGGACCTGCCGGACGCGGTGGAACTGGGCTTTTCGATCCAGAAGATCGGCGAGGCTGCGGCCGTGCCGCTGGACGGCTTCTCGCTCGCCGGCCGCCGCCGCGAGGTGCTGCGGCGCAACTGGCGCAAGGCCGGCGAGGCAGGCGCGACGTTCGAGGTGATCACGCCTGAGGCTGTCCCCGCCGTGATGGATGAGCTCAAGGACATTTCCGACTCCTGGCTGGAGATGCACTCGGGCGGCGAGAAATCATTTTCGCTCGGAGGATTCGTGCCGCGCTACGTGGCGGAGTTCCCCGTCGCGCTGGTGCGGGCCGAGGGCCGGATCGTCGCCTTTGCGACCCTTTGGCCTACGGCCACGCGCAAGGCCCTGTCGATGGATCTGATGCGCTACAATGAGGACGCGCCCAAGAACATCATGGACTTCCTGTTCGTCGAGCTGTTCGAGTGGGGCCGAACCCAGGGCTACCAGGCGTTCGACTTCGGCGCCGCGCCGCTCGCCGGGCTCGAGGACAGGCCGCTGGCGCCGATCATGTCGCGGGTCGGCCGGCTGCTGTTCGAGCGGGGCGAGGAAATCTACAATTTCCGCGGCGTCCGACGGTACAAGGACAAGTACGACCCGCTCTGGCAGCCCCGCTACATCGCCGCCCCGCATCGCTGGCAAATTCCGATGCTGCTGGCCGATGTCAGCCTGCTGTCGTCAGGCGGCGTGGCCGGCCTGGCCCGTCGACCGAAGCGCGCGGAGGACTGAGCAGCGCGTCAGCGGTCGTGGTGCAGCCCCAGCAGGCTGGCCAGGTGAACAAGAAGCACCAGAACCACCGCAGCCGAGGTCACCATGATCAGACGCCACGGCATCATCCGCGGCCCTTTCAGAAGATCAGGCGGCCGGCTCCCGCGCCATCCCGCGAACAGGGTCAGGGCGATAAACGCGGCCATGGCGGCCAGGGTCGCAGATAGGTTCATCGGGGGCCAGATGGCTGTGGGGGGCGGCGGATGCAAGCTTCGTCCACAGCTATTCGTGGCGCCCACCAGATTTAGCGTTAACCTCGCGTTTACACACAATCTCTTGCTCGGTAGCGTCCTCTATGAGTGCCGGAGACACGATTCGTATGACGTCGGGGGCGCCCTGGAGCGTGAAGGGAATCGACCCAAAAGCGCGCGAGATCGCCAAGGATCTCGCGCGGCGCTCCGGCATGACTCTCGGCGAGTGGCTGAACAGCATGATCGCGGCCGGCGAACCGATCGGCCAGCCTGATCCCGAGCCCGCTTTCGACGCGCCACAGGACCCCATTGTGGTCGGTTCCCCACGTCTCGGCGGCGGATCGCGCTATGAGGTCGCCGGTCATCCCGCCGATGAGGTCGGCCGGGTCGCCGAAGCCATCGAGCGCCTGACCGCCCGCATCGAGGCCGCCGAGCAGCGCTCGACCCTGGCCATCACCGGCATCGACCAGTCCGTGCGCGGCGCCCTGTCCCGTCTGGAATCGGCCGAACGCGAGCAGGTCGCGGTTGCCGCGCGGTTCGAGGGCGCGGTCGAGGAGCTCAACAGCAACTACGGCGGTGTGGGCGAGCGCCTGCGCCGCCTGGAACTGGAGTCGACCGGCCCGCGCTCGGCCGAGGCCCTGCGCGCCATCGAGGGCATGCTCGGCAAGGTCGCCGGCCAGGTCTACGAGGGCGAGAGCCGCACCCGCGAAACCCTCGCCGCCGTCGAGGCGCGCCTGGCGAAGGTCGAATCAGCAGAGACGCCCGGCGTTGATCCGGCCCAGCTGGCCGAGGTGGTGGTCGCCCGCGTCGAGGAAGCCGAAGGTCGTACGACCGACGCCCTGCGCGATCTGGGCGCCTCGTTCGTGGCCCTGGACCGCCGGCTGCGCACCGTCGAGAGCGGCGCGGGCGATGGTGGCGCGCGTCTTGAATCCCTCGCCGCCGACCTTACCCGTCGCATGGAAGCGACGCGGGCCGAGATGGCCACCAATCTTCAGACCGCCTCCGCGAGCCGGTTCGACCGGATGGAACGCAAGCTGTCGGAAATGGCCGCCCACATTCAGACGGCCGAGACCCGCTCGGCCCAGGCCATCGAGCGTATGGGTCGGGAGGTCGTCAGCATGGCCGACAGTCTGAGCCGGAGGGTACAGACCGTGGAAAATCACGGCGCCGACGCTATCGAGCAAATCGGCGGCGAGGTGGCCCGCATCGCCACGGTGGTCGAACAGAAGCTCAACCGCGCCGACGGGGTCCAGGCCCAGGCGCTCGAGAAGCTCGGCGGGGAGATCGCCCGCATCACCGAGCGTCTGGCCGAACGGATCGCCAACTCTGAACGTCGGGGCGCACTTGCGATCGACGAAGTCGGCGAGCAGGTCGCCCGGGTCACCGAACGCATCAACCAGCGCCAGGAGCGCTCTTCGGCCGACCTCGCCGAGCGTATCCGCCAGAGCGAGGAGCGCACCGCCCGTCTGCTGGACGAGGCCCGCGAGAAGATCGACCAGAGCCTGAATGCGTCGCATCGGCGACTGGCCGAACAGGTCGCCCAGGGGCCCGTGATGGCCCCGGTCGCGCCCGTCGCCCGCCGGGCTGAAACGCCGCGCGAACCGTTTGGCGATCCGTTCGCATCCGAGCCTTTCCCCTCGCCGGGCCGCACCATTCCGGAGGAAGCCTTCGCGCCCCAGGCGCTGACGCGGCCGACGACCAGCGCGACGCCGCCCCTGGTTGAGCCAGAGCCGTTCCCGGTCGCCGAGCGCGGTCCGCCGGACTTTTCCGAAGAGGACTTCGAGGCCGCCGACGGCTTTGCGCCGATCAGCGAAGACGTCGAGATCCCCGATGCGCCGGTAATCCCGCCCGCCCCGGACATCTCGCCGTTCGACGTCGAGGAGATTGGCCGCCCCCGTTCGACCCGCGAGGTGCTTGAGCAGGCGCGCGCAGCTGCCCGGTCGGCCAATACGCCGGAAGCGCGGCCTGCAGTCGCCGAAAAGCGCGGCCTGTTCGGCGCGGGTTCGAAGAAACCAAAGCGTCATGCCAGTTCGGCGCTGCAGTCGGCTCTCGTGGTGGCGGTGGGCGCTGTTACGCTGAGCGCGCTGTCCGTCGGCGGGGTGTTCCTGGTCGCGCCGGACGGCGGCGGCAAGGTGGCTGACCGCGTCGCCGAAGCCCTGAATATCCGCCGCGCCGACGAACAGGGTGAGATCAAGACCGCCGAGGCGGACACAACCCCGACCCTGCCGGGCGCTTCCGCCCCCAGGGTCGCTGTGGCGATTGCGCCCGGCCTGACCCCGGTTGATCCCGCCCTTGCAGGCGCGCCGGCTGTCGGCGCGACGCCGACCGCGCCGGTCGAAACCCCGGCCTCGCTGTATGCAGAGTCCGTGCGGCGCATCGAGGCGCGCGACCTGACCGGCATGACCGGCCTCAAGCGCGCCGCCAATCTCGGCTACGCGCCGGCGCAATTCTACCTCGCCAAGCTCTACGAGAACGGCGAGGGCGGACTGCGCAAGGATCCGGCCGAGGCCCGTCGCTGGACCGAACGCGCGGCCCAGGGCGGCGACCGCAAGGCGATGCACAATCTCGGCCTCTACTTCTTCGAGGGTCAGGGCGGGAGCAAGAACACCACCACGGCGGCGCAGTGGTTCCGCAAGGCCGCGGACCTCGGCCTCTCGGACAGCCAGTACAATCTCGGTCGCCTCTACGAGGAAGGCTATGGCGTCAGCCAGAACGCCGCCGAGGCCTACAAGTGGTACCTGATCGCCGCCCGCGCCGGCGACACGGAGGCGAAGTCCAGCGCCGACCGCGTCAAGCGCGACCTCTCGCCGGAGGCCCGCAGCGCCGCGGAACGGTCAGCGTCCGGCTTCCGCGCCGCGGCTCCGGCCCTGCCCCCGACGGCGTCGGTCCAGGCTTCCGCCGTCGGCGCTCCCAATGACATCACTGCCGCGCAACGGGCGCTGTCGACGCTTGGCTACTATCGTGGTCCCAGGGACGGCGTCGCCAGCCAGGGGCTGAAAGGCGCCATCGCCGCGTTCCAGCGCGACCAGGGCATGGCGCCGACGGGCAGTCTCGACTCCCAGACGATGCTGAAGCTGTCGACCTACGCCCGGTGACCCTGATGTCCGCGCACCGCGTGGATTTCCGGTTTTATCCGACCGGCCAGAGCGCATAGTCAGGCCGTGGACCTCTACCTTCCCATCGCCGAGATGTCGGTCAACGCGCCGCTGCTGATCGCGCTGGGGGCGGCTGTCGGATTCATCTCCGGCCTGTTTGGCATCGGCGGCGGCTTTCTGATGACGCCCGTGCTGGTCTTCATGGGCATTCCGCCGGCGGTGGCCGTCGCGAGCCTGTCGAACCATGTCGCCGCCTCGTCCTTCTCCAGCGTCACGACCTACAGTCGCCGCCGGATGGTCGACTTCCGGATGGGCGGGGTGCTTGCCGCTGGCGGCATTGTCGGTGCGATCGTCGGGGTCGAGGTCTTCCGCGTCCTCCGGCTGCTGGGTCAGGCCGATCTCGTCGTGTCGGTGTCCTACCTGCTGTTCCTGGGCGTCATCGGCGCCCTGATGCTGTGGGAGTCGCTGGGAACCATCCTGCGTCGCCGCCGGGGCGAGAGCGCGCCGCCCCGCCGCGACCGCCGCCCGATCCTGCTCTACGCCCTGCCGTGGAAGATGCGCTTTCCCAAGTCGCGCCTCTATATCAGCGTCATTCCGCCGATCCTGCTCGGCCTGTTCGTCGGGATCCTGTCGGCGATCATGGGCGTCGGCGGCGGCTTCATCCTGGTGCCGGCGATGATCTATCTGCTGCGCATGCCGGCCAGCGTCGTGGTCGGCACCAGCCTGTTCCAGATCGTCATCACCGCCAGCCTGACCTGTGTGCTCCAGGCAGGCCGCAACCAGACCGTCGACGTGGTCCTGGCGACGCTGCTGCTGGTCGGCGGCGTGCTGGGCGCGCAACTGGGGGCCCGGGCGTCTGCGCGCTTCCGGGCCGAGGAACTGCGGGCCTTGCTGGCGCTGATCGTTCTGCTGGTCGGAGTGCGCATGGGCCTGGGGCTGTTCATCCAGCCCGACGACGCCTTCGTGCTTGTGGCGGCGGCGGGCTGATGGCGATCGATCTTACCCCCGCCGCGCCGCCGGCCTCGGTTTCGGCAACCCTGACCGAGACGGAGGTGCGCGTCACCTCGGGCTTCACCGGCGCGAAGATCTCCGTCTACGGCGCGGTGTTCGATCCCGCGGGCAAGCCCAGCGATGTGGTGGTCGTGGTGCGCGGCCCGACCCAGCCGGTGCGCATCGCGCGCAAGGTGCGGGTCAGCGGCATATGGCTGAACAGCCGCCCGGTGGTGTTCGAGGGCGCGCCCGGATTCTACCGGGCCGCCTCGACCCGCCCCCTGCAGGACATCACCCGGTTCGGCCAGCTGCGAAAGCTCGGCCTGGGCCTCGACCATCTGGCCATCGCCGCGCCGGCCGAGCGCCGGATCGAGACGCGCTACGGCGTGCGCGACATGGTCGTCAGCTCGCTGGGCGACGACTATTTCCGCTGGCGGGGGGCGGTGGTGCGACTGAAGCAGGCGGCCGGCCTCTACAGCGCCGACGCCGATGGCGTGACCTTCGTCGACAAGGGGCTGTTTCTCGCCCGGGTGGACCTGCCGGCCCAGGCGCCGATCGGTCAGTACACAGCGCGGGTGATCCTGTTCCAGGACGGCAAGCCGGTCTCCGACCGCACCCTGCCGCTCAAGGTCGAGAAGGTCGGGCTGGAGCGGGCGGTTTACCTCTTCGCGCATCAGCATCCTTGGTCTTATGGTCTGGTCTCGGCGCTCATTGCTTTGGGCGCGGGCTGGGCGGCCTCGCGGGCGTTTCGCAGGAGTTGAGGGGGATGAGGCAGTCGAGCACGCGGGTCCCCGCGTCAGCCTGGACGCTCGGGATCCTGAGCCTGGCGCCGTTCTACATCACCTCGGCCATCTACTGCTACGGACCGCCGCGGCTGAACGACGTGGCCCTGCTGGCGCTCGGCGGCTGGTCCGCGGTGATCCTCGCCTACCTCGGCGGCATCCGCGCCGGTCTGGAACTGGCCAGCGACCACCCGCCGCGCTGGTGGAGCATGTCGCTCTCGCTGCTGACCCCCATCGCCGGTTTCGGTCTGCTCTATGGCGCACTTTCCCGCCGGTTCGATGCGGCCTGGGAGATCTCGGGCTTCCTGCTGGCCTTCCTGCTGATCTGGGTCTGGGATGTTCGCGACATCGAAGGCCCCGCCTGGCGCCCCCGCTACCGCACCCTGATCACCGCCGGCGCCGCCATCGCCCTGGCCTTCGCGCTGGAGCAGGCGCTGAGCATGTAGGGCGGCACTGGCCTGGCCGTTCCCTAGTCCCCCACCAGCGACGTCCAGCCGATGGCATGCACCCGGTCCGCCCCCAGCGCCGCCGCCAGCGGCCTGCCCGCGAACATCCCCGCGAACGCCACGTCCTTCACATTCAGCCCGCCCGCATAGGAGCCGAAGGCCGGCAGGATCACCCGGCCGCCGTCGGTGAGAAAGCAGCGCCGCCGTACGCGTCCGCCGCGTCCGGCGATCTTGGCGGCCGGATGCAGGTGGCCGGAGGCCTCGCCCGGCTGAAGCCCGGCCTGTGGCTCATGCCGCAGCAGAAGCCCGCCCAGCATCATCTCGTCGATGATCTCGCCGGGCAGGGCGCGCGGGCCGTCGGCGTCATGGTTGCCGACGACCCAGACCAGCCGCCGCCCATCGGCCAGCGCCGCGAGCCGCGCAGCGTCATCCCGGGCCAGCCGGTCCTCCGCTGCACCGTCGTGGAAACTGTCGCCGAGGAAGACCAGCACCGCCGGCGTGGTCGCCGCCACCTCGCGCTCCAGCCGGTCCAGCGTCTCGCGCGTGTCGTAGGGCGGCAGCAACTGGCCGCGCCGCGCGTAGGCCGAGCCCTTCTCGAAATGCAGGTCGGCGACGATCAGGGCGCGGTGATCCGGCAGCCACATCGCGCCCGACGCCCGCAGGACGGTCATCTCGCCGTTGATGGCGATCGCCAGGCCGCCACAAGGTGAGGCGGCGAAGGTCGGTGCAAAGCCGGCCGGAGCGTTCATCCCATCGCCTCCGCGATGAGCGCCTCGGCGGCCTCCGCCAGCATCATCTCGCTGGCCCCGCCCGGCGCGCGTTCGCGGCCCAGCTCCATGAACATCGGCACCGCAAACGGCGAGACCCGGTCCAGCGCCATATGCCGGATGTGGCCCTTGATGCGGCGGAGCATCTGCGCCACCCGCTCGATCTCCACCAGGTTGGTTGCGGCGTCCGAGCGGGCGCAGCGCAGCAGCAGATGGTCCGGCTGGTGCCGGCGCAGCACGTCGTAGATCAGGTCCGTCGAGAAGGTCACCTGCCGCCCGGACTTCTCCATCCCGGGCATCCGCCGCTCGATCAGGCCGGAGATCAGGGCGCAGCCCTTGAAGGCGCGCTTCATCAGGAAGCTCTCGTCCAGCCAGGCCTCGAGGTCGTCGCCCAGCATGTCCTCCTCGAACAGGGTGTCGAGGTCGACCTTGTCCATCGGCCGCAGCGACCAGATGGCCATCGAATAGTCATTGCAGACGAATCCCAGCGGCCCGATGCCCAGCCGGTCCAGCCGGCGCGTGAGCAGCATGGCCAGAGTCGTGTGCGCATGGCGCCCGTCGAACGGGTAGCAGGTCAGAAAGTGGCGCTTTCCCTCAGGAAACGTCTCGGCCAGCATCTCGTCGGGCCGGGGCAGGGCCGAGTGCGTTCGCTGCGCCTCCAGCCACTCGCGGACCTCGTCCGGAAAGACATGCCATTCGGCCTCGTTCGACATCATCCGGCGCACCTTGCCGGCCAGGAAGGTCGAGATGGCGAACTTGCTGCTGCCCCAGCTCGGCATCTTGGGATCCACGTGCGGTGCGGGGGTGACCAGTACGTCGACGCCCGTGACCGCCTGCAGCCGCCAGACCTGTCCACCGAAGATGAAGGTGTCGCCCGGCGACAGCATCTCCAGGAAGCCTTCCTCCATCTCGCCCAGCTTGCGCCCGGGCCGGCCGCCGCGCGCCGCCAGCCGCACGCTCAGCATCGCCGGCGCGATGATCGCCCCGACGTTCATCCGGTGGCGGCGGACGGTGTCGGCGTCACGGGCGGTCCACAGCCCGTCCCGGGTCTTCACGATCCGGCGAAAGCGGTCATAGGTCTTCAGCGCATAGCCGCCGGTCGAGACGAACTCGATGACGGCCTCGAAGTCTTCCCAGCTCAGCGCGCGATAGGGTCCGGCGCCCCGCACCTCTTCGTAGAGGGTCAGCAGGTCGAACGGTTCCGAACAGGCGCAGCCCATGACGTGCTGGGCCAGAACATCGAGCGCCCCGGTGCGCGCAGTCTCTCCATCGAGCGAATTCTCGGCGATGGCCTCGATGGCCGCCTGGCATTCGAGCACCTCGAACCGGTTGGCCGGCACAAACAGCGCCTTGGACGGCTCGTCCAGCCGGTGATTGGCCCGGCCGATCCGCTGGACCATCCGCGCGGCGCCCTTCGGTGCGGCCAGCTGGATCACCAGGTCCACATCGCCCCAGTCGATGCCGAGGTCGAGCGTCGAGGTGCAGACCACCGCCTTCAGCTCCCCCCGCGCCATGGCCGCCTCGACCTTGCGGCGCTGCTCGGCGGCGAGACTGCCGTGGTGCAGGGCGATCGGCAGGCTGTCGTCGTTGAGCTTCCACAGTTCCTGGAACGCGTACTCGGCCTGGAACCGCGTGTTGACGAAGATCAGCGTCGTGCGGTGCTGCTTGATGATCTCGTAGACGTCGCCCATCGCATGCTGCGCGGTATGCCCGGCCCAGGGCACGCGCCCCTCGGAGATCAGCACATCGACGACGGGCAGGGGGCCGGGCGGGCCGCGGACAAGTTCGACCGCGCCGGGCCGCGAGCCCAGCCAGTCGAGGATGATCTGCGGATCATCGACGGTCGCCGACAGCCCGACCCGCCGCATCTTCGGCGCCAGCGCCTGCAGGCGCGACAGCCCCAGCGCCAGCAGGTCGCCCCGCTTGGACGGCCACAGCGTGTGGATCTCGTCGATGATCACGCAGCTGAGGTCTTCGAAGAACCCCTGCGCGCCCTCCCAGGCCAGCAGCAGCGCCAGCTGTTCGGGCGTGGTCAGCAGCATGTCCGGCGGCTTGAGCTTCTGCCGCTGCTTGCGCGAGACGCCGGTGTCGCCGGTGCGGGACTCGGCGACGATGTTCAGTCCCATCTCGTTGATGGGGCTCAGCAGGTTGCGCTCGACGTCGACGGCCAGCGCCTTCAGCGGCGAGAGATACAGCGTATGGATCCCGCGCGGCCCGTTGGGCGCTGCCCGCTCGCTGAGCTCGATCAGGCTGGGCAGGAAGCCGGCCAGGGTCTTGCCGCCGCCCGTCGGCGCGATCAGCAGGGCGTCGCGCCCCTGCCGGCCCTTCTCGATCATCGCCAGCTGATGCTCGCGCGCCGCCCAGCCACGGGAGGCGAACCAGTCGGCGAACCGCGGCGGCAGGAGTGGAGAGGTCATCGCGGGCAACCCAGCACTCCGCCGAGGCTGCGTCAATGTTCCCTATCTGTTTCAGGCCTGAACGCTTGACGCACCGGGAAACCTCTTGTTCCACTTCGGCTCCGGAACGGGGGCCTTTTGATGCGCACACGGTGGAGTGTTCTGGCCGCACTGGCGATCACGCTGGGCGCGACGCCGGCGATGGCGGCCAGCGGCGGGCGGCTGGATGACAGCGCGGCGGCTGCCGCCACGGCCGCCGAATTCGCCGAGTTGCAGCGCGTCGCCAATCGCGGCGATGTCGAGGCGATGTACGACGTGGCGATGGCCTATCGCGACGGCGAAGGCGCGCCCAAGGACCTGAAAAAAGCCCTCAGCTGGTTCCGGAAAGCGGCGGCGCGCGGCAAGCCCGAGGCGATGAACGAGGTCGGCTGCGCCTATTCGCGGGGCCACGGCGTGCCCCAGAACTACGCCACGGCGCTGGTCTGGTTCCGCAAGGCCGCGGCCGGTGGCGACATCATCGGCATGCTCAACATCGGGGTCGCCTATGACATGGGTCAGGGCGTGCCGATCGACGACGCCGAGGCGGTCAAATGGTACCTGCTGTCGGCCCAGGGCGGCGACCCGACGGCGGCCCTCTATCTGGGCAGCATGTACGAGCGCGCCGAGGGCGTGCGCCTGGACTTCGAGGAGGCCGCCCGCTGGTACCGCAAGGCCGCCAAGTCCGACGACGCCGATGAACGCGCTGACGCCCAGGCGGGTCTCGACCGCGTCGGCGAGGGCGTCATGCCGATCGCCCCGGCCCGGGATGCGACCAGCCTGACCGCGACCTGACCGTTCCGTTTTTGTTCAAACCCCGCTAGACCGGACGGGTGAACGCGCCGACTCCTGTCCTTGAACTGGCTCCCGCCCTGGTCGTCCTGCCGGGCGCGCGGGCGGCTGTTGCCGATGGGGCCGGGGCGAAGGACCTGCGGCCGCCCTACGCGCGGGAGCTGATCGAGCACGGGCCGGTGCTGCTGGCCCATGCGGGCATGACGGCCCGGCGGCTGGGGATGAACACGCCACCCCGGTCACGCGCCGTGTTTGACGCCCTGGAGCTGTTCGCCTTCGTCCGGCCGGCGAAGTTCACCGCCCCCTCGGCGGCGGGTCTCGCCCAGGCGCTGGGACTGGAAGAGCCGAAGGGCGCTCCGGCCCAGGCGACGGCGCTGCGCGAGGTCTGCGGTCTGCTGCTGGCGGAACTGGGCGCGCGGCCCTGGCCCTCCCGCGAGGAGGCGCTGGCGCTGGCCGAGACGCTGGAGCGCGCAGGCTGGGCCTGGGGCGTGGCCTGTATCGCCACCCTGCGCGCCGGCGGCCCGATCGCGCGGCCCCATCGTGGCTCGGGTCTGGAGGTCTGGAGCCGTATCCCGGAGTGGGAAGACCAGGCTCCTCCGGGAGAGCCCGGCACACGCGCCATCGCTCCCGAGGACGCCGAGCAACGGCTGACCGACCTGCTGCAACGCGCCGGTCTCGACGAAGTCCGCACGCTTCAGAAGGTCTACGCCGCCGAGACGGCCTGGGCCTTCCAGCCGCGCGAGCGGGAAGGGGAGCCGCGCATGATGCTGGCCGAGGCCGGCACCGGCGTCGGCAAGACCCTCGGCTATCTGGCCCCGGCCTCGGTCTGGGCCGAGGCCAACGGGCCCTCCGTCTGGATCTCGACCTACACCCGCGCCCTGCAGCGGCAGATTGAGCGGGAGAGCGCGGCCATCTATCCCGATCCCGAGGTCCGCGCCCGCAAGGCGGTTGTGCGAAAAGGTCGTGAGAACTATCTGTGTTTGCTCAATTTTCACGAGGCTGTTCAAGCGGCGCAGCTGGGCAACGGCGACCTGATCGGGCTGGGCCTGACCGCCCGCTGGGTGCGCGCCAGCCGCGACGGAGACATGACCGGCGGCGACTTCCCCGCCTGGCTACCGACCCTGTTCGCGGTCGGCCTGGCCCAGGCGGCCAGCGCCGGCAACCTGGTCGACCGGCGCGGCGAGTGCGTCCACGCCGGCTGTGTCCACTACCGCGCCTGTTTCGTCGAGAAGGCGGTGCGAGGGTCCAAGCGCGCCGACCTGGTGATCGCCAACCACGCCCTGGTGATGACCCAGGCGGCCTTCGATGGCGCCCGCACGGCGCGCGGCCTGAAGGGCGACAACGAGACCACCACCCTGCGCCGCATTGTCTTCGACGAGGGCCACCACCTGTTCGACGCCGCCGACAGCGCCTTCTCCACGGCGCTCAGCGGTGCGGAGTCGGCCGAGATGCGCCGCTGGATCCGCGGTCCCGAGGGGCGCGGCCGGCGCGGGCGAGGGCTGGAGCAACGGCTGCTGGAGATCGTCGGCGACCGCGAGGACGCCCGCCATGCGCTACAAGACGCGATCCGCGCCGCCGGCGCCCTGCCGGGCGAGGGCTGGTCCGGCCGCATCGCCCCGCCTGACGGGGGGGTGAATCCGCAAGGGCCGGTCGAGGCCTTCCTCGTCGCGGCGATGGAACAGATGCGCGCCCGCGCCTCGCAGAGCGACCAGGGCATGGAATGCGCGGCCCGCCCGGCCACCGATCTCGTCCGCCAGACCGCCGCCGAGGCCGCCCGCGCCCTGGCTGCCGTCGAAGCGCCGTTGCTGGCCCTGGCCCGCCATCTGGAAGACGTGCTCGACCAGGAGTCCGACGAGCTCCAGACCAGCGACCGCGCCCGCATTGAGGGGGCCCTGCGCGGGCTCGACCGGCGCGCGCGCATGACCCTCCCGGCCTGGCGCTCGATGCTGAAGGCCATCGAGGAGGACGCCGAAGACGATCCCGACTTCGTCGACTGGTTCGACGCCACGTTTCTCTATGGCCGGGTGGTCGACGCCGCCTGCCGCCGCCACTGGGTCGACCCGACCGAGCCGCTGACCGCCGCCGTCATCGCCCCGGCGCACGGCATCCTGGTGACCAGCGCCACCCTGGCCGACTCAACGCTCGACGACCCGTTCGCCCTGGCCGAGATGCGCACCGGCGCCGCCCGCCTGCCGGACCGGCCACAGACCCTGCGCCTGGCCTCGCCGTTCGACTATGCCGCCAACAGCCGGGCCTTCGTGGTCACGGACGTGGGCAAGGACGACCCCCGCCAGGTCTCGGCCGCGATGCGCGAACTGTTCCTCGCCGCCGGGGGCGGGGGGCTTGGCCTTTTCACCGCCATCCGCCGGCTCAAGGCCGTGCACGAGCGGATCGCCGCACCGCTGGCCGACAAGGGCCTGGCGCTCTACGCCCAGCACGTCGACCCGCTGGAGGCCGGCGCCCTGGTGGACATCTTCCGCGCCGAGGAGAACGCCTGCCTGCTCGGCACCGACGCGGTGCGCGACGGCATCGACGTACCGGGCCGCTCGCTGCGCCTCCTGGTATTCGACCGCGTGCCCTGGCCGAGGCCGGACATCCTGCACAAGGCCCGCCGCGTCCGCTTCGGCGGCAAGGGCTACGACGACGGCCTCGCAAGAGCCCGCATCGCCCAGGCCTTCGGCCGCCTGATCCGGAGAGCCGACGACCGGGGGGTGTTTGTGATGCTGGACGCCGCCGCGCCGACCCGCCTGTTCAGCAGTTTGCCGGAGGGGGTGGAGATCCAGCGCATGGGCCTGGTCGAGGTGATTGAAGCGACGGCGGAATTTTTGAAGCAGCCGCAAGACTCCAATTGATACTCCGAGCGCGGCGAGGTCGAGCCCGATCCGGCGCTCGAGGCCTATCTGCGCGTGATCGACCGCGACCCGGCGCTGGTGCTTTCCGCGCTCACGCAGCCGCGGCGGTAGGGGCTAACTCAAAGCCGTTTTCCCGGCGAAGGCCGGGATCCAGATTCAGCCACGACGCCGAGGGCCATTGCGCCAGATACGCGCTCCATGATCTGGGCCCCGGCCTTCGCCGGGGAAGCGGATCAGGGGCAAGCTACTCCCGGAACCACGCAACCTGCACGCCCGTCGCCAGCAGCGTTCCGTCGGCGGCCCACAGGCTCACATCCTGGTCGGCAAAGTTGTCGTGGAAGATCTTGGCATCGGCGACGCCGAGGATCGGCGCTGATCCATTGGCGGCGAGCACCGCCTTCGAGGCGTGGAAATAGGTCGTCAGGGTCACCGTGCCCATCGGCGACGGACGGCCGCGCACCTGGATGATCCGGACAATGAAGGCGTCGCTGAGGGCCGCGAGCGACAGGAAGTCGAGCGTCCGCGACGGCTGGTCGTCGAGCCAGATCACCGAGCGCGGACTGCGCGGCGTCTCCGGCGGGGCCTCGCCGAACGCCGGCGGGCCCTCGACGAACCGGAACCGGTAGCGGCTCAGCCAGCCCAGCCGCCCGCCCATGTCGAGCGCCGGAACGTCGTCGGCCGGCGGCACAGTCGGCATCACGCCGGGCCGGTGCGTCCAGGTCTCCCGGCGCACGGCGCAGACGACCGAGGCGGTGGCCGCGATCCTGCCGTCCTGGACCAGCTCGACCGACCAGTGCTGGGTGGTCTTGCCGGCGCGCTTTTCGACCCAGCTGACCTCGAAGTCGCCGTCGGCGATGGCGCCGCAGAAGTTGACCGTCAGGGCGATCGGATCGCCGAGGCAGGCCGGATCGTCCAGCACCGCCCGAAGCAGCGTCGCCGCCGTCGCCCCGCCGAACGGCCCGGCCATGTTTGCGTAGAACGGGCTCGTCGCGCCCGTCGCCTGTCGCTCACCGGTGAGGACGAGGGTCGTGGCCTGGTCGAGCGGGTGGAGCGTGGTCATGGCGTCTTCCGGCTTCGGCGCGGTGAAGCGTTCATTCCCTACAGGCGCCGCGGGGTCATGCAAGGAGAGTTTTTAAAAAGGATGCACAGTCGAGACGAGGCAAGCGCGTCGGGGCGACCGACTGGACACTGACGTTCGCCGCCCTAACTGATCTTCCGGTGCAGGCCTGGAGGCGAGGCGACGATGCGCACGGCTGTCCTGACGATCCTGATGCTGTTCGGCGCGGCCACGGCGGCCGTTGCCTGGTCACCCGCGGGTGAGGCCGTGGCGACGCTCACGACCGGCCGGCCCTGGGTGTCCGTGACCGTCGATCCTTCCAGCGAGGCGGCGATCATCCATGCGGCGATCGATATCCCCGCGCCACCGCAGAAGGTCTGGGCGGCGATGATCGACTGCCGCAACGCCGCGCGGATGGTCGCCAATGTCACCCGCTGCCAGATCCTCTCGCAGGGTCCGGGCTGGGATGTGCGCGAGCATGTCACGCGCGGCGGGCCGCTGATCCCCTCGATCCGCAACGTCTTCCGCTCGGACTACGAGCCCTATCGCCGCATCCGCTTCCATCGTGTCGAGGGAGACCTGCGCACCATGGAGGGGGCGTGGGGCCTGATCCCGCTGAACGGCGGCAAGGGAACGCGGGTGACCTATGAGAACCGCCTGTCGGTCCGCATCCTCGCCCCGCCGGCCCTGATCCGCGCCGGCCTGCGCAAGGACACGCCCCGGGTGCTGGAAAACCTGCGGCGCATCGTGACAGGGAACTGACACGAAGGAGTCGCGCGTCTGTCGCAGACGCAGACTAGCCACGCTCCTGCACTGAACGCCCGCTCCTGACCGGATCCGGGCGTGACCGGCCGGAGGACCCATGATCCGCCTGTTCGCCTGCACCGCCCTGGCGGCCGCCGCGCTCGCCACGTCGGCCCTCGCCGCAGTCCAGCCCTGGGTCACCGTCACCCTCGATCCGGACGGCGAGGCCGCGCTGATCAATGCCGCCATCGACATCCCCGCGCCCGCGGAGCGTGTCTGGGCCGCAATGACCGACTGCAAGGCGACGCGGGTGATGATCAAGAGCCTGATCCAGTGTCGCGTCGTGCGCACCGGCGCCGGCTGGGACATCCGCGAGCATGTCACGCGCAGCGGGCCGCTCTGGCCGGGCTTCCGCTACATCTTCCGGTCGGACTACGACGTCGGCCGCCGCATCAGCTTCCGCAAGATCGACGGTAACGTGAAGACGCTCGAAGGGGAGTGGACGCTCTCGCCGCGCGACGACGGCCGGACGACCCGCGTCACCTACAAGACGCGCATGGCCGCCACGATCTTCGCCCCGCCGATGCTCATCCGCGCCGGCCTTCGCCGCGATACGCCGCGCGTGCTCGAGGCCTTGAAGCGGCTGTCGACTGACGGTTAGTGCTTCCCGCGATCCCGGCCGAAGTTCGGCTCGGCGCTTTCCTGGCCCAGCGCGATGACGCCCCGACGGATGGCGCGGGTGCGGGTGAACAGGTCGTGCAGCTTGTCGGCCTCGCCCCAGCGGATCGCGCGGCTCAGCGCCTGCAGGTCCTCGGTGAACCGGCCCAGCACCTCGAGCACTGCATCCTTGTTGGCGACGAAGATGTCGCGCCACATGGTCGGGTCGCTGGCGGCGATGCGGGTAAAGTCGCGAAAGCCGCCGGCCGAGTATTTCATCACCTCGCCCTCGGTGACGCCCTCGAGGTCCGAGGCGGTGCCGACGATGTTGTAGGCGATCAGGTGAGGCAGATGGCTGGTGATGGCCAGCACCAGATCGTGGTGCGCGGCGTCCATCACCTCGACCTGGGCTCCGATGCCGCGCCAGAAGGCCGACAGCTTCGCCACGGCCTCGGCATAGGCCGCGTCCTCGCTTGGCAGCGGGGTGAGGATCGTCCAGCGGCCGTCGAACAGTTCCGCAAAGCCGGCGTCGGGGCCGGAGTATTCGGTGCCGGCGATCGGATGGCCGGGGATCACGTGGACGCCGGGCGGGGCGTGGCTGGCCAGCGCCTCGGCGACGCTGCCTTTCACGGAGCCCACATCACTGACGATGGCGCCGGGCTTCAGGTGGCCGGCGGCCAGGGCCATCGCCTCGCCGATGGCCAGCACGGGCGTGGCGAAGATCACCAGGTCCGCGCCCTCCACCGCCGCGCCGATGTCGGCGGTGACGCTGTCGGCGAGGCCGAGGGCGACGACGCGCTCGCGCACGTGCTCGGACGGGTCCGCCACGACGATCCGGCCGACGACGCCCTTCTCGCGGGCCACACGGGCGATCGACGAGCCGATCAGGCCGCAGCCGACGAGGGTCAGTTGGTCAAACAGCTGGCCGGGCATCAGCGGGTCCCTCGAGACGCGATCCTGAGGGATCGCTCCTCAGGATGACGGACAGTTGTGATGGCTCCCCTGATCGTCATGGTGAGGAGCGAGCCTCCAGCGAGCGTCTCGAACCACGCACTCATGCACCGGCCCTCCCCATGAAGGCGGCGAGGCCGTCGACGACGGCCCGGTTGTGCTCTTCGAGCCCGATCGTGATGCGCAGGTGGTTCGGCAGACCGTAGTTGCCGACGCCCCGGGTCAGGTAGCCCCTGGAGGCGAGGAAGGCTTCGGCCTCGACGGCCGTCTTGCCCGGCGTGGTCGGGAACCCGGCCAGCACGAAGTTGGCCGCCGACGGCGCAACGTCGAGCCCCAGGCCCGACAGCTGCTGCGTCATCCAGGGCCGCCAGGTTTCGACCAGGTCGATCGAGCGCTGCCTGAAGTCCTCGTCGCCCAGCGCGGCCACCGCGGCCAGCTGGGCCGGGATGTTGACGTTGAACGGCAGCCGGATGCGGTCGATGGCGGCGGTCATCTCGGCCGGCAGATAGGCCCAGCCGACGCGCAGGGCGGCCAGGCCATAGATCTTCGAGAAGGTCCGGGTGACCGCGATGTTGCGCTCGTGGCGCGCCAGTTCGAAGTCTTCCCGCTCGCCCTCGCCGGTCTGGAACTCGGCATAGGCGCCGTCCAGCACCAGCACCACCGACGGCGGCAGCGCCTCGTGCAGGCGGCGGATCTCGCTGAACGGGATCCAGGTTCCGGTGGGATTGGCCGGGTTGGCGACGAACACCAGCCGGGTGCGCTCGTCGACCTGGGCCAGCAGGGCGTCGACGTTGACGTGCAGATCCTTCTCCGGCGCGTTGCGGATCTCCGCGCCGCAGGCCCGCGCCCCGATGGCCCAGGCGGCGAAGCCGTGCTCGGGCTGGACCATGTTGTCGCCCGGCTCGAGGTAGGTCTGGCAGAGCAGCTGGAACACCTCGTCCGAGCCACAGCCGAACAGCAGCCGCTCGGGCTCCAGCCCGTACTGCGCCGCAATGCCCTCACGCAGGATCGTGGTGCGGGGGTCGGGGTAGAGGTTCAGCTTGCCGGCGGCCTCCGCATAGGCCGCCTGGGCCTTGGGCGAGGAGCCGAGAATGTTCTCGTTGGCCGACAACTTGATCGGGTGCGCGATGCCCTCGGCCGTCGCCTTGCCGGGCTTGTAGGCCACGATGTCGAGGATGCCCGGCTTGGGCATGGGGCGGTCGGCTTTGAAGCGGTCGGTCGGTAGCGGGGTCATCTGAGGAGGTCCAGTTCAGGAACCGGCCTCATACAGGAGGACCGGCTAAAGGTCGAAGGGTTCGGGAGCCGCGCCGATGACGCCATGCAGCCGCCCCGGCGCGCGGGCCAGCCTGGCGTCATCGCGCTGATAATAGCCCGCGAGCGCGTAGAGGGTCAGGCCGCCGTGCTGGGCCAGCGGGCCGCCGGCGACGCCGTCGCGGCTCAGGGCCTCGATGGTCTTGCCGATGTCGGGGGCGTCGGTGACCCAGAGGGTCTGGTCGGCGCCGGTGGGTCCCACCTCGACCTGGGCGATGGCCACGGCGGTGGTCGGGCCCCAGGCGGCCAGACAGGGCAGGGTGGCGAACACCTTCAGGGTCGGCTCGGCCAGCAGTCGGCCCCACCAGCTGGAGTCGGGGGTGATGGCCAGCACGCCGACGCCGCCGGGCGTCTTCGCCGCGGCGATCGCGTCCTCAGGCCTCGCGGCCATGGCCAGCTTCGGCGCGGCGCCGAAGCGCAACCGCGCCAGTTCGACCGCGCGAGCCTCAAGCTTGCCGCCCCAGACCGACAGGTGGAACGGCCCCTGTTGGCTCAGGCTGTCGCCGATCAGCTCGCGCCAGATACGCACCACCAGGGCCGGACTGGCAGCCGGATCGCGGGTCGCCAGCAGCCGTCGCATGATCTGGGCTTCGCGGACGGGGCGCAGGCCGAACTTGCCGCCGTCGCCGGCCGCCGCCTTGGCCTTCGCTACCGCCTTGGCCAGCGCCGCCCGCTCGCCGACAAGCGCCAGCATCTCGGCGTCCAGGACGTCGAGGCGGGCGCGAATGGCGTCCAGGGTCAGCGGAGGTTTGGCGGCTTCGTCGCCCATAATTCTTCCCGGAAGTGAGCTAGCGGACCTATGGCATTGCGGCGAACGGGGCAATACCCCTCAAGCGGCGCAAGAATCTTCCATTGCTGTCATCCCGGCCGCAGCGAAGCCAAGAGCCGGGATCACAACCGTTTAGTAGAGGCGCGGCGCCGGCCCCAGATCGAGCGGCCCGAACCGCGCCCGGCCGTCCTTCAGGTCGACCGGCCCGCCAAAGCCCGGCTCGCTGCCATCCGCGTCCTTGAGGGTGGCGTTCAGCGTGCCGGTCAGCCTGCCGTCGAGCCCGACCCGCAACGGACCACCCTGTCCGGTCAGCAGGGCGTCTCCGCCGCGCAACTCCGCCCCGCTCACTGTCAGGACGCCGCCGGCGTCGCGCCAGCTCCGCACTGCGTTGGGCCAGTTCGAGCCGTTGAACGCGCTCATCTTCGACAACACCAGGTCCCACGACATGGAGACGGGGCGATCCTGCGCGACGCGCGCCGGCAGGCCCTGCAGTCGCAGCGTCGCGCCCTCGACCCTGAACAGCACGCCGCCCTGGTCCTCGGGGCCCGGCCGCAGATGCAGCTCCAGCCGCTTCGCCGACTGGATCATGTAGGCCGGCGCGCCGGCCGCGGTGTCGAACGCCAGGTCCACACCCTCCACCGACAGCCGCGGCGGCCTGGCGCCCAGTCCCGCGAGGCTGGCCCGCAGCGCGCCCGCCCGCACGGTAACCGGTCCACCATCCGGACGTGTCAGGGTCACGCCCTGCGGCGCAACCAGCATCCAGTGATCGAGCCGGTAGATCCAGGCTTCGGTCTTCAGCAACGGCATGGCGATCGCCCAGCCCGACGGCTCGGCAAGGCGCGCCCCGGTCAGGGTCACGTTCAGCCGGAAAGGAAAGCCGGTGACCGTCCGGGTCTCCCAGGCGACGGGATAGCCCTGCGCCCGCAGCTGCGCCGCCGCCGCATCCATCCGCGCCACGGCCTGGCTACGGAGCGTCAGCCAGGCCACACTCCAGCCGACCACCAGCAGCAGAGCCAGGGTCCAGGGCAGAAAAAGTCCAAGCCGGCGGGACTTTCGGGCGGGCGGGCTATCGGGCAGGGTCATGGACGAGGGCGCTTTGCAGGATCGACGAATGGACGGCGCGGGTCAGGACCGCTGGGTGTTCGGATACGGATCGCTCATGTGGCGACCGGGGTTCCCGTTCATAGACCGACGCCGTGCAACCCTCCACGGTCGGCGAAGGGCCTTCTGCATATATTCGGTGCACCATCGGGGCACGTACGAGCGGCCGGGCCTGGTTCTGGGCCTCGCGCCCGGCGGCTCGACGCGGGGCGTGGCCTACCGCGTGGCCGCCGCTGACTGGCAGGAAACCTTCGCCTATCTGCTGGAACGGGAACAGCCGACCGAGACCTATGTGGAAGCCTGGCGCGACCTGCGCATCGATGGCGCAGCCCCGACACCCGCGCTTGTCTTCCTCTCCGACCCGACACACGTCCAGTGGGCCGGCGCGCTCACCCTCGAGCGCCAGGCGGAACTGATCGACGGCGCAACCGGACTGTCGGGCCGCAACATTGACTACCTCCGCGACCTGGTGGCCCACCTCCGCGAGGAAGGCGTCCACGACCGCGCCATGGAGCGGTTGCTGAAGATGGTGGAGGCACGGCAGGCAGGAGGGGACATGTTCCGGCGAGTGCCGGTCCGTGTCCCCGGTCAGGAGCCCGCTTCCTAGCTGGCCCGCTTCCAGGTCTGCGTCTGGCACAGCGGCGCGACGACGCAGCCCTTGAGTTTCAGGGTGCTGGCGTCGACCAGATCGATGGTCCCCTGGTAGGTGCCGCCGTCCTGCGGACGATAGATGGCGCCGCCGGTCCAGCGCGACGGGCCGCCGCTGAAGCCGGTCATCAGCACCAGACCCTTCAGCGGCCGGCTGCGCAGCGCCGGATCCTTGTTGGCGCTGTCCTTCAGGCCGGGATTGGCGCGGATCTGGGCGGAGCTGACGATCTTGCCGCACAGCTTTGCGCCACAGGCGAAGATCTCGATCTGGCCGTTGTCGTCGGGAGTCTTCCACACGCCGATCGGGCTTGCCTCCCCGGCGGCGTGCGTCGGGGCGGCGCCGGCAGCCAGCATCAGGGCGGCGGCAAGGGCGAGGAAGGGCCGGGGCAGGGTCATGGAGTGTATCCGGTCAAAATTGATTGCCCGCTGACTGTATCCGAAACTGTCTCCCTGGCGAAGGCAGGGGAGATGGATGAGCGTTTAGATTCCCTCGGCCACCAGGGCATTGGAGGCCGCTTCGATCCGGGTCTCCATCTCGCGCATGAACTCGCCACGCTTGAGGCCGGGCGGGATGGGCGGCAGGAACTCGAACACGATGGTGCCCGGATAGCGCATCACGCCGTGCGCCGGCCAGTGCACGCCGGTGTTCAGCGCCATCGGCGTCACGGGCATGTTCAGGTCGCGATAGAGCGCGGCGATGCCCGGCTTGTAGTCCGGTTCGGCGCCCGGCGCCTTGCGGGTGCCCTCGGCGAAGATCACCAGCTGCCGCGCGTGTTTCAGGCGGTCACGCGCGTCGACAACCAGCTTCTTCAGTGCGGCCGAATGGCCCTCGCGGTCGACGACGATCATCCCGCCCTTCTTCGCGTACCAGCCGAGGAACGGGATCACCATCAGCTCCTTCTTGGCCACGAAGCAGGCGTCCGGAAGGAAGGCGAATGCCCCGAAGATGTCGAACATGCACTGGTGCTTGGCGGCGATCAGCACCGCGCCCGCAGGCAGGTGCTCGCGCCCGCGCACCTCGACCCGGATGTTGCAGATCACGCGCAGCAGGATCGTCGTGCCCGCGCCATACCAGGTCAGGACGTGGGTCACCCACCGACGCGGCGCCAGGAACAGCGGGATCATCAGCAGGGCGACCACGGTCGAGTAGAGGTAGTAGGCCAGGGTGAAGGTCAGCGATCGGACCAGAATCAAGGCTTCATCCCCTTCGCGCCGGCCTCGGCAGTCTGCGCTTCCTTTTCACCGCCCAGGCCGCTGACGCCCTCGCGGACCAGGATTGCCAGATACTTGCAGTACTCGATGGCCAGCCGCCGGGCGTCGCCGCTGCGCCGCCACCAGCGCCGCACGTCGACCGGCGGGGTGACCACCGGATAGGGCGTCAGCCTGGCGTCCGGCATCGCGGCCCGGATCAGGAGCATGGCGCGCGGAATGTGATAGTCGGAGGTTACCACGATCAGGTCGTCATAGCCCTTGCCCCTGGCCCATTCGGCGATCTCGCCGGCGTTGCCGATGGTGTCGGCGGCCGTATAGCCGAGGTCGACGCAGCAGTCGTAGATTGGCTTGATCGCCCCGGTGACGACCAGCACGTCGGCGCGACTGGCCTCCCTGTTGACGCCCGAGATCAGCAGCCGCTTGCCCTTGCCGCGCTCAAGCAGCCGGACGGCCGCCTCGAGCCGCAGGTCCGAGGCTCCGGTCAGCGCCACCACAGCATCCGCCACCGCCGGCTCGGCAGCGGGCGTCATGCGCTCGATCCGCTGGGCGAACGCGACCAGTCCGACAGCCCAGATCAGGGCCAGGATCAGCAGGGCGGCAAACACGCGTCTCACGCCAGTTCTCCAATCAGGCCCCGGGCGGCGACCCGGGCGGCCACAGCGGCGACCAGGGCCGCCAGCAGCGGCGTCGGCGCCACCGCCAGCAGATCGATCCAGGCCACGGGCAGCACAGGCGTCAGACCCTGACCCCCGCCCGCGAGTCTGGCCAGCGCCCCGATGATGGCCGCGCCGGCCGCTCCGAACAAGCCCGCCAGCGCGGCAGCCTGCGCGAACCGTGTCTGGAAAAGGCGCACGACGAACGCGGGCTGGGCGCCGGAAAGGTGCAACACCTCGATAGTCTCGCGATGGGCGGCCATGGCGGCGCGGGTGGCGAAGGCGATGACCGCGCCGGCGGCCGAGGCGATCAGCAGGAACATCGCCAGCGCCGACCAGCGCGCTACGCCCGCGCCCCGCTCGATGTCGGCGATCCACAGGCTGTGGTCGTCGACGGTCGCATCGATGCCGGCAGCCTTCAGGGCCCTGTCGAGGTCCGCCGCCCGGGCCGGCGCCTTCTGGTCCAGATCGACGGCGACGAGCCGGGGGATGGGCAGGTCATTGAGCTCCAGCGCCTCATGGCCGAGCCAGGGCTCCAGCAGCGCCTCGGCCTTTTCCTTTTCCAGGGCGCGGGCCTCCGAGACCCCCTTCACCCCGGCCAGGGCTTCGGCGGCCCGGCCGGCGGCGGCGTCCGGCGTCTCCGACCCCTGCGCCCGGACGACGACCGTGGCCGAGCCGGTCAGCTGGCTGGTCCAGCCGTGCGCGGCGCGGTTGGCAGCGAGGGCTCCGAGGGCTGTCAGGCAGGCGAGGAAGCAGAGCACCGCCACCACGAACACCAGCGAGCCGTCGCGCGGATCCCGCCGCGGCAGCAGCGGCGCCGGCTTCCAGCGATTGACGTCGAACATGTCGCTCATGCGCCGGGCTCCTGGCGCACGTTGCGGCCAAAGGCGCGTAGCCGGCCGTTGTCCAGATGCAGAACCGGCTGGCCGGACCGGGCCACGAGATCCTCGTCGTGGCTGGCGATCAGCACCGTGGTGCCAAGACGGTTCAGCTCGACGAACAGCTTCAGGATGCGCAGGGCGTGGGCGTCGTCGACGTTGCCGGTCGGCTCGTCGGCCAGCAGTATGTCGGGCCGGTTGACCACCGCCCGGGCGATCGCCAGCCGCTGCTTCTCGCCGCCAGACAAGGTCGGGGGCAGGGCGTGCATGCGGTTCTTGAGCCCGACCCAGGCCAGCAGTTCGGCGACGTCGGCGCGATAACTCTCGGGCCGTCCACCCTCGATCCGCAGCGGCAGGGCGACGTTGTCGAACGCCGTCAGATGGTCGAGCAGCCGGAACTCCTGGAACACCACGCCGATCCGCCGCCGCAGGAACGGCCGGTCGGCCAGGGCCACGGCCTCCACGTCTCGCCCGAACATCTCGATGGTCCCCCGTGAGGGGCGTTCCGCCAGGTAGATCAGTTTCAGCAGGCTGCTCTTCCCGGCGCCCGATGGACCGGTCAGGAAGTGGAACGAGCCGGGGGCAAGGTCGAAGTTGACGTCGCGCAGCACCTCGGCCGCGCGGCCATAGCGCATGCCTACGCCGTCAAAGCGCAGGATGGGGCCGGCGAGGGATTCACCGGTCGATGCGGCGTCTCGGTTTCTGGACATGGGAGCCGAAATCGGCGACCTCAATGGAGGAGCGGGAGCGTCCGATTCGCCGGCATGATACTGACCTGTCCAGAGTGCGCTACCCGCTATTTCGTCCCCGACGACAAGGTCGGACCTGACGGACGAACGGTAAAGTGCTCGTCCTGCGGAAACCGCTGGACCGCCCACGGTGAACCCGCCCTGGAACTGTTCGTCGACGCCCACGAGGGCGCGACCGTGCGGGCTGCTGCTGATCCCGTCTTCGACGAACAGCCGGTCAGCGCCTTGCCGGGCGAGGAACTCCCGAAAGTCTTCCGCCAGAAGGCCGATACCGACCGCCGCGTGCGCGAAGCGGTGACCACCGGCGTCGTCTGGGCCGGGATGGCGGTCGCCATGGTCGCGATGTTGGCCTCGGCGGTGATCTTCCGCGTCAATGTGGTCAAGCTCTGGCCGGGCAGCGCGGCGGCCTACGCCGGCGTCGGCCTGCCGGTGAACCGGCTGGGCCTGACCATCGAGAACATCCGCGCCGAGGCAGCGCTGCAGGACGGCCACGCGGCCCTGTCGGTGACCGGGATCATCCGCAACGTCGAGGACAAGCCCGCCGCCGCCCCGCCGCTGCGCGTCACCCTGATCAACAAGGCCGGCAAGGTGGTGGCGGTGAAGCTGGCCGCCCCGGCCGATCCCCTGATCCCGCCCGGCGGCGTGCGCCACTTCGTGGTCACGCTGCTCGATCCGCCGACCACCGCCGCTGATCTCGAAGTGGCCTTCGACCTCGATCATCGCGCACCGGCGGCGAAGGCGGACCACGGCGAGGCACCCGCGACCAAACGACTCGAACTGCGCGGTTCGGCCGAGCCGAGCGCGCCGGCCGCCTCTGCAGCGGCGGTTGATGCGCACCCGTTGCCCCCAGCCTCGCCCTACGCCCTGCCCAAGGAAGGTCATTGATGAGCGACCAGCCCGCCGTCCTGATTTCCGAGGCGGAGGTCGCCGAGCGTGTCGCCGCCCTGGCTGCGCAGATCGCGCCGAGGATCGACGACGAGACGGTCATGGTCTGCCTGCTGACCGGCGGCATCTGGTTCGCGGCCGACCTGATCCGCGCCCTGGCCCGCCTGGGTCGCAATGTGCATTTCGACGCCCTCTGGCTGTCGTCCTATCGCGACGAGCGTCACAGCTACGGCCGCTGCGAGGTGCGCGCCGACCTGCAGCGCCCGGTGCTGGGGCGCAAGGCGCTGATCGTCGACGACGTGTTCGACACCGGCCTGTCGCTCAGCGAGGCCGCCCGCCTGGTCAAGGATGCCGGCGCGGCCGAGGTCCTGACCGCCGTCTTCGCCAGCAAGCCCTGGCCGACCGAACGGGCGATCAAGGTCGACTTTATCGCCTGGGAGGCCCCGGCCCGGTTCCTCGTCGGCTACGGCATGGACGTGGCCGGGGGCATGCGGGGATTGCCGTACATCGGGGCGATGGACTGAGCCTCCGCGCCGCTCACCCCTCCCACTGAAACACCTCCTCCACCCCCACGCCGAA
>CAIOHT010000066.1 GCA_903858185.1 uncultured Caulobacterales bacterium
CTGGTGGGTGACCGAGGCGGTCCCGGTCGCCGCCACGGCGCTGATCCCGCTCATTGCCCTGCCGCTGACCGGCGCGGCGAACGCCGCCGAAGCCGCAAAGCCTTATGCCGACCCGGTCCTCTACCTGTTCATCGGGGGCTTCATGTTGGCGGCGGCTATCGAACGCTGGGGCCTGCACGCCAGGATCGCCTTGACGGTGACCGGCGCTGTCGGCGCCCGGCCCACCGCCCTTGTGGCGGGCTTTGTCCTGGCGGCGGGGCTGCTTTCCCTGTGGATTTCCAACACCGCCACGGCGCTCATGCTGACGCCGATCGCCGTCGCCGTCGCCCGCGCCATGACCGACAACGGCCACCGGGATCCTCGCCTGGGCGCCGCGCTCGTGCTGGGCGTGGCCTATGCGGCGTCCATCGGCGGCATGGGCACCCCCGTGGGGTCTCCGACGAATGTCATCGCGATGGCGTTCCTGAACGAGCGCGGGGTGGACCTGTCCTTCGCGCAATGGATGATGCTCGGGATCCCGGTTGTCGCCATCCTGCTTCCGCTCCTGTGGTTTGTCGTCACCCGGGGCCTGGTGGCCGCCACCCCCGATGATGTGGCCCGGGGGCGTGACGTGCTGCGCCGCGCCCGCGAAGCGCTCGGCCCGGCCAGTTCCGCGGAAAAACGGGTTCTGGTGGTGTTCGTCGCCGTCGCGTCCGCCTGGGTGCTGCGTGAGCTAGTCCTGGTGAAGATTCCTGGCCTGGAACGCCTCAGCGATATGGGTATCGCGATCGCCGGCGCGCTCTTGCTGTTCCTTTTGCCGTCCGGCGATTCAGAACGACCCCGACTGCTGGACTGGTCCAGCGCCGAACGTATTCCCTGGGGCATCGTGGTTCTGTTCGGCGGCGGTCTGTCGATTGCGGCAGCCATGGACAGCACCGGCCTGTCACAGTGGCTGGGCCTGGCGATGCAGGGGCTGCAGGCCTATGAGCCCCTCATCATCCTGGTCTTCCTCCTGCTGATCACCCTGATCGCGACGGAAATGATGTCGAACGTCGCGACCCTGACGGCCATGCTGCCCATCGTCGCCGCCCTGGCCGTCGCACTGGGGATCAATCCCCTGTTGCTGGTCTTCCCCGTGACCCTGACCGCCAGTCTGGGGTTCATGCTGCCGATCGCCACCGCACCCAACGCCATCGCCTTCGCCACCGGCCTGCCGTCGCTTCGAACCATGTTGTGGAAGGGATTCTTCCTGAATGCGGCGGGCCTGGCGACAATCATGGCGGTGAACGCCCTCCTGGCGGAGACTGTCCTGGGTTGATCCGGCCGGCGGGTGTTGCCAGGCTGGCGCTCTGGCCACTCTGCACCAGGGGCCTGCTATTGCGCCCCGGCCGGGAAGCGGGGACACCGACCGGCGCCGCCGGACAGTTCAGTTAAATACGTTGCCGTATTAAATCCGACCCTGTAGATATCCCCCATGGCACGAGCGCCCGTCATCCGCAAAGGCGTCCCCAAGGGCGACAAGCGCCAGAGAACCCGCAGGACCCTGGTCGCGGCTGCCGCAGAGATCATCGCCGAGAAGGGCTTTGACCGCACCTCGATCGAGGCTGTCTGCACCCGGGCAGGTCTGTCGCGCGGGTCGTTCTACGGCAACTTCAAGAGTCGGGAAGACCTGTTCCTGGCCGTGATGGACAGCCAGTGGATGCCGATCGAGGCCGACTTCAAGCTGGGCGCGCCGCTGCGGACCCAGATGCGGCTGCTCGGCGAGGCGGTCGCGGCGCAGATCAAGACGCGGTGCGCCAACGCGGCGGGTGCGGCGGCCTTCCAACTCTACATCGTCACGCACGCCCACATGCGCGAACGGATGACGGAGCGGAACGCCGAGACCTACCGGATGATGGCGGCCGGTTTCCAGAAGATCGCCCCGCCCGGGTCGCTGCCGATGCCGGCCGACCGTTTCGCGCGGGTCATCGACGCGCTGATCACCGGCCTGGTGTTCACCTGCTTCCAGACGCCCGACCTGATCAGCGACGAGGACATCATCGCCGCCTTCGAGGCCCTGGCGGGCGGCGAACCGGCGGCCAGCCCCTGGCCAATGAACCGGCCGCTGACGCGCGGCTGAAGGCCCTGCACCGGCGGACCGCAGACACCGCCCGACGACCCGTTTCGAGTATATTCTATAGTTAAGTTTGAGTTGATCCTGCAGGATGCATGGTCAACGCCGTGATCGCGGACGCCACAGAGCAGAGTTCTATCATCTGTATTCGCAGAACATTAGGAGTATTGGTCCAGAACTCTCTGTAGCGAGGTGAGACAGATCGGTTCGGAATGCCCAGGCAACTCCTCAAGGCGGACTTTTTCTGGCCTCTCGCGACTCTCGGCCTGGTGGCCATCGCGGTGCTTGTCGCCCTCGTGCTCAGCCTGGTCCATCAGTTCGACTCCCTCTCGCGCGAGCGTGAGCAGGCCCTTGTGGCCAACGGGCTGACGGGGATCACCAGCGAGATCGCGCACCGGGTGGTGCCGCAGACCGTCTGGGACGAGGCTGTACGCAACCTGGACAACCGCTTCGATCCCGTCTGGGCCAGCGAAAACATCGGCCAGTACCTGAGCCAGACCAATGGCTTCGACACATCCTTCGTGCTCGACGCCGGGGATCGCGCCATCTTTGCCGCAGACGGCCCGAAAGCCGTCGACGCCAGCGCCTTCGAAGCGTTCGCGCCGGCCACGGCGGGTGTCATTGCGTCTGTACGCACCCAGGAATCCGCGCGGGCTCTGGTGAACCAGCGCCGGTCCACGCCCGGCCAGATCCCGGGGCCAATCCAGGCCAGTTCGATCGCCAAGGTGAACGGCCGGCTCTACATCGTCTCGGCGACGCTGGTGCAATCCGACTTTGGATACGCGCGGCCAAAGGGACCGAAGGCGCCCATCGTGGTCACCGGCATGGAGCTCGGGCAGCCGTTCCTGAAGCAGTTCAGCGAACGGTTCATGCTGACCAACCTGCATGTGCATGGAGACGATTCCCGGTCCGACAAGCAACAGGCGCACATCCCGCTGCGCGCCCTTTCGGGAGAGTATCTGGCCACCCTGGACTGGGAGCCCCAGACGCCCGGCGAGACCATGCTCGGTCAGGTCGGCGGCCCCATCCTGATCATTGTCGGGCTGTTGAGCCTCGCCGCCCTGATGCTCTACCGGCGTGTCAGCGGCATGGCCCAGAGCCTGTTGGCGAGCGAGGCGCGCGCCACGCACCTGGCCTACTTCGACCCGCTGACAGGCCTGCCCAATCGCACCCGGTTCCAGGAACGGCTGGATTACGCCCTGGACCACCTGAGGCGCGATCACGAGGCGACCGTGGCGGTGCATTCCATCGACCTCGATCGCTTCAAGGAAATCAACGACCTGCACGGTCACCAGGTTGGCGATCAGCTGATCAAGCTGGCTGCCCGCCGGCTGGCCGCGGTCTGCCGCTCGACAGACACCTTTGCGCGGTTCGGCGCCGACGAGTTCGCCATCGTCCAGGCCAACGCCACCGCGGCGCAGGCGGCGGCGCTCGCAGACCGGCTGATCGAGGCCATGACCGCGCCCTTCTATCTGGAGACCATCCGGTCCTTCATCGGCTGCTCCATCGGCATCACCATGATCACCGACGGGGATGTGGATCCCGGCGAGGCGATCCGGCAGGCCGACATGGCCCTGACCCGCGCCAGAGCCGACGGCGGAAGCCGGTTCTGCTTCTTCGAGATCGAAATGGACGCCGCCGTGAAGACGCGGCGCTCGCTGGAGATCGATCTGCGCGAGGCCCTCGCGGCCGGGGCGCTGGAGATGGCCTATCAGCCGCAGGTCAACCACCGCGGCGTCATGACCGGCGTCGAGGCCCTCGTGCGCTGGCGCCACCCGATCCGCGGGTCGATCTCGCCCGAGTATTTCGTGCCCATCGCCGAGGAATGCGGCCTGATCAGCGAACTGGGGCTGTTCACCATTGCCCGCGCCTTCCAGGACAGTCGCCGATGGAAGGGGCTCAAGGTCGCGATCAACGTCTCGGCCATCCAGCTGCGGACGCCCGGCTTTGTCACGGCCGTCTCCACCCTGGTGTCCCGCCTGCGGGTCGACCCGCGCCGGTTCGAACTGGAGATCACCGAGACCGTGCTGATCGGCGACGATCCCGAGACGCACGAGACGCTCAAGCGCCTGCGCGACCTGGGGTTCAGCCTGGCGCTTGATGACTTCGGGACGGGCTATTCGAGCCTGAGCTATCTGAAGCGGTTCCCGATCAGCAAGATCAAGATCGACCGCTCGTTCATCGCCAACCTGGGCATCGACGACGAGGCGGACGCCGTCGTCGGCGCGATCATCCGCCTGGCCCGCGCCCTGAAGCTGAACGTGATCGCCGAGGGGGTCGAGACCTCCGAGCAGCGCGATCGGCTTGCGGCGGCCGGCTGTTCCGAAATCCAGGGCTACCTGTTCAGCAAGCCCGTCTCGGCCGCCGACATCGAGGCCCTGCGAGCGGCGCCGACCCCGATGCGGACAGCACGCGCCGCCGCCTGACCCGCGACCGGTCCGTGCGATGAACGGGAGATGACCAGGGCCGTTCAGACTGGGCTCAAGTCGCCCCTCTCATAAGGGTCCCAACAACGGCCGCTTCGGATCCCCCGCAGGCCCCGCCGTCAGGAGACCTGCCATGAAGAGGATTCTCACCGCCGCGATCGCCTTGTCGGTTCTGGCCTCGGCCGGCGCCGCCAGCGCCCAGTCCTATCAGGGCCGCCCGCAGCAGGGCGGATACCAGGTCCAGGGCGGCTATGCTCCCGCCCAGGGTCAGGGCCAGCGTGGGGGCCGTGACGGCCGCGGCGGCCAGGGCCAGGGTGACTACCAGCACCCGCCTCAGCCCCAGGCCGGCTACTATGGCCCGGGCGGCATGCGCAGCCAGGACGGCTACGCCCAGGGCTACGCCCGGGGCTACGACCCTCGCTACAACGGCTACGACCGCCGGGACGACCGCTACGACCGTCGCGACGAGCGCTATGACAGCCGTTACGAGCGCCGCGCCGACCGTCGCTACAACGCCGGTCGCTACGACGCCCCGCGTGGCTATCAGGCCCGCGACTGGCGCCGGGGCGACCACCTGCCGCCGCAGTATCGGGGTCGGGGTTACCAGGTCGACTACCGCGCCTATCGCCTGCCCCCGCCCCCGCGCGGCTACCAGTACACCCGGGTGAACGATGACGTCGTGCTGACCGCCGTCGCCTCGGGTCTGATCGCCCTGATCCTGTTCGACATGTTCGAGTAGGTCTTCCCCCGGACCTCCTCTGACGACGCCCCCGGAGAGCCATCTCCGGGGGCGTTTTCGTATCGGGGACGTACCGCAGGTACGTGTCCCCCAATCGAGCGGCTACGGATTAGGGGACACGTACCTGCGGTACATGTCCCCTTCTCCCCTTCAGTCCTCCAGGCTCAGCAGCGTCGCGTTGCCGCCGGCGGAGGTGGTGTCGATCGAGACGGTGCGTTCGACGGCGAAGCGGGCGAGATAGTGCGGGCCGCCGGCCTTCGGGCCCGTGCCGCTGAGGCCTTCGCCGCCGAAGGGCTGGACGCCGACGACCGCGCCGATCATCGAGCGGTTCACATAGAGGTTGCCGACCTTCGCCGCCGCCCTCACCCGGTCGGCGGTCTCGCCGATGCGGCTGTGCAGGCCCATGGTCAGGCCGTAGCCGCTGGCGTTGATGCGGGCGATCAGGCCGTCGAGGTCGCCGCCCTTCCAGGTCACCACATGCAGGACCGGGCCGAACACCTCACGGGTCAGGTCCTCGACGCGGTCCAGACGGATCACCGTTGGCGACACGAAGGTCCCGCCTTCGGTCCCCGCCGGCAGCGTCAGCTGGTGGATCACCCGCGCGCGATTGGCGTCGATCCAGGTCATCAGGCCATCCCGCGCCGGCGCATCGATCACCGGGCCGACGTCGGTGTCGGGACGGGCGGGGTCGCCGATGACCAGTTCGGCCATGGCGCCGCCGAGCATCTCCAGCACCTTGTCGGCGATATCCTCCTGCACGCAGAGCAGGCGCAGGGCCGAGCAGCGCTGGCCGGCGCTCTGGAAGGCAGAGATGATCACGTCGTTCACGACCTGCTCGGGCAGGGCCGTGGAGTCGACGATCATCGCGTTCAGCCCGCCGGTCTCGGCGATCAGCGGCACCAGCGGGCGGGTCTCGTCGTCCAGCAGGGTGCGTGCGATACGGCGGGCCGTCGCCGTCGAGCCGGTGAAGCAGACGCCCATGACGCGCGGGTCGGCGGTCAGGGCCTGGCCGACCTCGGGGCCGCCGGGGACCAGCGCGATCACGTCGGCGGGCACGCCCGCTTCCAGCAGCAGCTGCACGGCCGCGTAGGCGATCAGCGGCGTCTGCGGTGCGGGCTTCGCCACCACAGCATTGCCGGCGACCAGAGCGGCCGAGACCTGGCCGAGGAAGATGGCCAGCGGGAAGTTCCACGGGCTGACGCAGCCGAAGACGCCCCGGCCCGTCAGGGTCAGCTCGTTGGTCTCACCCGTCGGTCCGGGCAGGGTCAGGGGCAGGAAGGTCTCGCGGGCGCGGGCGGCGTAGTAGCGGCAGAAGTCGACGGCCTCGCGCACCTCGCCGAGGGCATCGGGGATGGTCTTGCCGGCCTCGCGGACGCAGAGGGCCATCAGGCGCACGCGGTCGCGCTCCATCAGCTCGGCCATGCGGTCCAGGACGGCGGCGCGCTCGACGACCGGCGTGGCGGCCCAGGCGTGCTGGGCGGCGGCGGCCAGGCCGATGGCGCGGGACACGTCGGCGACGGAGGCCTCGACGACCTCGCCCACGACGCGGTCGTGGTCGGCGGGATCAGTCACCGGCTTGCCCGCGCCCGTGACGGCCTTGCCGCCGATCAGCGGCGCAGCGGTCTGCTTCACGGCCCAGGTCTTGGCCATCTCGGCCACCAGACCGTCCAGCACGGCGCGGTCGGTGAGGTCGAGACCGGCGGAGTTGCGGCGTTCGGGGGCGTAGAGGTCCATGGGGTTGGCGATCCGGCTGTGGGGCTGGAAGCCCGCTTTTTCAACGATGGAAACGGGGTCGGCGAGCAGCTCTTCGTCGCTGATGCTCTCGTCGGCGATCTGGTGGACGAAGCTGGTGTTGGCCCCGTTCTCGAGCAGGCGGCGGACGAGGTAGGCCAGCAGGTCGCGGTAGCCGCCGACCGGCGCATAGACCCGCGCGGCGACGCCCTTTTCGGCCATCAGCCGCTCATAGAGGCCGCCGCCCATGCCGTGCAGGCGCTGGAACTCGAAGTCCCGCCGCTCGCCGGCCCATTGCAGGATGGTCGCGACCGTCAGGCCGTTGTGGGTGGCAAAGGCCGGATAGATGCCCGGCGCATCGAGCATCGCCCGGGCGCAGGCGAGGTAGGAGACGTCCGTCGCCGCCTTGCGGGTGAACACCGGATAGTCGGGCAGTCCGCGCTCCTGGCCGCGCTTGATCTCGCTGTCCCAGTAGGCGCCCTTGACCAGGCGCACGGTCAGCTTGCGGCCGGTCTCGCGGCCCAGGGCGTCGGCCCAGGCGATCACCGCCGGCGCACGGCGCTGGTAGGCCTGGATCGCCATGCCCAGGCCATCCCAGCCCTTGAGTTCCGGCGCGCGGGCCAGGGCCTCGATGATGTCGAGGCTCATCTCCAGCCGCTCGGCCTCCTCGGCGTCGATGGTCAGGCCGATGCCGTGCTCCAGCGCCGCCACGGCCAGCTGCAGCGTGCGGTCGATCAGTTCGGGAACGCAGGTCGCGTCCTTGCCGGTTTCGTAGCGCGGGTGGATGGCCGAGAGCTTGACCGAAACGCTGTCGCGCGCGGCCATCTCGCCCTTGAACCCGGCCACACGCCCGACCGCAGCGATGGCGTCTAGATAGGCCTGCAGATAGCCGTCGGCGTCCTCCATCGTGCGGGCGCCCTCGCCCAGCATGTCGAAGCTGTGGCGGAAGGCGGCGGCCCCGCCCCGGTCGGCGCGCTTCAGCGCCTCGGTGATGGTCCGGCCGAGCACGAAGGCCTCGCCCATCATCTGCATCGCCGCCGCAACGGCCTTGAGGATCGCCGGCTCGCCCAGCCGCCCGACCAGCTTCGTCAGGGTCCCGGCGTCGTCGTCCATCAGCCCGCGGGCGAGGATCAGGCCGAGCGTCGCGGAGTTGACGAGCACCGAGCCGGACTGGCCGGCGTGCGCGGCCCAGTCGGCGCGGCCCAGCTTGTCGCGCACCAGCTCGGCGGCGGTCAGGGGATCGGGCACCCTTAGGTACGCCTCGGCCAGCGACAGCAGGGCCACGCCCTCGTCGGTGGTCAGGCTGTATTCCTGCAGGAACCGCTCGACCCAGCCGTCGGACCCGGCCTTGCGCAGGTCGGCCAGCAGGACCTTCGCCTGCTGTTCGACAGCGGCGCGTTCGGCGGGGGTGAGCGTCGCGGCGGGGACCAGGGCGGCCAGCCGCTCGGGCTCCGGCGCGCGATAGAGCGGCGCGATGGCGGCGCGGGCGGCCGCGAGAGTGGGTCGGTCGGACATGGCTACACAGGCTGACGAAGGATGATCGGTGATACCCCGGATCGCGGCGAATGTGCTTGGCTTGTAGCGGCCCTGGCCGTAGGTTTTCACGGATAGTGATGTTCGCGCCGAAGGGTCTTCGACATGCTCGACGAGATCGACCGCCGCATCCTGCGGGTGCTGCAGACCGACGGGCGGATCACCAACCAGGACCTGGCCCAGCAGGTCGGCCTCAGCCCCGCCGCCTGCCACGAGCGGTTTCGCCGCCTGCGCGAGCGCGGCTACATCACCGGCTTCGCCGCCCTGCTCGACCCGGCGATGATGGACCGCGCCCTGCTGATCTTCGTCGAGATCCAGCTCGACCGCACCACGGCCGAAACCTTCGACCAGTTCGCCGCGGCCGTGCGGAGAGCGCCGGAGATCCTCGAGTGCCACATGGTGGCCGGCGGCTTCGACTACCTGATCAAGGCGCGGGTCGAGGATATGACGGCGTACCGGGCGTTCCTGGGCGGCACGCTTGTGGACCTGCCGGGGGTGCGGGAGACGCGGACCTATGCGGTGCTGGAGGAGGTGAAGAACACGGTGGCTTTGCCTGTGTAGCGTCCCTCCCGGACGGAGAGGGGGACCATGCGGAGCGTGGTGGAGCGGAAAGCACCGGTCTTCGGGACTGCCGGCCGTCACAGCGGGGCTTCCCCGCGCCGCGCCGCCGCGCTTTCCTGCACAGCACGAACCGGAGGAACGGGATGGACGGACGGGGGACGCGACGGGATGCGCTGGCGGCGGCGATCGGGGCGGTGCTGGACCGGTATGACGCGGCGATCAACGAGGCCGACCGGGCCTTGTCGACCGACCGGGCGCTGGAGGTCATCGCCTCGGTGCTGTGGCTGAACGCCAGCCGCAGCGGCAGCGCCGCACAGGTCTATGCGCTCGAGAGCCTGGCGGAGGCGCTGGGCAAGCCGCTGATCGCATCGCTGGACGGGTTCTGAGGCCGCCAGGGCGTATCCAGGCAGGCCCGGCGCCGTCGTCCGCTACTTCCCCCAGTCGCGCACGAACCGGTCGAGCAGCCGCACGCCGTAGCCCGCCGAGCCGGCCGGCTTCCAGTCGCCGGGACCGCCATAGGCGACGCCGGCGATGTCCAGGTGCGCCCAGGGGATGTCGCGGCTGATGAACTCGCCAATGAACCAGGCGCCCGTGCCGGCCCCGGCGCCGCCCTCGCCGCTGTTCTTGATGTCGGCGATGGTCGAGCCGGTGTCCTTGGCGTAGCTGGGATGCAGCGGCAGGCGCCACAGTTCCTCGCCGGTCGCCTCACCGGCGGCCGTCAACTTGCCGGCAAGATCGTCGTGGCGGCTGAACAGCCCGGCGTAGTCGTCGCCCAGGGCCGTGCCGACCGCGCCGGTCAGGGTGGCGATATCGACCACCACGGCGGGCTTGAGGTAGCGCTCGGTCCAGACCAGGGCGTCCGACAACACCAGCCGGCCCTCGGCGTCGGTGCTGATCACCTCGATGGTCTTGCCGTTCATCGCGGTCAGTACGTCGCCCGGCCGGATGGCTCCGCCGTCAGGCATGTTCTCGGCCAGGGCCGCGACAGCGACAACGTCGACCGGGGCGGCGGACTTCGCCAGCGACAGCACCGACCCGACCACAGCGGCGGCGCCGGACATGTCCATCTTCATGTTGCCCATGTTGGCGGATGGCTTGATCGAGATACCGCCGCTGTCGAAGGTGATGCCCTTGCCCACCAGCACCACCGGCCCGCCGGCCGGGGCGCCTGCTGCCTTGTAGCGGACGACCAGCAGCCGCGGGGGCCGGACTGAGCCGGCGCCCACACCGGTCAGGGCGCCCATGCCCAGCTTCTTCATGGCCGGCACGTCCAGCACCTCGATGGTAACCCCCGGCACCCCGGCGAAGGCGGCGCGGGCGCGCTCGACGAAGCTCTCCGGATAGACGACGTTGGCCGGCTCGTTGGAGATGTCCCGGGCCCATTCCATCGCCTCGACCAGCGGCATGCCCCGGGCCTTGTAGAGGCCCCCGGCCGCCTCGGCGGCGCTGACGACGACGGACACCGCGCCCGGCGACGTCGCCGACCGGTCGGTGCTGTAAAGGTCGGAGCGGTATTCGCCGAGGCCGACGCCCGTGGCCAGCTCGGCGGCGGAGGCGGCGTCCATGTCTGGCGCCAGGACGGTGACCGCCCCCTTCTCCCCGCCGAGGGCGCGGCCGACCACGGCGCCGGCCATCTGGACGTCGTCGGCGGCGGGCTTGTCGCCCAGGCCGAGCAGGACGATCTGGTCGAAATCGCCGACGCCGCGCAGCACCAGGGTCTTGCGGGCGCCGTACTTGAAGTCAGCGGCCGTGGCGGCGCGGGCAATGGCGGCCCTCTGCTCCGCTGGCAGGCCTGCAGCGCGGACGGCGGCCTGTTCGGTGCTCGAGGCCGGGATGACCAGCAGCCCGCCGGGCGCGGGCGCCGTGGCCGTGAAGCTCACCAGACGGCGCGGCGTCGTGGCGGCCCTGGCCGGGGACGGCCTGGCGGCCGGCGGCGCGGACGACGACGGACACCGCGCCCGGCGACGTCGCC
>CAIOHT010000067.1 GCA_903858185.1 uncultured Caulobacterales bacterium
GGCCGCGCTGGCTGCCGCCGCGGCCCAGGCCCTGAACAACGACCCCGTTGCGGTCGAGGACGACCACGGAGGCCAGGGTGGTGCGGGTGGTCTCGTCGATCACCGGGCGCAGGGCCGGCAACACTGCGACAGCGGCCGCGTCGGGCGGCGTGGCGCTGCGTCGGGCGGCCGGGCGCGATGGCAGCACGCGCGAGCCGCTGAGGTCGATGGTCGTGCGCTGGGGCGTGTAGTAGCCGGGCGCGGCCTTGTCGGGCGGGCTAGCGGGCGGCGTGGCGCCGGGCCAGAGCGCGGTTGCCGCCGCCGCGAGCGCCGCGCCTTGCGAGACCAGCTCGACCTCGGTCTGGCGCACCAGGGTGTTCTCGTAGACCCGCAGGAACACGGCGCCGGCGACCGGCATCGCGGCGACCGTCAGCAGCACCGTGAGCAGGATGGTCCGCAGCTTCAGCCGCGGCCAGTAGCGTTTGACCAGGGCCTTGATGCGGCGAATCACGCGGCCTGGCCGACGCAGGCTCCAAGCCGGTAGCCGACCCCCGCGCGTGTCTCGATCACGTCATGGCCGCCGAGCGCGGTGAACTTGCCGCGCAGGTTGCGCACATGGCTGTCGATCGTCCGGTCGGTGATCGCGAAGCCGGGCCCGTGCAGCCGGTCGATGATGGCGTCACGGCTGAACACCTTGGTCGGGGTCGAGGCGAGGGTGCGCAGGATGCCGAACTCGGTCACCGTCAGCGCCGCTTCGCGGTCGTCCCAGAGCGCGGTCCAGCCCTCGGTGTTGAGGGTCAGGCGGCCGCGTACGATTGCCCCGGCCGTGTCCGCAGGCGGCGTTTCCCGGCCGCCGGCGCGGCGCAGGATGGCCTGGACCCGGGCGGTGACCTCGCGCGGGCTGAACGGCTTGACCACATAGTCGTCGGCGCCGAGCTCGATGCCCAGCACCCGGTCGATCTCGTCGTCGCGCGAGGACAGGAACAGGATCGGCAGGTCGCCCTGGGCCCGCAGTCGGCGACAGACCTCCAGTCCGTTCAGGCGGGGCATGTTGATATCGAGAATGACCAGGTCTGGCGGATTGGCGGCCACGGCGGCCAGGGCGGCTTCGCCGTCCTCGGCCTCGCGCGCCTCGAGCCCCGCCTTGGTCAGGGCGAAGGCCAGCAGCTGGCGGATGTGCGGGTCGTCATCGACGATCAGGATCGAACGGGTCATGGGCGCATCTTCCGCCCGCTGCGCGCGGGGTCAACGGGGGAAGGGGTGCAGGCGGCGAACGGCTGTGATGCAGATTTGGTGCAGGGGCGGCGGCGGGGAAGACTTGGCGGTCGGCCCGCGAACATGCGTCACTGGGAGTCTCCCTAGCGCATGGAGCCGCCATGAAACCCAGGATCAGTCTCGTTACCCTTGGCGTTCGTGACTTTGAAAAGTCGCTCGCCTTCTACCGCGAGGGGTTGGGCTTCGCCGCGCACAACCACACCGAGGGCGAGCAGCACGTCATGTTCCGGCTCGAGGGCAGCTGGCTGTCGCTGTTTCCGCGCGACGAACTGGCCAAGGATGCGACCGTGCCAGACGACGGCCGGGGCTTTAGCGGGATCACCCTCGCCCACAATGCCGGATCGAAGGCTGAGGTGGACGCGGTCTTCGCGCACGCGGTGTCGGTGGGAGCCAAGGCCGTGAAGGCACCTCAGGACGTGTTCTGGGGTGGCTACTCCGGCTACTTCGCCGACCCGGACGGCTATCTGTGGGAGGTCGCCTGGAATCCCTTCACCGACCTGACCTGACGGGCACCATCCAGCTTTCCCCCGCCGCCGCCCCGGCGTAAACCGGCGGCATGAACGCGCCTGTCACAGACCTCACTGCCCCCGCCTCCGACGCCTGGACCGTCGCCGGCCGCACCTTCACCTCGCGCCTGATCGTCGGCACGGGGAAGTACAAGGACTACGCCACCAACGCCGCCGCCGCAGAGGCGGCCGGGGCCGAGATCGTCACCGTGGCCGTGCGGCGGGTGAACATCTCCGATCCCAACCAGCCGCTGCTGATGGACTATGTGCGGCCCGACCGCTTCACCTACCTGCCCAACACCGCCGGCTGTTTCACCGGCGAGGAGGCGGTGCGGACGCTGCGACTGGCCCGCGAGGCAGGCGACTGGTCGCTGGTCAAGCTGGAGGTGCTGAGCGACCCCAAGACCCTCTACCCGGACATGGAAGAGACGCTGAAGGCGCTGAAGCTGCTGGTGAAAGAGGGCTTCGATGTGATGGTCTATTGTACCGACGACATCGTCTATTGCCGCAGGCTGGAGGAGGCCGGCGCCGCCGCCATCATGCCGCTGGGCGCGCCGATCGGCTCGGGGCTGGGCATCCAGAACCGGGTCAACATTCGCCTGATCGTCGAGCAGACCAAGGTGCCGGTGCTGGTCGACGCCGGCGTCGGCACGGCCTCGGACGCGGCCATCGGCATGGAGCTGGGCTGCGACGGCATCCTGATGAACACCGCCATCGCCGAGGCGAAGGACCCGATCCGTATGGCGCGCGCGATGAAGCATGCCGTCATCGCCGGCCGCGAGGCCTACCTGGCCGGACGCATGGGCCGCAGGATGTACGCCGATCCGAGCTCGCCGCTCGCAGGTCTGATCTGACGTCGCTGCGGCGGCAATCCGGCAGCGTTCGCGACCCGATTGCCCTCGTCTCACTGCCCGGATAGCCTCCCGGACAGCACAGGGGGCGTTGATGCGTATTGGCTTGTTTGCGGGCGTTGCGGTCGCAGGGTTTGTCGTCAGTCTGGCCCAGCCGTCCTGGACCGCAGACGAGGCCATGCTGGACACAGCGGCTTTCTCGACCCTGTGCAGCGAAACGGGCGGGGTCAGCGGGGCAGGGGCGACCGCGCCGGTGACGCCGAAGTTCCTGCCGGGCTTCGGCAACGGCGGCTTCACCATCACCACAGCCAGTCCCGAGGCACAGAAGTGGTTCAGCTACGGCATCCAGCTGGCCCAGGCCTTCGCCCATGAGCCGGCCAAGGCGGCCTTCGCCGAAGCCGCACGGCTCGACCCGACCTGCGCCATGTGCGTCTGGGGCCAGGCCATGGCCGCAGGACCGACGATCAACTACGGCATTTCGGCTGAAGAGCGGGCCGCTGCGGGCATCCTCGCGGTCAAGGCGCAACAGCTGGCGACCAATGTCACCGACCGCGAGCGCCGGCTGATCGCGGCCATGGTGCGGCGCTACCTGCGGAGCGGCGGCGACGGCGCCTATGCCGACGCGATGATGATCCTGTCCGCGGCCTATCCCGATGACGACGCGATCCAGGTCCTGACCGCCGAGGCGCTCATGGATACCGGCAAGACCGGGCGGGTGAAGGTGGCCGCAGGACTGCTGGAAACCGTGCTGGCGCGTAACCCGACGCATGTCGGTGCGATCCACTTCTACATCCACGCCAGCGAATGGATCGGCGAGGCCGGCAAGGCCGAGCGCTACGCCGACGCCCTGGGCGGGCTCGCACCGGGCGCCAGTCACCTCGTTCACATGCCGTCCCACACCTTCTATCGCGTCGGGCGCTACCGCGAGGCCGGGCGGGTCAATGTGACGGCGATCGCGGTCGACAGGGCCTGGATGCAGACCGTCGGCAGCACGGAGGACGACTGGGAGGTCCCTTACTTCGGCCACAACGTCCGGTTCGCGCTTGGCGGCGCGATGATGGCAGGCGACAGCGAGTCGGCGCTGACCATCGCCGGCATGTACGCGACCCTCAAGGCCGACGACCTCAAGACATCGGCCTGGATGCAGGCCAGCGCTGCGTCCCGGTGGTTCGCCGAGGGACGATACACCGATCCGGACAAGGTGCTGGCGATGACCGGCCCCGGGGATGACGCACCGCTGGTGCGGGCGATGTGGCGCTATGGCCGTGGCGAGGCGCTGGCGCGCAAGGGCGACGCGAAGGGCGTGCTTGCCGAGGCGGCGGCGATGACGATCACCGGCAAGGAGATGGCGGCGTACAAGGGCTCATCGCCCTATGTGAAGGCCATGCTGACGGTGGCGCGCCAGACGCTGCTGGGGCGCGCGGCGATGCTGGAGGGCCGCTACGGCGACGCGGCCACGGCCTATCGCAAGGCGGCGCAGATCCAGCTGAAGGTATTCGGCGACGGCGGCGATCCGCCGACCTGGTGGTACCCGGCCCGGCGCAGCGTCGCGGCGGCCCTGCTGGCGAAGGGCGAGCCCGACAAGGCGCTGGCCGAGGCCAATGCGGTGCTGGCGAAATGGCCGAAGGACCCCATGAGCCTGCTGATCGTCGCCCGCGCCCAGACGGCGCTGGGCAAGCCGGCCGAAGCCGCGACCGCGATGGCCTCTGCGCGCGCCGGCTGGAGCGGCGAGGCGGTCGACGGCGTCAGCCTGGGCGTGATCTAGCCCTTCTTGCGCAGCTCGGCGGCGATCGCCGCCTTCAGCGCCTCAGGGTCGGCGCCGGGGATCAGGGTGTCGCCGATGATGAAGGCCGGCGTGCCCTCGATTCCCAGGCCGCTGGCGACGACGTGCACGTCCTGGAAGTAGCGTTTCCGCTCCGCCGAGGCCTGCTCGGCGCGCGCGGCGGCCGGGTCGATACCCTGGGCCGTCATGATCCTCGCCGCGACCTCGTTGTTGAGCGGCTTGGCGGCCATGAAAGCCCTGTGCAGTGCGACGTATTGCTCGGGTGACTTCGCCAGCGCGGTGGCGGCGGCCGCGAAGGCGCTGGTGTCGCC
>CAIOHT010000068.1 GCA_903858185.1 uncultured Caulobacterales bacterium
AGGTGTCGGCGTCCATCACTTCCGACCAGAGGTAGGAATAGTAGCCGGCCGAGTAGGCGTCGGAGGTGAACAGGTGATTGAACTGCGGCAGGCGGTGCCGCATCACGATCTCCTTCGGCATGCCCAGCCGCGCCAGGCTCTCGCGCTCGAAAGCGTCGATGTCGGTCGGCGGCGTGGCCCGGGTATGCAGGTCCATGTCGACCAGCGCCGAGGACAGGTAGCTGACCGTGGCGTAGCCCTGGTTGAAGGTGCCCGAAGCCTCGATCTTGTCGACCAGCGACTGCGGCATCGGCTTGCCGGTTTCGACATGCTTCATGAAGCCGTCGAGGATCGGTCGGCTCAGCACCCAGTGCTCGTGAACCTGCGAGGGATACTCCACATAATCGCGTGGTGTGTTGCCAAGCGCCGGATAGGTCACCGTCGACGACAGGTAGTGCAGGGCGTGGCCGAACTCGTGGAACAGGGTCTGGGCGTCGTCCAGCGAGATCAGCAGCGGCTGGCCCGCCTCCGCCTTGATGAAGTTGTTGTTGTTGGACGCCAGCACGTTCTGCGGCCCGTCGAAGGTCGAGTGCGCACGATAGGTCGTCATCCAGGCGCCCGACCGCTTGCCCGGCCGCGCGAAGTCGTCGGAATAGAACAGCCCGATATGGCGGCCGCTGGCCTTGTCCTTGACCTCGAAGACCTCGACGTCGGGGTGGAAGCCCGGGACCGTCCCGGCGGGCAGGCGGATGAAGTCGAAGCCGTACAGCCGCTCGGCCATGTAGAAGGCGCCGCGCTTGACGTTGTTCAGCTCGAAGTACGGCTTCATCTCATTGGCATCGAGGTCGTACTTCACCTTCCGCACCTTCTCGGCGAAGTAGAGATAGTCCCAGGGCTCGATGTCATGGCCGGCGATCTTGCGCATGTCGGCCACTTCCTCGGCGACGCGCGCCTTGGCCGGCGCCCAGACGCGGTTCATCAGGTCCATCGCCTTGGCCGGGGTCTTGGCCATCGTGTCCTGCATCCGCCAGTCGGCGTGATGGGCAAAGCCCAGCAGCTTCGCGCGCTCGGCCCGCAGCTTCACGATCTCGGCGATCGTGGCGTTGGTGTCGTTGGCGTCGCCGTTGTCGCCACGGCCGACGAACTTGCGCCAGACCTTCTCACGCAGGCCGCGGTCGTCGGCGAAGGTCAGGAACGGATCAACGCTCGAGCGGGTGTTGACGATGACCCAGCCTTCGATCCCGCGGGACCGCGCGGCGGCAGCGGCCGCAGCCTTGTTGGACGCGGGCATGCCGGCCGTGCCGGCTTCACTGGCGATCACGGTCCAGGTCTTTTCGTCGGCGACGACCTTCTGGCCGAAGCTGGTGAAGACGTTGGACAGGGCGGTGTTGATACGGCCCAGCTCGGCCTTGCCGGCCGCGTCGAGCGCCGCGCCGTTGCGCACGAAGCTGTCGCGGCTGCGGGTCGCCACACGGGTCTGTTCGGCGGTCAGGCCAGCCGCAGCAGCGCCGTCGGCCACTGCCTTGACGCGCCGGAACAGGGCCTCGTTGAAGGTGATCTCATCGCTGGCAGCGGACAGCAGGGGCGAGACCTCGGTGTCGATCGCCTCGTAGTCGTCGGAGCCGATGTTGCCGGTCATGACGCCGAAGATTGACAGCGCGCGGTCCAGCGGCTCGCCGGTCATCTGCATCGCCACCATGGTATTGGCGAAGGTCGCGGGCTCGGGATTGTTCGCGATCGCCAGGACCTCGGCGCGCTGCAGGTCGATGCCCTCCAGGATTGCTTCGCGCAGCTTGGCGGCGCTGACCTTGTCCCAGGGCGGCACGCCGCCGTAGGGACCGGTCCATTTCTGCAGAAGTTCGGCCTTCGGGGTCTGGCTCGGCAGGACCGCGCGGGCGGCCGCGGCGTCCTCGGCGAGGGTGGTGGCGGGAGCTCCGCCCCCGACCAGACTGCGGGCCGAGGCGCAACCGCTGACGGCGAAGAGGCTCGCGCCCCCGATAAGGACATGGCGTCGATGCATGATCGCTCCGTGGTCAGAAAATGTCATGAGGAGCCACCTTAGGCGCATTCCCGATGATCGTCACATGAACGGGCTGTAATGCACCGCATGGACGCCTCGCGGGCGGGGCGCTAAAGCCACTCCATGTCCATTGGCGTCTTCGATTCCGGTGTCGGCGGCCTGTCCGTACACCGCGCGCTGGTCGAGCGGTTCCCGGCTGCCGACTTCGTCTATCTCGCCGACCAGGCCAATGCGCCCTATGGCGGCCGGCCCGGCGAGGAGATCGTCGACCTGACAAGGGCCGGCTGCATCCGCCTGTTCGAAGAAGGGGCCAGCCTCGTCGTGCTGGCCTGCAACACCGCCTCGGCGATCGCCCTGCGCCGGCTGCAGCAGACCTGGCTGCCGGGATACCGCCGCGAGACCGGGCGCGCGCTGAACGTGCTGGGAATCATCGTCCCGACCATCGAGGCAGCCACGGGCCTGCCCTGGGAGCACGAGGCCGACCGGCGCGGCGAACAGGTGACCAAGGTCGATATCCTCGGCGTCTTTTCCACCCCGGGCACGGCCGGAAGCCGCGTGTTCGAGATCGAGATCGACAAGCGCAAGCAGGACCTGGCCGTCTTCTCCGAACCCTGCCCGAACCTGGCGCGGATGATCGAGGACGGCGCCGAGCAGGCGGTGCTGGCCAAGGAAATCGCCGGACACGTCGACGCCCTGCGCCGCCGGGTCGGCCGCCATCCTGACCGCGCCGTGCTCGGCTGCACCCACTACGAGATCGTCGCCGACCTGTTCCGCGACGCCCTGCCGCCCGGCACGCCGCTGATCCATCAGCCGGACGCCACGGCCGAGGCCCTCGGCCGCTACATGGAGCGGCATCCGGAGTACATCGCCGGCGGAACCGGCCAGCGCCGTTTCCTGACCACCGGAACCCCGGGCCCGCAGAACGGCCTCGTCGCCGCCTTCTGGGGCGCGCCGCTGGTGCTGGAAGCGGCTTAGGGTCGCTGCCCGACCATTATGGCCGGACTTGTTCGGTCCTTGAACCGACGGTGTTCCTGGGTGGCCCGAACAAGTCGGGCCATGACGTGGTGAGGATTTGCTCACTTGATCGTGCATTCAAGTGATGCTTCGCTGATCTTTCACGGAAGGAAGGCCCCATCATGAAAGTTGCGCCGTTCGCCGCCATCGCGCTGCTGGCTTTGGCCTCTCCCGCTCACGCCGAGGTCAAGCAGACCTGGGCCGCCGGGTTTCAGGCGCAGAACAGGGTCACCATCGCCGCGCCGCCGGAAAAGGTCTGGGCGGCGCTCGGCCAGATCGGCAAATGGTGGAACGGGGCCCACAGCTACAGCGGCGACAGCGCCAACATGACCATGCCACTGACGCCGGGAGGATGCTTCTGCGAAGCCCTGCCCAAGCTCGGCGCCGGGGCGGGCGTCCAGCACGGGGTCGTGGTCATGGCCATGCCGGGCCAGACCCTGCGCATCAACGCGCCGCTCGGGCCGTTGCAGGGCGAGGGCGTCAGCGCCGCCCTGACCTTCACGCTGAAGGCGACCGCCGATGGCGGAACCGAGGTGACCCAAACCTTCAACGTCGGCGGCGCAAGGCCGGAGATCGTGGGCTTCGCGGCCGGCATCGACGCCGTCGCCGGTGAGCAGCTGGGCCGGCTGAAGGCCTATGTGGAAACGGGGAAGCCTGCGTCCTGAGCAATCCGGGGACATGTACCGCAGGTACGTGTCCCCCAATCGAGCGGGCTGGTTTAGGGGACACGTACCTGAGGTACATGTCCCCTTAGGCTACGCCGCAGCCGCCGCCTCACCCGCGATCACGCGGCTGACCGCATTCACCACCGCAGCGATGCGCAGCGCCGCCTGGGTGGCGGTGTTCGGCACGCCGTGCTTCTTCAGTTCGGCCTCGTGTGCGTCCAGACACATGCCGCAGCCGTTGACCGCAGAGACGGCCGTCGACCAGAGTTCGAAGTCGACCTTCTCGACGCCCGGGTTGGCCAGCAGGTTCATCCGCAGACGGGCCGGCAGGGTCGCGTACTCCCGGTTCTTCATCAGGTGCAGCGCGCGGTAGTAGATGTTGTTCATGCCCATGATAGCCGCCGCGCCCTTGGCGGCGGTCAGGGCGTCTTCGGACAGGCCGGCCGCGCGGGCGGCGGCCTCGATGTTGCGCACCACGGCTGGGGTGCCGACGGCGTGGGCCGAGGCGACGAACGCGCCCCACTTCTGCTGGTCGGTCAGAAGGGTCTCACCGGCCAGCGAGGAGAGGTTAAGGCTCAGATCCTTGGCGTAGGCGGGCAGCGCCTCACGCAGGGCGTCGAGGGACATGGCGGGTCTCGTTTGTCTGGAAGGAAGGGCCGGGAGCCCCGCACCAGCCGGAGGGGCTGAGCGCGCGCGGGGCTCCCGGTCGACGCGACCCTGGGGGGCAGGGGGCGCGTGTCGGTGTCGGCCGTCAGGCGGCCAGGTCGAGCGTGTCGCCGCCAACCGAGCGGTTGCAGGGGCACAGTTCGTCGGTCTGCAGCGCGTCAAGCACCCGCAGGGTGTCGGCCGGCGCGCGGCCGACGTTCAGGTTGGTGACATAGACGTGCTGCACGACGCCGTGCGGATCGACCACGAAGGTGGCGCGCTGAGCGACGCCCTCGTCCTCGTCGAGGACGCCCAGGGCGCGGGCGAACTTGCCGCTGTTGTCAGCGAAGCTCCAGATCGGCAGGTTGTGCAGATCGGCGTGTTCACGACGCCAGCCGAGCTTGCTGTGCTCGTTGTCGGTCGAGCCGCCCAGGACGACCGCGTCACGGTCGGCGAACTCCTTGTTCAGCCGCGCGAACTCGGCGATCTCCGTCGGGCAGACGAAGGTGAAGTCCTTCGGATAGAAGAAGATGACCTTCCACTGACCGGCGAAGCTGTCGTTGGTCAGGGTCTCGAACGCGCTCTCGCCGTTCTCCTCGTGCCGCATGAAGCCGGGCTTCACGCCGACGATCTTGAATTCCGGAAGCTTGTGACCAACGCCGAGCATACTGGGTATCTCCTGGATCGAATGAGGTCCGGACGCCGCGGGGAGGCGGTCTGTCGTCCGGCTGTGACGCGGTAGATAGGAGCGCTCCGGGCATAGGGCCAATTGATTGTTCTTGCCAAGTCGATAGGCAAAATCATTGCCGCCCGCCAACGGGTCTCCACACCGACCGGACGCCGGCGTGGAGACCGGCTTCGGATCAGGCCAGATCGAAACGGTCGGCGTTCATGACCTTGGTCCAGGCGGCGACGAAGTCGTGAACGAACCGCTCGCGGCTGTCGTCCTGCGCATAGAGTTCCGCATAGGCCCGCAGGACCGAGTTGGACCCGAAGACCAGATCCACCCGCGACGCCGTCCACTTCACCATGCCTGTCGCCCGATCGCGGATCTCGTAGAGGTTCTCGCCCGCCGACCCCCAGGTGAAGCCCATGTCGGTCAGATTGACGAAGAAGTCTGTGGTCAGCGCCCCTTCGCGGTCGGTGAACACGCCGGTCTTCGCGCCGCCATGGTTGGCGCCCAGGACGCGCAGCCCGCCGACCAGCACGGTCATTTCCGGGGCCGTCAGGCCCATCAGCTGGGCCCGGTCGAGCAGCAGCTCCTCCGCGCTGACCGCATAGTCGGCCTTCAGCCAGTTGCGGAACCCGTCCGCGAGGGGCTCCAGCACCGAGAAGGAGTCGGCGTCGGTCATGGCTTCGGTCGCGTCTCCACGACCCGGCGCGAACGGTACGGCGACATCGAATCCGGCCGCCCGGGCCGCCTGCTCGACGCCGAGATTGCCGGCCAGCACGATGACATCGGCGACGCTTGCGCCCGTCTCGGCCGCGATCGGTTCGAGCACCGACAGCACCCGGGCGAGGCGCGCCGGTTCGTTGCCGACCCAGTCCTTCTGGGGCGCCAGGCGGATGCGGGCGCCATTGGCGCCGCCGCGCATGTCGGACCCGCGGAACGTACGGGCGCTGTCCCAGGCGGTCGCGACCATGTCGCTGCCCGAAAGCCCGCTGGCCGTGATGCGCGCCTTGACCGCGTCCACGTCATAGCCGGTGGCGCCGGCCGGAACCGGGTCCTGCCAGATCAGGTCTTCCGCCGGCACGTCAGGCCCGACGTAGCGCGCCTTCGGACCCATGTCGCGGTGGGTCAGCTTGAACCAGGCGCGGGCGAAGACTTCCGAGAACCAGGCCTGGTCGTCGCGGAAGCGTTCCGAGATCTGGCGATAGACCGGGTCCTTGATCATCGCCATGTCGGCGTCGGTCATGATCAGGTTGCGACGGATCGAGGGGTCCTTGACGTCGACCGGCCGGTCCTCGTCCGCCAGGTCGACCGGCTCCCACTGCCAGGCGCCGGCCGGGCTCTTCTTCAGTTCCCAGTCGTACTTGAACAGCAGGTGGAAGTAGCCGTTGTCCCAGCGGGTCGGGTGGGTGGTCCAGGCGCCTTCCAGCCCGCTGGTCACGGTGTCCCGACCGACGCCGCGACCGGTCTTGTTGAGCCATCCGAGACCCTGGTCCTCGACCGGGCCGCCCTCGGGGGCCGGGCCCAGCACGCCGGCGTCGCCGTTGCCGTGAGCCTTGCCCACGGTGTGGCCGCCGGCGGTCAGCGCCACGGTTTCCTCGTCATCCATCGCCATGCGGGCGAAGGTGACGCGGACGTCGTGGGCGGTGCGCAGGGGATCGGGCACGCCGTCCACGCCCTCCGGGTTGACGTAGATCAGGCCCATCTGTACGGCCGCCAGCGGGTTCTCCAGGCTGTCCCGGTCCTCGCCTGCATAGCGGCCCGCGCCGAGCCATTCCTTCTCGGCGCCCCAGTAGATATCCGTCTCCGGGCGCCAGATATCCTCGCGGCCGAACCCGAAGCCGAAGGTCTTAAGGCCCATCGACTCGTAGGCGACCGTGCCGGCCAGCAGGATCAGGTCGGCCCAGCTGACGCGGTTGCCGTACTTCTTCTTGATCGGCCACAGCAGGCGCCGCGCCTTGTCCAGGTTGGCGTTGTCCGGCCAGGAGTTCAGCGGCGCGAACCGCTGGTTGCCCGTGCCGCCGCCGCCACGTCCGTCCGCGAGGCGATAGGAGCCGGCCGCGTGCCACGCCATGCGGATCATCAGTCCGCCGTAGTGGCCCCAGTCCGCCGGCCACCAGGGCTGGCTGTCGGTCATCAGGGCACGGACGTCCTGCTTCAACGCCTCGACGTCGAGCGTGGCGAGCGCTGCTCGGTAGTTGAACCCCTGTCCCAGCGGGTTGGTCCTGGTGTCATGCTGGTCAAGGATGTCGAGGTTCAGAGCGTTCGGCCACCAGTCAGCGCTCGTGGCGCCGGTCGTGTTGCCGCCGTGCATGACGGGGCATTTCCCGCCGCCGGCCGTGTTGTTGCTGTTCATGGGTCTGTTCCGGTCCCGATGCGCGTTTTGTTGGCCGCGATCAGCACGATGTGCTGACCCGACCGTTCCAACGCGAGGGTCTGCCATCAGGGGGCATAAATCCAATCGATTGTTTTTGCGGAATGGATTGATCAGGGCTATATCTGGCGCATGCTCCCAACCCTGCGCCAGCTCCAGTACCTCAAGCTCCTGTCCGACCACGGCTCGTTCAGCCGGGCGGCGGAGGCGGCCCATGTCACCCAGCCGACCCTGTCGGCCGGCATCGCCGAACTGGAGAAGATCCTCGGCGCGCCGGTGGTCGACCGCGCCCGGTCCGGCGTGATCCTGACCGCCGCCGGCGAGGAGGCGGTGCGTCGCGCGCGGGTGATCCTCGAACAGACTGACGATCTGGTCCAGGCGGCCCAGGGCGCCGGCCAGCCGCTGACCGGGCGGTTCCGGTTGGGGGTGATTCCGACGGTTGCGCCGTTCCTGCTGCCCCGCGCCCTGCCGGTGATCCGTGACAAGTTCCCCAAGCTGCGGCTGTTCCTGCGCGAGGACCTCACGCACCGGCTGATCGCCGCGCTCAAGGCCGGCGCGCTCGACGCGGCCCTGATCGCGCTGCCCTACGACATGACCGGTCTGGCCTGGGCGCACGTCGAGGACGACGAACTTCTGGCCGCCGCGCCGGACGGCCACCCGATCCTCACGCAAAACCGGGTCAATCCCGAGGACCTCGCCCCGCGCGACCTGATCCTGCTCGAGGACGGCCACTGCCTGCGCGACCACGCCCTGGCCGCCTGCGGGCTCGAACCGCCCAAGTCGACGGACGAGGAGACCTTCGCCGCCACGTCGCTGCCGACGCTGGTGCAGATGGTCGGCTCAGGGCTCGGGGTGTCCTTCCTGCCGGCGATGGCGGTCAACGCCGGCCTGACCGAGCACGTCGGCGTCACCACCCGCCCCCTCCAGGCCGACCACCCCAGCCGCGAGATCGTCGTCGCCTGGCGCGCCGGCTCCAGCCGCGCCAACGAGGGCCGGATGCTGGCGGAGGTGTTGCGGGGCGTGTGAACCGAGGGGGCCGGATTCAGTGGCCCCGGGGACACGGTTTCAGCTCACTGCCCGCCGCAAGGACAGCCTCTCGACCATCGAGCGTTACAGGCCGAGGGCGGCCTTCACGTCGCGCCAGTCGACCAGCTTGAAGTTCTGGCGCGCCCGGGCCACCGGCGCCTCGCTCTCGCTGTCGGAATCATCCTGCATGACCACCAGGCCTTCCGGGAACTGGCCGACCCGGCCGCCCAGCGCCGCCACGCCGTCAGTGCCGGTGACGGCGTCGATGCCATTGCCTGCGACCGGCGAGAAACGGCCGCCATAGACCGGCGTCTCGCCGTCGACGCGCCAGACCGCAAACGCGCTGTCGCCCTGGCTGGACACGATCAGCCAGGTGCGATCGCCCTCCCGCAGCAGGGTCAGCCCCTCGACATCGGCCTTGAGCATGGCGGACGGCGCTGCGGCGATCTGGACCCGCGCGTCGCCGGCAGCGGGATCGAGATTGTAGCGCCAGACGCCTTTCGCTTCCTCGCCGATGTAGAGCAGGCCGCGCTCGTCATCGATGACGCAGCCCTCGGTCTGGCTGCCGACGCCGAAGCGGCGCTCGACCGTGGCGACGGGCTTGCCGTCCGGACCGGCGGCGACGCGCAGCTGCCGCACCTGTCCGTCCGTGCCGTTGATCACGATGATGAAGGCCTCGCCCCGTCGGCCCATGCACAGGCCGTAGGGTTCGGCCAGGTCGACGGGAACCACGCCCCAGGGCGAGGTTTCCAGCGTGTCCGGGTTCAGCAGGTAGAGCGCGGCGCCCATCCGGCCCCGGTCGCTCGCAGCGACCAGCACGCGTTGGCCGTCCGGTGTGGCAAAGCCGTCACGCAGGTCGACGTTGTTCAGACGCCCATCGGCGATGAAGCCGCGGATCGCGCCGTCGAGACCGTAGATATAGAGCCCGGCCTGCTTGTCGGTGCCGAAGATCAGGCCGCGCGACGGGTCGCGAGGGTCGGCCCAGATCTCAGGATCGTCGGCGGCGTCGGCATTGCGGGTGGCTACCGCCTGGGTCTCCACCTTCGAGAGCACAGGGACTCCCGTGCCGACCGTCAGCTTCTTCGAGTCGGACCGGGCCTCGGGATCAAGCAAGGCGCAAGACGACACAAGTATGGATGCGACAAAGGCCGTCACAAAACTGATATACTTCTGTCGGCTAAACATCACTGGAACCCTTGCAGGTGTAGACATATTGGACGGCCTGATGATCACAGCAGATGCCCTCGGTCAACAGGGCGCCTGTGACGCAAGAGGGGTCGACATGAAGAAATCAAACCTGTTTGCACTGGCGGCGCTTGCGCCCCTGGTGATGGCCGGATCCGCGTTCGCGCAGGACGCCGCCGACACGCCCACGACGGTCCAGGAACTGGTGATCAGCGGCGAGATCGTCTATCGCGACCGGACGGACGCCACCGCGCCCGTGCTGTCCTACGATCAGGAGTACTTCCAGCGCTTCGAGCCCGTCTCGGCCGGTGATGCGCTGAAGCGCGTGCCCAGCGTGACCTTCCTGTCGGACGTCCTGGAATCGGACGGCGCCCGTCTGCGCGGCCTCGACCCCGGCTACACCCAGATCCTGATCAACGGCGAGCGCGTCCCGGGCGCCCAGGCTGACCGCTCGTTCTTCGTCGACCGCATCCCGGCCGAACTGCTGGAGCGGATCGAGATCATCCGCGCCCCGTCGGCCAACCGCAGCGGCGACGCCATGGCCGGCTCGCTGAACATCGTCCTGCGCGACGCCTACAGCCTCGATGGCGGCTATGTCCGCGGCGGCGTCTCCTACTACAACGACGACGAGTACGCCGAGAACTACGGCATCTACTGGGGCGGCCAGTTCGGCCCCGGTCGCCTGCTCGTCGGCGCCAACGTCCAGGGTCGTCGCGCGCCCAAGGAAAAGCTGAGCATGCGCTACGACGCGCCGGCCGGCGTTTTGCAGAACGTCGAGGACCAGACCGACGTTCGTGACGGCACCGACTACTCGTTCAACGCCAGCTACCAGGTCGACGTGGCCGGCGGCGAGCTGACGGTCGATGGCTACTTCGTCCGCACCGACCGTCTCCAGGACGAGGACTCGCTCGAGTACCGCAGCGGCCTGCGCAACAACGCGAACCTGCTGACGGTCAACGACAACGACCTCGACATCGTCACCGACAGCTGGTCGCTGCGGGGCAAGTTCGTGGTCGAGATGCTCGGCGGCGAGAGCAAGTTCAAGCTCGGCTACTCGGCGATGACCGACGAGCAGTTCGAGTTCGAGAAGGAGCTGGAGTTCCTCCGCGACGTCAATCCGAACCCCGACGCCGACCGCTACACCCAGGACGAGATCGACACCGACCTCGAGGACACCGAGCTGTCCGCCGAGTTCGAACACGAGCGTGATCTGGGCGCCTCGAAGCTGACCTTCGGTCTGCAGTACAACGGCAAGGAGCGCGACCTTCAGCTCCTCGAAGTGCGCTCGCGCTTCAACATCGCCAACGGCGTCAACAGCGGCCTGGTCTTCCCGGCTCCCGGCGTGTTCGCGGTCCGGTCCGACGTTGATGTGAACATCGAGGAAACCCGCCTCGATCCGTTCGTCATGCTGTCGGGCAAGCAGGACGGCTTCCGCTGGGAAGTGGGTCTGCGCTACGAGACGACCAGCACGACGATCACTGACGATACCCTGGGCGTCGCCCCGGGCGATCGCGTGACGGAAAACGACTACACGGTGCTCCTGCCGTCCATGAGCCTGCGCTTCAACGCCGGCGAAGACGGTCGCATCAGCGTGTCGGCCGCCCGTACGGTCCGCCGCCCGAACTTCGACAAGCTCCAGCCGGTTCTGCTGGTTGAAGAATACGGCGACGACGACTTCATCGGTAACCCGGACCTGCAGCCGGAAACCGCCTGGGGCTTCGACGTCGGTTACGAGCGTCGGCTCGGCGGCCGCGGCATCGTCGGCCTGAACTTCTTCTACCGCAGCGTCACTGACCTGATCGAGGACGTGAACACCGGTCTGGAAGGCGACGGCGGTCCCGGCACCTTCATCTATTCGGTCGCCAACGTCGGTGACGGCACGGTCTGGGGTCTCGAGTTCGACCTGTCGACCCCGCTGACCTTCATCGGTCTGGAAAACACCGGCGTGTTCCTGAACTACAGCTGGCTCGACAGCGAGGTCACCGACTTCGCCGGCGAGCGCCGGTTCAACGACCAGTCCAACCATGTCTACAACGTCGGCTTCATCCAGGACCTGCCGTCCTGGGGCGCGGCCTTCGGCGTCACCTACCGCAAGCAGGGCGACGCCTTCGGACGCGTCGCGCTCGAGGAAATCCGCACCAGCTACGGCGCGGATCTCGAAGCGTTCGTCGAAAAGCGCTTCGGCGAGAGCTTCGTCGTCCGCCTGACCGGCACGAACCTGCTGGACTCGTCCAAGGACGAGATCTTCGACAAGTTCGGCACCCTGGCCGATCAGGCCAGCCGGACGTACGACGAATACGAACTCGAGACCGAGAAGGCCGGCCCGGTGGTCCAGCTGACCGCCCGCTGGGCCTTCTGATCCAGCTTCTCTCCTGAACGAACTGGCCCCGTCGCTCGCGCGACGGGGCCTTTTTCGTTCAGGGTCAATCCATCAGGCGCTGCATCAGATAGGTGTATTCCAGCGCCAGCCGCGTGGCCGTCTCGCCGAGATTGGCCGCCGCCGAATGACCGCCGTCGATGTTCTCGTAATAGAGATAGCCATAGCCCAGAGCCCCCAGACGCGCCCCGGCCTTGCGGGCGTGGGCGGGGTGAACCCGGTCATCCTTGGTCGAGGTCTCGATGAACACCTGCGGGTAGGGCTTGCCGGCCTTCAGGTTGCTGTAGGGGTCGTAGGCCGCGATCCAGGCCCGCTCCTCGGGGATCGCCGGGTCGCCGTACTCGCCGACCCAGGACGCGCCGGCGCCCAGCTTTGTGTAGCCCAGCATGTCGAACAGCGGCACCTGGATCACGACGGCGTTGTAGAGCTCCGGCCGCTGCGTCAGGGCCACGCCCATCAGCAGGCCGCCATTCGATCCGCCCATGATGCCGAGGCGCCGGGGCGAGGTGATCTTGCGCGCGATCAGGTCCTCTGACACCGCGAAGAAGTCGTCATAGACCCGCTGGCGGTTGGCCTTCAGCCCGGCCTCGTGCCAGGCGGGCCCAAACTCGCCGCCGCCGCGGATGTTGGCCACGACATAGACGCCGCCGTTCTCGAGCCACAGCTTGCCGACGGTGGCCGAGTAGCCTGGCTTCATCGACTGCTGGAAGCCGCCGTAGGCGTAGAGCAGCGTCGGGGCGGAGCCGTCGTACTTCAGGTCCTTCGGGCGGACGACGAAATAGGGGACCCTGGTCCCGTCCTTCGAGGTCGCCCAGAGCTGCTCGACCAGATGGGTCGAGGCGTCGAACTTGGGCGGAGAGGACTTCAGCTTCTCCAGCTTGCCCGTGTCGGCGTCGGCCAGCCACAGGGTGCTGGGCGTGAGGTATCCGGTCACGGTGAAGAACACCCGATCGTCGGTCTCGGACGCCGAGCCCACGCCGATGGTCACGTTCGACGGCAGGTCCAGCGGCGTACTGGTCCAGCCTTTCGGACCTGGCGTGAACACCAGCGCCTTGCCGGTGACGTTCTCGATCAGCCCGACGATCAGGCGATTGCGACTGATGTTGACGCCCTCGATCGACTGGGCGGCGCTCGGGCGCAGGATCAGGGTCGCGCGCGCCGTCGCCGGATCAGCCGTCAGGGCCTCAAGATCGATCGCCGCAAGGTCGCCCTGCTTCAGGTCCTGCGCGGCCCAGTCCTCATCGAGGCTGAACACCAGCTTGCCGTCCAGCAGCCCCCGCAGCGAGCTGCGGGTCGGGAAGGGCATCTTCACCGGTCCTTGGTCGGTGGCGAGGAAATACTCGGTCTCGAAGAAGCTGGCGCTGCGGGCGATCATCACCGCCTGCACCACGCCGTCGGCGTTGCGCAGGACGACGGGCGAGACCGACACATCGTCGGGCGTGCCGCGATAGATCTCGGTGGCCGCGCTCAGCGGCGTCCCGCGCCTCCAGATCTTCAGCACGAAGGGATAGCTCGACTTGGTCATCGTGCCGGGGCCCCAGTCGCGGGCGATCAGCAGGGTGTCCTTGTCCAGCCAGCTGACGTTCTGCTTGCCGTCCGGGGCCACGAAGCCGCCGTCGACAAAGGTCTTCGTCACCGTGTCGAACTCGCGCAGCGTCACCGCATCCTTGCCGCCGTCAGACAGCTGAACCAGGCAGTAGCGATCGGCGGGCGCCAGGCAGGTCGCGCCCTTGTAGACCCAGTTCTTGCCCTCGGCCTTCGCCAGGGCGTCGAAGTCGAGCACCGTCTCCCAGACCGGCTCGGCCGTGCGGTAGCTGTCCAGGGTCGTGCGCCGCCAGAGGCCGCGCACATGCGCCGCATCCTGCCAGAAGTTGCCGAGGGTCCCGTCGCCGCTGAAGCCGACGCCGGGGATCCGGTCCCTGGCGTTGACAATGTCGAGCGCCGCCTGGTGCAGACCGGCGTAACGCCGGTCGGACTGCAGCACCGGCAGCGAGCGGGCGTTCTCGGCCCTCGCCCAGGCGAGGGCGCGATCCCCCTCGATCTCGTCCATCCAGGCGAAGGGATCATCCGCCGGCTGGGCGGTGGCCAGGGAGGCGGTCAGGGCGGCGGCGGTCATGGTCATGGCCATCAAAAGTCTACGCATACTCAGTCCATCAGCTGTCGGGTCAGGTAGGTGTAGTGCATGCCCCAGCGCTTCGCATTGGCGGTGGGGTCGGCGCCGTTGGCGTGACCGCCGTCGGTGTTCTCGTAATACAGATAGGGCGCGCCCAGCTGCGCCAGCATGGCGGCGAACTTGCGGGCGTGACCCGGATGGACGCGGTCGTCCTTGGTCGAGGTGGTGATGTAGGCCAGCGGGTAGGTCACCCCGACTTTCAGGTTCTGGAACGGCGAATAGCGCGCGATCCAGGCGGCCTCGGCCGGAACGGTCGGATCCCCGTACTCGCCGATCCACGACGCCCCCGCGGGCAGCAGGTGATAGCGCATCATGTCCAGCAGCGGGCTCTCGATGATCACCGCGTTCCAAAGGTCTGGCCGCTGGGTCATGGCCACGCCCATCAGCAGGCCGCCGTTCGAGCGGCCATAGGCGCCCAGCCGGCGCGGCGAGGTGATCTTGCGCCGGATCAGGTCCTCGGCCACGGCGAAGTAGTCGTCATAGGCCTTCTGGCGGTTGGCCTTGAGCGCCGCCTCGTGCCAGGCGGGCCCGAACTCGCCGCCGCCACGGATATTGGCCACGACATAGGTGCCGCCACGCTCCAGCCAGAGCTTGCCGAGGACAGGGTCATAGACCGGCAGCTTGCTGATCTGGAAGCCGCCGTAGGCGTGCAGCAGCGTCGGGTCCTGGCCGTCGTGCTTGTGACCCTTGGGATGGACGATGAAATAGGGAATCTTCGTCCCGTCCTTCGAGGTCGCTTCCTTCTGTTCAACCACATGCGTCGAGGCGTCGAAGCGGGCCGGCAGGGTCTTGATCGCCATTGACTTGCCCCAACGGGCCGGCGCCAGCATCAGCCGCGTCGGCGTGAGGAAGTTCTCCTCGGTGTAGAAGACGGCGTCTCCGCTGTCGGCCGTGGCCACCAGGCTGACGGCCGCGTTCGGCAGGGCGGTGTAGTAGTCCGGCTGCCAGTCGGCGCCGTCCTCGCGACGGAAGCTGACCAGGCTGCCGCGGACGTTGTTGTAGCGCACGGCCACGACGCGGTTCTCGGTCACCCGTATCTGTTCCGGGTCGAGCGCCTCGCGGTCCTGCGGCTTGAACAGCACGTCGGCGACGGGCCTGATCGCGGCGGATGTGCTCGCCGGCAGCCCGAGGTCCTGCACCGCCAGCATCGCCGGCACATCGACCGCCAGCAGCGAGCCGGACGCGTAGGCCGTGTCCCGGAAGGTCCAGTCTTCCTGGAGCGAAACGATCAGCCGGCCGTGCAGGTAGCCATGCGTCTGCGACCGCGTGGGCAGCTTGAGCCGCACCGGCTTGCCGCCGCCGTCCGGCAGCACGAACCAGGCGCTGTTGAAGAAATCGAGTGCGCGATTGACCAGCACGATCCGCTTGCCGGTTCCGTCGCGATAAACCACCGGCTGGGCGGCGACGTCCTTCACCTCGCCGCTGAAGACCTCGCGCGCATAGCTGAGCGCGGCGCCGGCCTTGCGTAGATCGCTCCGGCTCAGCGTCTTGACGACCCTGCCATAGCCGGAGTCGGTGAGCGTTCCCGAACCCCAGTCCCGCGTCAGGACCAGGGTGTCGGCGTCGAGCCAGGCGACGGTCTGCTTGCCTTCCGGCAGGCGGAAGCCGCCCTCCACGAAGGTCTTGGTTTTCAGGTCGAATTCGCGGATCTCGATAGCGTCCTTGCCGCCGTTGCTCAGCCGGACCAGGCAGCGGTCGTGGGTGGTCGGCCGGCAGTCGGCGCCCTTCCAGATCCAGTTGGCCTTCTCCGCCGTCGCGAGGGCGTCGAGGTCGAGGACCGTTTCCCATTGCGGGTTGTCGCTGTGGAAACTCTCCAGTGTCGTCCGCCGCCAGATACCCCGCACATGCTCGGCGTCCTGCCAGAAGTTGAACACCATCTCGCCGACGAAGCTCGGGGTCGGGATCCGGTCCCTGGCCGACAGGATCGCCAGGGCGTCGGCCTGCAAAGGCGCGAACCGGGCGTCGCCTGTCAGCGCGGGCAGGACCTTGGCGTTCTCCGCCTCGACCCAGGCCATCGACCGTTCGCTGGATACCTGCTCCAGCCATTCGAACGGCGACTCGACGGAGGCGATGGCGGGAGCCGCGCCGAGCAACAGCAGGGCGGCGAGGGCGGGAAGCTTCATGTCGGGAACATCCGGCGTGGAACAGGGCCGGCAACCATAGAGTCGCGGCGCCACCGGGCAAGGGGGGTGCTAGAGCCCGTCGTCCGGAATGCAGAGCGTCTTGCCGCAGGCCTTGCAGTGAACCGCGTCGGGGTCATGCCGCCGCAAACCACATTCGGGGCAAGGGAAGATCACCTTGTGCGGCCGCACCAGCAGCTGCATCAGCCGGATGAACAGCGACACACCGACCAGCATCACGAAGATCGACAGCAGCCGGCCCCAGACGCCGGGCAGGGTGATGTCGCCATAGCCGGTCGTGGTCAGGCTGGTGATGGTGAAATAGAGCGCGTCCACCCACCCGTCGATCCCATCGTGGCGGCCCATGAAGGTCGAGTAGACGAAGCCGGTGATGACAAAGACGAAGGTCAGCAGGCCGATGGCCGCCTTGGTCACCTCCTCGACCCGGGTGCCGTCATAGCGTCGCCCGACCGTGCGCCAGAAGAACTCGCTCTCGACGAGGGTCCACAGCCGCAGCACCCTCAGGAAGCCGAAGTTGGCCAGTTGCTCCGGGAACAGCAGCGTCACGAGAATAAACAGGTCTACCCAGATCATCGGCCGCTTGAAGCTGCTCTTCAGCGAGGGCTGCGCCAGGAGCCGCGCCGCCAGGTCGAACGTCAGGATCGCAGCGATCAGATAGTCCAGGATCAGGAACAGGCCGCCGATGTCGCGCATGATCGGCGCCGCCACGAAGAAGGCGATGATCACCAGATCCACGCCGATCACGGCGAACCTGAAGCGCACCGCGCCAGGCGACGCGCCGTGGTAGAGCGCGCGCAGCCGGACCCTCAATCCATGCATGAACGTCCGCTCGGCGCGATGGTCGTCATCCTTCATGGCGCGGTTAACCTCTGACCTGAGCCGAATGCGTAGCCTATATAGGTGACATGAGCCGTCCGTTTCTCAAGATGAACGGCCTTGGCAACGACTTCGTCGTGGTTGAGGCGTGTGGCGAAGCCTTCCGGCCGACGCCGGCGGAGGCGCGCGCCATTGCCGATCGCACCAACGGCGTCGGCTGCGACCAGCTGATCGCCATCGAGCCGACCAGCCGGGCGGACGCCTTCATGCGCATCTGGAACGCCGACGGCGGCGAGGTCGACGCCTGCGGCAACGCCACCCGCTGCGTGGCGTGGCTGTTGATGGAGGCTGCCGGGCGTGACGACGTGGTCATCGAGACCGAGGCCGGTCTTCTGGCCGCGACTCGCGCCGACGGTGACAGGCGCGTCTCGGTCGACATGGGCCCGCCGGAGCTGCGCTGGGACCACATTCCGCTGGCCGAGGAAATGGACACCAGGGGCATCGAACTGCAGGTCGGCCCGATCGACGCCCCGCATCTGCACACGCCCGGCGCCGTCAACATGGGGAACCCCCATGTCGTGTTCTTCGTCGATCAGGAGCCGACCGATGCCCTGGTGAAGGGCTCCGGTAGCCTGATCGAGCATCACCCGATGTTCCCGCAAGGCGTCAATGTCGGCTTCGCGTTCGTCAAGGCCCCCGACCGTATCCGCCTGCGCGTCTGGGAGCGCGGCGCCGGCATGACCCTCGCCTGCGGCACCGGCGCCTGCGCGGCTCTCGTCGCCTGCGCCCGCCGTGGCCTGACCGGCCGCTCGGCCACGATCGAGATGGACGGCGGCGAACTGCACATCGAATGGCGCGAGTCCGACGGCCACGTGATCATGACCGGCCCTGTGGCTCTGGAGTTCACGGGGCGCCTCTGATCCGGCCTCAGAGTCGGTACTCGCGCTCCAGCACGTAGCGCGAGCCGTCGGCCGTCTGGTGGCTGGAATAGAGGCCGAAGCGGTCGACGGCGAAGGGCGGGGACTGCAGCAGGGCGTTGGCCTGGATCCAGGCGGCGACGTCGGCCGGATCGGGCCGCCGCAGATAGGCCAGTGTCAGGTGCGGGCGATAGGCGCGGCTGTCGGCGGCGATCCTGGCCCGCCGCGCCGCCGTCTCGCAGCGACCGGCCAGCACCCGCAGACGCTCGCTCTCGGCGACCCCGGCCCAGACCGCGTGAATGTCGACGCCCTCGCCGAAGGACCCGGCACTCTCCAGCGTCAGCCCGAACGGCGCGCTGGTGATGCGCTCCAGCTCCAGGTCGAGGTCCTCGGCGACCCGCTCCTGCACGTCGCCATAGAACCGCAGCGTGATGTGAAACGCCTCCAGCGGCCGCCATCGCGCACCGGGCAGCCCGTGCTGGCGGCGCAGCAGGGGCTCTCCGATCTCCTCGGGAAGGGCGATGGCCGCGAACAGGCGGATCATCGACGCGAGGCCAGCGCCCGCGCCACGACCGGCGCCAGGCGGGCGGCGATGATCGCCACGCCGGCGGCGTTGGGATGGATGCCGTCCCGCTGGTTCAGGCGCGGATTGCCGGCCACGCCTTCCAGCAGGTTCGGATACAGCGCGGTGCCATACTGCTTCGCCAGGCTCGGAAAGACGGCCCCGAAGTCCCGTGCGTAGCTGCGGCCGATAGAGTTTGGCGCGGTCAGCCCCGCCAGCACGACGGTGATCTTGCGCGCCTGCAGCCGGCGGATGATCCGGTCCAGGTTGGCCTTGGTCTGTTTCGGGTCCAGCCCCTGCAGCAGGTCGTTGCCGCCGAGGGCGACGATGCAGACCGCGGTGTCGGACTGGACGCTGAAGTCGACCCGCCCCGCGCCGCCGGCGCTGGTGTCCCCGCTGACCCCGGCGCTGCGTACGCGCGTTCCCGGCGCCAGCTTCGCCAGACCGGCCTCAAGCCGGGCGGGCAGGGCGTCGCGCGCCGGCAGGCCATAGCCGGCGGTGATCGAGTCGCCGAGCATGGTGACGATGCGCGGTTTGCCAGCGGCGAACGCAGGCGACGCCGCCGCCCCGAGCATCAGGGCGCCCAGCGCGCGGCGCGTTACAGAGCGGTATGGTGTGCTCGTCATGTCTACGCCCTATGTAGGGTGAACAACGTCCCGGCCAAATCCCTCCTGCGAAGCCATACGAAAAATGTTTGACGCCTTTCCCCTGCCTGCGCCGCTCGCCCTGGACGCGGTGACCCTGACCCTGCCGTCGGTGGCCGGGCCCGTCGAGATCCTGCGCGGCGTCACGCTCAAGGTCGCGCCGGGAGAGCGGATGGCGATCATCGGTCCCTCCGGATCGGGCAAGTCATCCCTGATCGCGGTGGCGGCGGGGCTGGAACAGCCGACGTCGGGCAAGGTGAAGCTGTTTGGCGAGGATCTGGCGACCCTTGGCGAGGACGGTCGCGCGAAACTGCGGCGCGGCAAGGTCTCGCTGGTCTTCCAGGCCTTCCATCTGCTGCCCAACATGACGGCGGAGGAGAATGTCGCCGCGCCGCTCGAGCTGGCGGGAACCCGTCATGCCGCCCGGATCGCGCGCGACTGGCTTGGCCGCGTCGGACTGACCGACCGCCTGCGTCACTATCCGACCCAGCTGTCCGGCGGCGAGCAACAGCGCGTGGCCCTGGCCCGCGCCCTGGCCATCGAACCGGCGCTGCTGTTCGCGGACGAGCCGACCGGCAACCTCGATGCCGCCAATGCGGCCGGAGTGGCCGATCTGATGTTTGACCTGGTCAACGAGACCGGCGCGGCGCTGGTCCTGGTGACCCATGACGCCGCCCTGGCCGCCCGCGCCGGACGTCAGGTGACCATGGCTGCCGGCCAGATCGTCGGCGACGTCGGATGACCCTGCCTCTGTCGCTGCGCTTCGCCCTGCGCGAGCTGCGTTCCGGCGTGGCCGGGTTCCGCATCTTCCTCGCCTGCCTGGCGCTGGGCGTTGCGGCGATCGCCGCCGCCGGGTCGACCGCCGAGGCGTTTCGCGCCGGACTGGCGGTCCAGGCGCGCGAAATTCTCGGCGGCGACCTGCGGGTCAGCGTCGACCGCCGGCTGTTCACCCCGGCCGAGCGGGCGCGCTTCGAGGCGATGGGCAAGACCGCCTGGTCGGCCGCGGCCTCGGCCATGGCGGAGGCGCCGTCCGGCGAGCGGCGGCTGGTGGAACTGCGCGGCGTCTCGGACGGCTACCCCCTGGCGGGCAAGGTCGGCCTCGAAGGGGCGGATTCGCTTGCCGCGGCCTTCTACCCGGAAGGTGACGCGGCCGGGGCGGCGGTGGAGCAGGCCCTGCTCGACCGGCTGAACCTCAAGCTCGGCGACACCTTCCTCGTCGGCGAAGCGAAGTTCATCGCCCGCGCTGTGCTGCTCTCCGAACCGGACCGGCTGGGTCGCGGCTTCGCCCTGGGCCCGCGCGTCCTGACCAGCATCCAGGCGGTCAAGGGCGGCGGCTTTCTCCAGCCGGGCATGCCCAACACCAACGAGACCGTCCGCGTCGCCCTCAAGCCCGCGCTCGCCACCAATGCCGGGGTCGACCGGCTGGTGAAACGCCTCAAGGCTGACGGGTTCGAGGCGCGCGGGCGCAACGAGGCGGGCGGCGGGTTCAAGCGTCTGATCGACCAGCTGGAATACTTCCTCGGCTTCATCGGCCTGGCGTCGCTGGTCGCCGGCGGGCTCGGCGTGGCCGGCGCCGTCTCGGCCTACCTGGAACAGCGCAAGCCCTCGATCGCGGTGCTCAAGGCGCTGGGCGCGGAAGGCGCGCTGATCCGCAACCTCTATCTGATCCAGATCGCGGTGCTGTCGGCGCTCGGCGTCGGCATCGGCCTGGCCCTGGGCGCCCTCGCGCCGCTGGTGCTGGGCGAGCTGGCCGCGGACAAGCTGCCGGTTCCGGCATTGTTCGCGGTCTATCCGGCGCCCCTGGCCAAGGCGGCGCTGTTCGGCCTTCTCGCGGCCGCGGCCTTCAGCCTGGCGCCGCTGGCCCGGGCGCGCGCCACGCCGCCCTCGTCGTTGTTCCGGCGCGATCTTACCGGCCGGCTCGCGTTCGGACCGGAGGTGGTCGTGGCCATCCTGGCCGGCATGGGCCTGGCGGCGCTCGCCGTGGTCACCGCACCGACGCCCGTGGCGGCCGGCATAATGATCGCCGGCGTCGCGGTCGCCTTCGGCCTGCTCTGGATCCTGGGCCGCGGCGCGGCCCTGCTGGCCGGACGCCTGCGCGGCTTTGCCCGCGGCGCGATCCGGATCGGCATCGCCAATCTGGCCGGACCCCGTTCGGCGGCCCGCACCGCCGCCCCGGCCATCGGCCTGGGCGTCGCCCTGCTGGCGGCGGTGGTGCTGATCCAGTCCAGCCTGCTGGCCCAGGTCAGCGAAGTGGCGCCGAAGACCGCGCCGGCCATGGTCTTCACCGAGATCCCCGGCGCCCGCGCGGCCGAGTTCGACACAGTGGTCGGCAAGGCCTTCGCCGCGCCCCTGACCGACCGCAACTGGTTGCGCGCGCCCTTCACGACGGGCCGTATCGTCAGGGTGAAAGGCGAGATCGTCGATCTCGAGCAGATCAAGGACGGCGAGCGCTGGGCCTATGACAATGACATCCAGATCTCGGTCATCGGGCCGCAGCCGACGGAGGCCGGGATCGTCTCGGGCCGCTGGTGGGCGGCGGACTATGCCGGTGAACCGGTCATTGCGATGGAGGCGGACGCCGCCGCCGGCGCCAACCTGAAGGTCGGCGACCAGGTCACCCTCAATGTGCTCGGCCGCGAGATCGACGCCCGGATCGCCGTCCTGCGCAAGGTCGACTGGGGCGGCTTCGGGCCGGCCTTCCCGATCATCATCAATCCCGCCGCCCTGGAAGGCGCGGTGCTGCCGCAGGTCGCCATCGCCAAGGCGGACAAGATCCAGGAGGCTGCGGTCACCCGCGCGCTGGGCAAGGACTTTCCGATGGTCAATGTGATCAGCGTGCGCGAGCAACTCGAGGCGGCGACCGAGATGCTCGACCGGCTGGTGCTGGCGGTCCAGGGCGCGGCGTCCGTCGCCGCGCTGGCCGGGCTGCTGGTGCTGGCCGGCGCCATCGCCGCCGGCGCCCGGGCCCGGGCCCGCGAGGCCGCGACGCTGAAGGTGCTGGGCGGGTCGCGGGCGCAGATCCTGCTGGCCTATGGCGTCGAGTACGGCGCGGTCGGGCTGATTGCCGGTCTCGCCGGCGTCGCGCTCGGCTATGCCGCTGCCTGGCCCGTGGTGGTCAAGGTGTTCGAGGCCGAGTGGAGCGTCGACTGGGCGGGCGTCGGCGCCCTGCTCGGCGCGGCGGTCGGACTGGCGACCCTGGGCGGCCTGCTGGCGGCGATCCAGGCTCTGTCGAAGCGGCCGGCCCCTGTTCTGCGTGCGGAATAGTCTCGCAAGATAGTCATTTGCGAACCGCTTGCGTCAGGCGCTTCCATTACCGATATTGAGCTAGCGTCCATCCTGGGCGCGACAACCATAGGGCTTTTTCCATGAGCGACTTCGGACGCGGCACTGCGCGCTCGATTCCGCAGACCGTCGACATGTCGATTGACGCGGGTCTCCGCGCCTTCATGCTCGGCGTTTACAACAAGATGGCCTTGGGCCTGCTGGTGTCGGCGGGCATCGCCTACGCGGTGGCCACGGTCCCGGCGATCCGCGACATGCTGTTCATCGTGTCGGAGACCGGCGCGTTCCGCGGCTACACCCTGCCCGGCATGATCCTGGCCTTCGCCCCGCTGGCGCTGGTGCTGATCTCCGGCTTCGCCATGCGCAATCCGAGCCCCGCGGGGTCGGCCGCCCTCTACTGGGGCATCGTCAGCCTGATCGGCGCTTCCGGCGCGGTCTGGGTGCTGCGCTACACGGGCGGCTCGATCGCCTCGACCTTCCTGATCACGGCCACCGCCTTCGGCGCGCTGAGCCTGGTCGGCTACACGACCAAGAAGGATCTGACCGGCTTCGGCAGCTTCCTGATCATGGGTGTGTGGGGCATCCTGATCGCCTCGATCGTCAACATCTTCCTCAAGCAGCCGATGCTCTACTGGATCATCAACGCTGTCGGCGTGCTGATCTTCGCGGGCCTGACCGCCTACGACACCCAGCGGCTGAAAATGACCTACTACGCCATCGGCGGGGACGAGGCCGGCAAGGCCGTCGCCACCAACTATGGCGCGCTGAGCCTGTATCTGGACTTCATCAACCTGTTCCAGTTCCTGCTCGCCTTCCTCGGCGGCCGTCGCGAATAGCAGCGAACGGATCAGCGGATACGATCAGGCCCCGCCCGGGAAACCGGCGGGGCCTTTTCTATTCCACGACCGTGAAACGGCCCTTGTCGAACACCTTCAGGACCTGCTCCAGGTCGTGGCCGCGCTTGAGGATGTGGCCGCCCTGTCCAAGGACCGCCCAGGCCCCCTGCTTCCGGGCCAGCGCCGGGCGCTTCTCGATGCGGTAAAGCGGCTGCTCCGAAGCGCGGCGGAAAACGCTGAAGACACAGCTTTCGGACAGGCCGGCGATGGCGTAGTCGCGCCACTCACCCGCGGCGACCATCCGGCCGTAGAGCCGCAATAGCCGCTCCAGTTCCCGCCGCTCGAAGAACACCACGGCGGTGGCAGGCTCTGAGTATGTCGGTTCGAACGCCATTGACCGACAAGGCTAGACCCAAATCGCCCGGTTTGGCGAGAGGCGTCGCGGAATAGCCACGCTTGGCCGGAATATGGATCAGGCGTCACCAAACGCCTTCAAAAGACCTTATTTCGGACGCGCGCCCGCCGGTAACAGGCATCAAGTTCTGATGGTCGGCCGGTCAGAAGCCTCGCTGGTTCCGGATCCTGAACAGCCCCCCCAGCCCCCCCTGGATCGCGGGCTTCGGATCGGCCGACACCTTTCAAAGAGATCCCCTCTCTCGATTGAACCCCCGTTGCCTTCCCCTCCGGCAGCGGGGGTTTCATTTTTTCCGCACGCCGCCGCGAAGACGGCCGGCCGGAGGGAACGGACATGGGCAGACTTGAGGGCCGCACGGCCATCGTCACGGGCGCGGCCAGCGGCATCGGCCGGGCCAGCGCCGAACTGTTCGCCAGCGAAGGCGCCAGGGTCCTGGCGGTCGACCGGCCCGGCGCCGATCTGGCCTTCGAGCACATCGCCATCGAGGCCCTCGGCCAGGACATCAGCGAGGACGCCGGACCCGCCGCGATCATCGCCCGCGCCGTCGCGGCGTTCGGCGGGCTGGACATCGTCTACAACAACGCCGGCGTCTCGGGCTCCACGCCCGTCGGCGACACCAGCGACGAGGCCTTCGACCGCCAGATCGCGATCAACCTGCGCGCCGGCTTCCGCATCAGCCGCGAGGCCGTGCCGCATCTGGTCAAGTCGGGTGTCGGCCGGCTGATCTTCACCGCCTCCATCATGGCCCGCCACACCGACAACGGCCTGGTGGCCTATTCGGCGTCCAAGGCGGGCGTGGTCGGGATGATGCGCACCTTCGCTCTTGAACTGGGCCGCCACGGCGTGACCAGCAACGCCATCCTGCCCGGCGCTATCGCCACCGGCATGACGGCGGCCAGCTTCGTCCGCGACGACATCGCCGCCCTGTGGGCAAAGAAGGCCGCCCTGAAGCGCCTCGGCCAGCCGATCGACATCGCCCGCGCGGCGCTGTTCCTTGCCTCCGACGACGGCGGGTTCGTCACCGGTCAGGCGCTGGGCGTGGACGGCGGGCTGATGCTGCGGGTGTGAGTGCGTCCTTCGAGACGCGATCCTGAGGGATCGCTCCTCAGGATGACAATCAGGGATGGGCTGCAATACTATTCGTCATGGTGAGGAGCGAGGCATCAGCCGAGCGTCTCGAACCACGCAGCGAAATCTACCTCGCCAGAACCGCCAGGATCTTGCCGCCCTTCGGCGCCTGGACGATCACCGCCGTGGCCAGGCCCTCGATCTCGGTCGCGGGCATACGGTACGCGGTCGGCTTGCCGCGCCAGCCGCCGATGCGGACGACCTCGCGCACGACGTTGCGCTGGATCAGGGTCTGGCCCCTGTTATCGCCGCGGCGCGGGGTGACTTCCAGCTCGCGCGGGTCATAGCGGATCAGCCAGACATCGGCGCCGCCCCGTGGCGAGGGGCCGGAACCGACCGCGACTCCGCGTGCGCCCATGAACTGCATGTCGGGTGGATTGCCCGGGGTCTTGAGCGCCGAGGCCACCAGCGTCTCGACCGCTTCGCCCTTGACCGCCGACGCCTGCACCCGGCCATCGACGACGACCTGCGGGGTGTAGACCTCGCGCAGGGCCAGCTTGCGGGCATAGGCGCGCTGGCGCTCGGTGAACTCCGGCTTCGCGAAGGTGTCCGGCCAGCCAAGATAGTCCCAGTAGTCGACGGCGAAGGTCAGGGCCAGGACGTCCGGCCGCTTCGCCAGATCCGCGACGGTGGCGTTGGCGACGCCGCAGGACGAGCAGCCCTGTGCCGTGAACAGCTCAACAACGACAGGCGGCCGGGCAAGCGCCGGCGAGGCTGTCGGAAACAGCAGCAACAGGACGAAGGCGAACAGGGCTTTCCGCATCTCGCCGCACTTAATCGGAGAAGGCTCCCGCGCGCGTTTCACGAGGCCGTGAACGGGGCGGGGACATGTACCCCAGGTACGTGTCCCCTAAACCGTCGCCGTTCGATTGGGGGACACGTACCTGAGGTACATGTCCCTAATGTCTTAGCCCTCGCCGCCGGCCAGGTTGCGCAGCACGTAGTTCAGCACGCCGCCGTTCTGGAAGTATTCCAGCTCGGTCGGGCCATCGATGCGGCAGCGCACGGGGAAGCGGGCGATACGGCCGTCCGACGGACGGTAGAGTTCGACGATCAGCTGCTTGCGCGGCGACAGGTCCTGCAGGCCGCGGATCGAGACGATCTCCTCGCCCGTGAGGCCCAGGCGCTGCCAGCCGTCCGACAGGAACTGCAGCGGCAGCACGCCCATCTGCACCAGGTTCGAGCGGTGGATACGTTCGAACGTCTCGGCGATCACCGCGCGCACGCCCAGCAGCTTGGCGCCCTTGGCCGCCCAGTCGCGCGAGCTGCCGGTGCCATATTCCTTGCCCGCGAACACGACGGCCGGACGGCCCTCGGCTTCGTAGCGCATGGCGGCGTCGTAGATCGGCATCACCTGGCCCGACGGGAAGTGCTTGGTCACGCCGCCTTCGATCTCAGGGGTGATCTTGTTGCGGATGCGGATGTTGGCGAAGGTGCCGCGCATCATCACTTCGTGGTTGCCGCGACGGCTGCCGTAGCCGTTGAAGTCCTCGAAGCGGACCTGACGCTCCAGCAGGTATTCACCCGCCGGCGAGGCCTTCTTGATCGAGCCGGCCGGGCTGATGTGGTCGGTGGTGATCGAGTCGCCGAAGACGCCCAGAACGCGCGCCTCGATGATGTCCTTCACCGCCGACGGGGTCATGGACATGCCCTCGAAGTAGGGCGGGTTCTTCACGTAGGTCGAGCCGATGTCCCAGGCGTAGGTCTGGCCGCCCTCGACCTTGATCGCCTGCCAGTGCTTGTCGCCCTTGAACACGTCGCCATAGCGCTTGGCGAACATCTCGCTGGTCACCGACTTGCGCTGCAGGTCGGCGATGTCCTTGGAGGTCGGCCAGATGTCCTTCAGGAAGACGTCTTTGCCCTTCTTGTCCTGGCCCAGTGGCTGGGTGGCCAGGTCGATGCGCATCGAGCCGGCGAGGGCGTAGGCGACCACCAGCGGCGGCGAGGCCAGGTAGTTGGCGCGCACGTCCGGGTTCACCCGGCCTTCGAAGTTGCGGTTGCCCGACAGCACCGAGCAGGCGACCAGGTCACCCTCGTTGACCGCGGCGCTGATCGCCTCGGGCAGCGGGCCGGAGTTGCCGATGCAGGTGGTGCAGCCGTAGCCGACCAGGTTGAAGCCGAGAGCGTCGAGCGACTTGGTCAGGCCGGCCTTGGCGAGGTAGTCGGTGACCACCTGCGAGCCCGGAGCCAGCGAGGTCTTCACCCAGGGCTTCACCTTCAGGCCCTTGGCCACCGCGTTCTTGGCCAGCAGGCCGGCGGCGATCAGGACGCTGGGGTTGGAGGTGTTGGTGCAGCTGGTGATGGCCGCGATGACCACGTCACCGTGGCCGACGTCAAACGTCGAGCCGGCCACCGGCACGCGATGGTCGGTTTGGTCCTTCTTGCCGAATTCGTCGGCCAGGGCGGTCTCGAAGGCGGCGGCGGAATCGGTCAGCAGCACACGGTCCTGCGGGCGCTTGGGTCCGGCCAGCGAGGGCTGGACCTCGCCCAGCGCCAACTCCAGCACGTCGGTGAAGACGGGCTCTTCGGCTTCCGGATCGAACCACAGGCCCTGGGCCTTGGCATAGGCCTCGACCAGGTTGACCCGCTGGGTGTCGCGGTTGGTGGCGCGCAGATAGTCGATGGTCGACTGGCTGATCGGGAAGAAGCCGCAGGTGGCGCCGTATTCCGGGGCCATGTTGGCGATCGTCGCCTGATCCTCGATGGTCAGGTTCGCCAGGCCGTTGCCGAAGAACTCGACGAACTTGCCGACGACGCCCTTCTTGCGCAGCATCTGGGTGACGGTCAGCACCAGGTCGGTGGCCGTCGCGCCTTCCGGGAGGGCGCCGGTCAGGCGGAAGCCGATCACTTCCGGGATCAGCATCGGGATCGCCTGGCCGAGCATCGCGGCTTCGGCTTCAATGCCGCCCACGCCCCAGCCCAGCACGGACAGGCCGTTGACCATCGTGGTGTGCGAATCGGTGCCGACCACCGTGTCGGGATAGGCGACGTCGTGCTCGAGGCCCGCATCCGGCGCGGTCCAGACGGTCTGGGCAAGGTATTCCAGGTTCACCTGGTGGCAGATGCCGGTGCCCGGGGGCACGACGCGGAAGTTGTTGAACGCCGACGAGCCCCAGCGCAGGAAGCGGTACCGCTCGATGTTGCGCTCGTATTCCTTGTCGACGTTGTCGCCATAGCTCTTGGCGGTGCCAAAGAAGTCGACCATCACCGAGTGGTCGATGACCAGGTCGACGGGGATAAGCGGGTTGATCTTGGTCGGGTCGGCGCCCAGGGCGTTCATGGCGTCGCGCATGGCGGCCAGATCGACCACGGCCGGAACACCGGTGAAGTCCTGCATCAGCACCCGCGCGGGACGGAAGCTGACTTCGTGTTCGACGCCGCCCTTGTTGTCGATCCAGGCCGCGACGGCCTTCAGGTCGGCTTCGGTGGTGTCGGTCCCGTTTTCATTGCGCAACTGGTTCTCGAGCAGAACCTTCATTGACACGGGCAGGCGGCTCACGCCTTTCAGGCCGGCCTCTTCCGCAGCGCTCAGGCTGTAGTAGACGTAGGATGCGCCGCCGACCACGAGGGTCCGGCGGGTATGCAGGCTGTCGATCGACGCCATGTGGGGGAGTCCTTTCCTGTTCTCGGCCGCCCGAAAACCACTTCCGGGATCGCGCGCTCGGAAAGGACTCACAGCGTCCCCCCCGGCGCGGCGTACCTCCCCGCGCGCACGCGGGGGGCCGATGCCGGGCTGCATACTCCGCGTTTCGCCAAACGTCCATGTCGACGTCAGGGGCTTTGCGAGCCGTTCTCAGGTGGGCGCATGATTTCGCACGTCCATATCGAGGACCTTTCCATCCGGCGGGGCGAGCGTTTGCTGTTCGAACACCTGTCCTTTGCGGTCGCGCCCGGTGAAGCCGTCGCGCTGACGGGCCGAAACGGCGCCGGCAAGACCAGTCTGCTGCGGGCGATCGCGGGGCTTCTGCGGCCTGCGGCCGGGACGGTGCGTTTCGAGGGCGTCGCGGAGGCAGACGAGGCCCGGTCCCGGGACCTGCACCTGCTCGGTCATCTGGACGGACTCAAGGGCGGGCGGACCGCCCGGGAGGAACTGGCCTTCGCCGCCGGCTGGTGCGGCGCGGACTCGGCCGGTCTGGCCCGCGCGGCCGAGGCGCTGGACCTCGGCCGCCTGCTCGACCTGGAGGTCCGCAAGCTGTCGGCCGGCCAGCGTCGCCGCCTGTCCCTCGCGCGGCTGGTGGCGGCGCCCCGCACCCTGTGGCTGCTGGACGAACCGCTGGCGCCGCTCGACAGCATCTGGCGGGAGCGCGTCGGCGCCCTGATCGCCGGCCACCTCGCGGGCGGCGGCATGCTGCTGGCGGCGGTGCATGATCCGCTGCCGGCGCCCCATCGTACGGTCGAGGTCGGCGGATGAGCCCGCTCGTCGTCCTGCTGCGCCGCGAACTGGCCCTGGCCTGGGGCCGGGGCGGCGGACCCTTGCCCGCCCTGGCCTTCTACGCCGGGGTGACCACCCTACTGCCGCTGGCGATCGGACCGGAGCCGGAGAGACTCGCCGTGATTGCGCCGGGCATCGCATGGCTCTGTCTGGCGCTCGCCTCCCTGTTGTCGCTCGAGCGGCTGTTCGAGCGGGACCATGAAGACGGCGCACTCGACCTTCTGGCGCTCGGCGGGCCTTCGCTGGAGGCGATCTGCGCGATCAAGGCCCTCGCCCAGTGGCTGGCGACGGGTCTGCCGCTGGCCTTCGCCGCGCCGGTGGCCGCCCTGATGCTGGGCGCGCCGGTCGGCCTCGCGCCGGTCGTGTTCGCCTGCGCCCTCGTCGGGGGGCTGGCCTTCGCCTTCGTCGGCGGCCTCGGGGCGGCGCTGGCCCTCGGCAGCCGGCGCGGCGGACTGCTGATCGCCGTGATCGTCCTGCCGCTGTTTGCTCCGCCGGTGATCTTCGGCGGCGGCGCGCTCAGCCAGGCGGCGATGGGCGCGGGACAGATCTCCGGCCTGCTGCTGCTCTGCGGCTGGGCCCTCACGGCGGTCGCGCTCAGCCCGCTGGCCATGGCCGCGGCCTGCCGCAACGCGCTGGACTGATCTGCGTCGGAACTGAAACAAACCGGCGGTGTTCTGACAAACGCAGGCCACACAGACGCGGCAGGGTGGCGTCAGAAGAAGACCGGATCGGGGAGACCTCCAATGACCACAAGCATTTCACGCATCGCTCTGCTGGCGGGTGCGATCACACTGGCCGGCGTCGCTACGGCCTCGGCCCAGACGCCTCCCGCGCCCGGCGGCGACGCGCCGCGCATCGAGCGACGGGTGATGATCATGGGCGGCCCTGGCGGCCCCGGCATGCGTCACCCTGGCGGCCCGGGGATGCACGGTCCGATGGACCCCGAAAAGCGCAGCCAGCACCTTCGCGACGTGCTTCAGTTGCGCGCGGACCAGGAAGGCGCCTTGAAGGCCTTCGTCGCCGCCATGAAGCCGCCCGAGCGTCCCGCCCCGCCCGCTGACGGCGCCGCGCCGGCCCGTCCCGAGCGTCCGAAGACCACGCCCGAGCGGCTGGCCCGGGCCGAGAAGATGATGGCCGAGCGTCAGTCCGGAATGCGCAAGCGCAATGACGCGATCCGCGCCTTCTACGCCCAGCTTTCCCCCTCGCAGCAGAAGGCGTTCGACGCCCTGCACATGGGCATGCCCGGCATGCGCCACGGCCCGGGCGCCCCGGGTGAACGGCGGGTCCGGGTGATCCGTCGCGGCGGTCCGGACGGTGCGCCCGGTCGCCCGTCGGCCATGATGGATGAAGAGGGTCCAGGAGCGCTGGCGTTCCTCGACGGCGAGGACGAAGAGTTCGAGATCGAGCTCGGCGAAGGCCCCGACGCACCGGATCAGTAGTTTCCCTGACTTGCCCGCCGGTCGCCCAGGCGTTAACCGGCGGGCATGTTCGCCTTCCTCGCCAACCCCGACAGGTTCATGGCCTTCTCGCGATGGGCCGCGCCGCTCTTCGGGGCGCTGGCCGTCGCGCTGATCACGGTCGGCCTCTGGTTCACCTTTGCCGCGCCGGAGGACTACCAGCAGGGCGACACCGTCCGGATCATGTTCATCCATGTGCCGGCCGCCTATCTGGCGATGTTCAGCTATGTCTGCCTGGGCGTGGCCAGCTTCCTGTCGCTCATCTACCGGCACGCGCTCGCGGACGCCGCGGCCAAGGCCTGCGCCCCGCTTGGCGCCGCCTTCACGGCCCTGGCCCTGATCACCGGCGCCCTCTGGGGCCAGCCGATGTGGGGAACCTGGTGGGTCTGGGATGCGCGCCTGACCTCGGTGCTGGTGCTGTTCCTGTTCTGGCTCGGCTACATGGCCCTGCGGGCGGCGATCGATGACGAGACGCGCGCCGGCCGCGCTGCGGCGATCCTCGCCCTTGTCGGCCTCGTGAACCTGCCGGTCATCCACTACTCGGTCGAGTGGTGGAACAGCCTGCACCAGGGCGCGACCGTGTTCGCCGCGGATCGCGAGAACCGTCTGCCACCGGTCTATCTCATTCCCATGGCGCTGATGGCGCTCGGCTACACCTCGGCCTTCGGGTCCCTGTGGCTGGTGCGCATCCGCGCCGAGGTCTGGCGTCGCCGCGCCGCGACCCTGGCCCTGCAGGCGGCGGGAGGCTGACCGGATGCTGGACTTCGACGCCGGAAAATACGCCGCCTACGTCTGGCCCGCCTTCATCATCACGGCGGCGGCGTTCGCGTGGATGATCGCTGACAGCCTCGCCCGCGCCCGGCGCTGGAAACGGGAGGTCGAGGCCCGGTCGAAGGATCGCCGGTGAAGCGCGCGCTGGCCTTCATTCCGCTCATCGCCCTGGTGCTGCTGGGCGTGCTGTTCGCCGGTTACTCGCTGAAGCGCAATCCGCAGATCCAGCCGTCGGCCATGGTCGGTCGGGCATCGCCGGACCTGGCCCTGCCAGATCTGGACACTGGCCAGCCGGTCGCCCTGCGCACGGCTGCTCCGGGGCCGTTGCTGGTCAATTTCTACGCCTCCTGGTGCGCGCCCTGCGAGCTCGAGGCGCCGGCCCTGATGCGGCTGAAAGCCCGGGGGGTGACCATCCTGGGCATCGCCTACAAGGACGCGCCGGAGAACAACCGCGCCTTCCTCGCCCGGCTGGGCGACCCCTTCGCGGTCAAGGTGCTCGACCGCGACGGCCGCGCCGGACTGGAGTTCGGCGTCACGGGCGTGCCCGAGAGCTTCCTGATCGACGCGTCCGGCGTGATCACCGCCAAGTTCACCGGCGAACTGACCCCGGACGACGAGCGGAAGATCCTGGCGGCAACCGGGCGTTAACCACGACCGGCCATCTTCGTGTCTCGTTAACCATGCTCGCGAGACGCCCGTGAATCCCGTCCGACCCAATATCTGGGCCAATGTCCCGCCGCCCGGCCAGGGTGCGGGACCGGCGAAGACGGCCGCCCAGCGCGCCTTCTTCGATCAGGCGCTCGGCAAGGCGACCGGCGCGGCCCAGGCCCAACCGCAGGCGGCCCTGGTCCAGGCGCAGCCGCAGCCGGCCCAGCGCATGCCGACCGATCAGCCGGCGGAACAGCCAACGAAAATCCTGCGTCCCGGCTCGCTGCTGGATATCCGGGTCTAGGGCGCGATCACCCCGGTGAAGGCCGGGACGAGCGGATCCGGATCAAGCGGCGCCTAGTTCGCCGTGACGGGTTCGCCGCCCTTCTTCTTCTTTTTCTTCTTTTCGGGCTTGGCCGCCTTCGCGGCCTTCTCCGGCTTCGCGGGCTTGTCGGCCTTCGGAGCCTTGACCTTCTTCACCTTGGCCGGACCGTCGGTGGCCAGGGCGGCGAGCGCCTCGAGGAACGCGTCCCGCTTGCCCTTGGGCAGCAGGGCCAGCAGCCGCGCATCGGCGGCGTCGGCGCGCGGGCCGATCTCGGCCAGCGCCGCGCGGCCGGCGTCGGTCAGACGCACGGCGTTCGCGCGCGCATCGGCCGTCGAACGCTCACGGATCAACAGGCCTTTGTCGAGCATGCGGGCGACCATGTCGGCGAGAGTCGAGCGGTCGACGCCGGTTGCGGCAACCAGATCGGCCTGGGCGGCGCCCTCCTTGGCCGCGACCGCCGTCAGCACGGCGTGCTGGCGCTGGGTCACCCCGCCGGGACCACCTTCTTCCGCATAGAAATCCAGGGCGCGCTGCGCTGCACGATGGAGCAGATGTCCGACGGAAGACTCCGTCGCCGCGCCGCGCTTACCGGTCTTGTCCTTGCCCATCTTTGGTCTCCAGGATCCTGCCGAACGCGGATCATAATGACCTTACACGTCGGTTTGACGACAGACGATCCGTGTCGGTCCCAATCCTCTCCCAGAGGAAAGGCTTGTCAGCTCAGACTCCCGGATCGGGCGGCTCCGGCGCGGTGTCGCCCTCGTCCGGCTTCTGCAGGTGCTTCATCATGAACGGCGTCTGGGACAGCGAGAACACGATCGCCAGCGGCAGCAGCGCGGTGCGGAAATTGACCCAGAAGGCGTCGCTCTGGGTGCGCCAGATCACCTCGTTGGCGATCGCCACGGCGACGAAATAGAGGCCGTAGCGCAGGGTCAGCTGTCGCCAGGCGGCGTCCGCCATCTTCAGGCTCGCGCCCAGCAGCGCCTTGAGCGGGTTCTTGCCCAGCGCCAGCCCGCCCAGCAGGGCCGCGGCGAAGGCGGCGTTCTGGAAGGAGATCTTCATCTTCACGAAGCTGGCGTCATGGAACACCAGAGTCAGCCCGCCGAACACCAGGGCGAAGCCGCCGGCGATCAGCGGCATCGGCGCCAGCCGGCGCTCGACGATGAAGCCGACCAGCAACGCCAGCATCGAGGCGACCACCAGGACGCCCGTCGCCAGGAACAGGTTGCGGCCGAAACCGTAGAAGGTGATGGCGAAGGCGATCGGCGCGCCATAGTCGACGGCGACTCGCACCCAGCGGGCATGGGATCCAGTCATGGGGCTCAGCTCTCCAGGCCGACCAGCGAGCGGGAAAAGGCCCGGGCGTCGAAAGGTTGCAGGTCTTCAATGGCCTCGCCAACCCCGATCAGCTTGATCGGTGAGTCCGAGGCCTGGGCGACAGGCACCAGAACCCCGCCGCGCGCGGTGCCGTCCAGCTTGGTCATGACGATGCCCGACACACCCACCTGGTTGCCGAAGATCTTTTCCTGGGCCAGCGCGTTGCGACCGACGGTGGCGTCCAGCACCAGCAGGGTCTCGTGCGGCGCCTCGGCGTCGATCTTCTTGATCACGCGGATGACCTTCAGCAGCTCGTTCATCAGGTCCTGCTTGTTCTGCAGGCGGCCGGCCGTGTCGATCAGCACGACGTCGAAGTCCTCGGCCTTCGCCTTCTCGATGGCGTCGAAGGCCAGGCCGGCGGCGTCGGCCCCGGTGTCGCGGCTCATGAAGGCGGCGCCCGAACGCTCGGCCCAGACCTTGAGTTGTTCCACCGCCGCGGCGCGGAAGGTGTCCCCGGCGACGATCAGCACCTTGGCGCCCTTCAGGCGCAGATCCTGCGCGATCTTGCCGAGCGTCGTGGTCTTGCCGGACCCGTTCACCCCGACGAACAGCACGACATAGGGCCGGGGCCCCGACAGCGGGTCGAACAGCCCCTCGCGCGGGACCAGCTCGGCGGCGACCGCCTCGGCCAGCGCTTCCTTGACCTCGTCCTCGGTGGACGACTTGCCGAACCGCGCCTTGCCGAACGCCTCGGTGATCCGGGCGGCGGCGTGCGGACCAAGGTCGGCCTCGATCAGCATCTCTTCCAGCGCGTCGAGCTGCGCCTGGTCGAGCGGCTTCTTGACCAGCACGCTGGTGACCTGCTCGGTCATCTCGCGGGTAGACCGCGAGAGCCCTGACGTGAGGCGCTGGAACCAGCCCTGTTTCTGCTCTGCCATGAGCGGGCTCTTAGCTGTTCCCCCCATCGCCGTCATCCTCGCGCTTGTCGCGAGGACCCATGCACTTGGTGAAAGCGACGCTTGCCCGGATGGTGCCGTGTCCATGGGGCCCCCGGGTTGGGCCTTCGGCCGACCCGGGGACAGGCTCTGGAACAAGTCCGACGATGACGGAATGGAGTGCGGCGTTGTCGCGTGGCACAACCACGCCATGACCGCGCTCGACCTCGCCTTCGTCCTGTTCGACTACGCCGCCGTGGCCGTGTTCGGCGCGACCGGCGCGCTGGCGGCGGCGCGGCGCAAGCATGACATCATCACCTTCGCCTTCTTCGCGGCGGTCACCGGCGTCGGCGGCGGCACGCTGCGCGACCTGCTGATCGATGCGCCGGTCTTCTGGGTGGCGCGGCCCGGCTATCTGCTCGTCTGCCTGGCGGCGGCGGTCGCGGTCTGGTTGCTCGGCCGCAGGGCCTGGCGGATGGGCCTGCTGCTCTGGCTCGACGCTATCGGCATGGCCGCCTACTGCGTGGTCGGGGCGGCCAAGGCGCTGAGCCTCGGCGTCCATCCGGTTTCCGCCGTCGTCATGGGCGTGCTGACGGCCTGTTTCGGCGGCGTGATCCGCGATGTTCTGGCCAACGAGCCGTCGGTGCTGCTGCGCCGGGAGATCTACGTCACCGCCGCCCTGCTGGGCGCCGGCGTGTTCGTCGCCCTCGCCAGCTTCGGCGTCGACCGCCTGCTGGCCAGCAGCGCCGGCATGGTCGTGGCCTTCGCGGTCCGCGGCGGCGCGTTGAAGTTCGGCTGGAGCCTGCCGGGATTTCCGGGCTCTTCCGAACCGGGCTGATCGGTCACGCTTTCCGTGGCCAGACGGCCTCGCGGATAGCGACCAGCAGCAACGCGGTCCAGGCCAGCCCGAGGCCCAGGGTCAGCAGCCCCACGCTGCCCGGATCGACCCGCGCGGCGACGGTCCCGATCCCCGGCAGCAGCAAAAGCACCGCCAGGATCCGCCGGCGCGGCGTCGACCGCAGACAGACCAGCGCCAGCACCGCGCCATGCGCCGCCAGCGCCGCGAACTTGATCCAGGCCGCCGTCGAAGATCGCGGCAACAGCGGCTCGGCGGCCGCCAGGTCCTTTGTGATCTGCAGGAGGGTGGTGGTCTCGACCATGTCGGCGACGAAGGCGACCAGGGCCAGGGCGACGGCCGCCAGCGCGAGCCGCGTCCGGCCGCCCAGCCACAACGCCGCGAAGATGGCGAAGGCGGTGTAGGCCGGAATGTAGGCGGCGACATCCAGCCGGTTGATCGCGTCCATCCCGGCGATCACCGGCCCGCGGCAGACCTCCGGCCCGAACACGGCGGCCAGCTCGGCGGCCGTCCGCGCAAACTCGAACTCCACCACCGACCCCGCGCCCATGCAGGTCCCGGCCGCCTTGACGGCGGGAAGCCCGGTGAACATCGCGGTGACGCTGAACGTGGCGATCCCCGCAGTGGTCGTCGCCAGAGGCAAGGTCCGCTTTCCGATGAACCTGATCATGTCGTTTCCCCCGAATATCGCAGCGGACGTTACGCCCTGACAGCACGGTGACAATCGCCCTTTGGCCTTGATGGAATGATGCGCTCCGGGCGTCGGACCTGGTCAAGGACGGGTCCTTTGGACCCGCCGCTACGCGGCCGCGGAGCGGTCCTTGAGCAGGGCCGTCGCCGGAGCAACACTGGCCGTCAAGACATCCGGGCGGGTCTGCCTCGACGCCTAGGGCAGAAGTTCCGCCACGACCTTGCCGCCGCTCACGCCAACCACCCGCATCGACACGATCTCCCCCACCGGGGCCTCGCCGACAAACGCGATCTCGGTGAAGTCATCCGCCCGGGCCACACCCGGCTTCTCGACCAGCCCGTTCAGCACCCTGCCGACCTGGCGCTGGAGATGCCGCCCAAGCGCCGCCTCGCCGGCCGCGCGCAGGCGGCGGGCGCGGTCCTTCATCACGGTCCCCTTTACGGGCGGCATCTTCGCGGCCGGCGTGCCCGGACGGGCGCTATAGGGGAAGACGTGCAGGAAGCTGAGACCCGCCTCCTCGACCAGCGCCAGGGTGTTCTCGAACGCCGCCTCGCTTTCGGTCGGGAAGCCGGCGATCAGGTCGGCGCCGAACGCCGTGTCGGGCCGAACGGCGCGCACATCGGCGATCAGCTTCAGGGCGTCGGCGCGAAGGTGCCGTCGCTTCATCCGTTTGAGGATCAAATCATCCCCGGCCTGCAAGGACAGGTGAAGGTACGGCATCAGCCGCGGTTCCTCTGCCAGGCAGCGCATCAGATCCGGATCTATCTCGGCCGCGTCGATCGAGCTCAGCCGCAGCCGGGGCAGGTCGGGGACCAGTTTCAGGATCCGCGACACCAGCTGGCCCAGGCTCGGCTGGCCGGGCAGGTCGGCGCCCCAGCTGGTGATGTCGACCCCGGTCAGCACCACCTCACGATAGCCCTCGGCGGTGAGGCGGCGCACCTGCTCGACCACCTCGCCGGCGGCGGCGCTGCGCGAATTCCCGCGCCCGAACGGAATGATGCAGAAGGTGCAGCGGTGGTCGCAGCCGTTCTGCACCTCGACGAACGCCCGCGCCCGGTCGCGCAGCCCGTCGATCAGATGGCCGGCCGTCTCGCGCACCGACATGATGTCGTTGACCCGCACCCGCGCCGAGGTATCGGCCAGCGCGCCCGGCTGCGCCTTCTCGGCGTTGCCCAGCACCAGGTCGACCTCGGGCATGGCGGCGAAGGCGGCCGGATCGATCTGCGCCGCGCAGCCGGTGACGATCAGCCGGGCGCCGGGCCGCTCGCGCCGCGCCTTGCGGATCGCCTGCCGCGCCTGGCGCACGGCCTCGTTGGTGACCGCGCAGGTGTTGAACACGACCGCGTTCTCGACCCCGTCCGCCTGCGCCCGCGCGCGCAGGGCCTCGCTCTCATAGGCGTTCAGCCGGCAGCCGAAGGTGACGACCTGAACGTCGTCCTGCTCGGCGGCGGGGAGGGCGGGAAGGGTCATGGCTCAAACACAGCGGGCGGCCGATGCGGCCGCCCTTGGAGCGAGGGATATAGCAGATTGGGCGGCCCGCCCAAATTCAGGTCGTCAGCACACCTCGCCCTGATGCCTTGGCGGAGCGTTGCGCGGACGGACGACCTGCTCAAGGACCGCTTTGCGGCGGCGTAGCCGCGGGTCCGAAGGACCCGTCCTTGACCAGGACGACCGCCCGCGCTCCCATTCCATCAAGGCGTTGGGGCGAGGTCTCATCATTTCTGTCTCCTGAACGCACGAAAAGCCCTCCATCCTCGATGGAGGAGGGTTGGGTGGAGGTGTGGCCGCGATATCAGGGGAAGGGCTGAGCAAGGCGACGGCGCCAGTCAGCGCCGTTCCCCGGACCACCGCAGCCACACCACCATCCCCGGCCCTTCCTCCATCGAGGAGGAAGGGGGTCTGTCGTGCAGGGCTTCCGGGAGAGGAAGGTCCGTGAATTGCATCACACGTCCTCCACGTCCCGGATCGGCCTTCCAGCCCGTCCGGGATGACAGTAGAGATGCAGAAGACCCCAGCCTGAGACGCAGAACCGACCCATGACCTCCCGTCCCCGCCGCAGCGCCCTCTACATGCCCGCCTCCAACGCCAAGGCGATCGAGAAGGCGCGGTCGCTGCCCTGCGACGTGGTGATCCTCGACCTGGAAGACGCCGTGGCGCCGGAGGCCAAGGAGGCTGCCCGCGAGCAGGCGGTCCAGGCCGTGCGCGACGGCGGCTTCGGCAATCGCGAGCTGGTCATCCGGGTGAACGGGTCCGATACCCCCTGGGGCGCCGACGACCTGCGCGCCGCCGCCGCTGCAAAGCCGGACGCCATCCTCGTCCCGAAGGTGAACTCCGCTGTCGACGTGGCCGACTACAGCGCGCCGCTGCACGCCGACACGGCTCTGTGGGCGATGATCGAGACCAGCCGCTCGCTGTTCGCCCTCGACAGCATCGCCGCCGCCCGCGCGACCACCCAGCTGACCACCTTCGTCATGGGCACCAACGATCTGGCCAAGGAGATGCGCTTCCGCCTGACGCCCGGCCGCGAGCCGTTCTTCGCCGCCCTGTCGATGGCCGTGACCGCCGCACGCATGCACGACCTGACCATCCTCGACGGCGTGCACAACGACATCGAGGACCAGAACAGCCTCGAGGCCGTCTGCCGTCAGGGCGTCGACTTCGGCTTCGACGGCAAGACCCTGATCCATCCCAAACAGATCGACCTGTGCAACCTGGTCTTCTCGCCGGCCCCGGCCGAGGTCGACTGGGCCCGCGCCGTGATCGCCGCCTTCGCCCTGCCGGAAAACCAGGGCAAGGGCGCCATCCGCGTCGAGGGCAAGATGGCCGAGCTGCTGCACCTGGCCCAGGCCCGGCGGCTGGTAGCGGTCGCCGAGGCCATTTCAGCGGCGGAAGCCGCTTGAGGCCCGGCCTCGTCCTCATCCTGATGTCGGTGCTGGCCGCCGGCGAGGCGCTGGCCCAGGGCGCGCCGTCCACCGCGCCTGTCGTCACCGCGCCCGCGGAGCCGGACAGCCAGCCGCCCGCCTATGATCCGATCGGCGACGCGATCGCCGCCTCGTTGCCGCCCGACCAGAGCACCGACCAGGAGCCGGACGCCCCGACCACCGCGTCGCCGGCTGCGGTCGCGCCGGCCTGGACGCCCCCGCCGCCCCGACCGCTGGTGATCACCCCGTCACGCCCGAGTCTCGACCGGCCGGTGATGATCGACGAGATCGGCAAGACCCCCGACGGCCCGCCGACGCCCACCGATCTTGGCTACGAGAGCCGCATCCGAGCCTCGGTCGCCTCCGCCCAGGGCCTGCAGGGTCCGCTCGACGGCGGCTGGACCGTGCGTTCGACCTACGGCGTGGCGGTGATGTCGCTGCAGCTGGTCGACCGGGGTAACGGCTATGGCCAGCTCGAGGGCGCCTGGCGCACGCTCGATGGCCCGGTTGGCAAGGTCGGCCTGATCGACAGCCTCGACCGCCAGCCCGCCGTCCTGACCATCCGCATCACCAAGGGCCCCGGCAAGCCGGTCACCGTCCTCAGCCTGGCCCCGATGTCCGACGGCTCATGGGCCGGCGACATCATGGACGAGTACGGCGTCCACCAGGTCACCATGCGCCGGAACTAGACCGAAACCGGGGACATGTACCGAAGGTACGTGTCCCCCAAACCTGCGGCTCGATTGGGGGACACGTACCTTCGGTACATGTCCCCTACAGACCCAGACCTCGCCGCGCGGCGGCGATCACCGTCTCCAGGTCATCATGCGCGTAGGCGACGCTGGCCCCCACGCCCCACACGGGCCCCGGCCAGGCGGGATCGTCCGCCCGGCGACCGACAAGATGCACATGCAGCTGCGCGGTCACATTGCCCAAAGCGCCGAGGTTCAGCTTCTCAACTGGCCGACCCAGGGCCGCGCCCATGGACCGCACAGCCTGACCGGCCAGCACCGACTCCTCGATCAGCCGCGCCCGGTCGGACGGCGACAGGTCCTCGATCTCCCGTAAGCCCGGCAGGTGCGGGATCAGGATCAGCCACGGCCAGCGCGCGTCGGTCTGCAGCCGCACATGGCACAGCGGCAGCTCGCCCAGCGCCATCGAGCTGGCCTCGAACGCCGGATCGGGCGCAAACTCAGCCACGCTTCGGAACCGCCGCCCAGTAGTCGAAGTCGAGGATCACCTCGGGCGGATAGGCGCCGGTAGTGTCCTTGTCCGGGAAGTCCGCGCACGGCCGGTCCTTGGTCGCCACCAGCCGCAGCCGCAGCGCCCCTACGCCATCGCCGAGATCGGCCTTGTCCAGCACCTCGCTCCAGGCGAACACGGTCGCCCCGGCGAAGTACGGGTTCACATGGCGCCCGCCGTTGATCGCCAGCATCAGCCCGGCGTTCTGCAGCCCGTTGAAGCTCAGCGCCCGGGCGGTGGAGATCACCACCCCGCCATAGACAAGCCGCCGGCCCGTCGGGTCCTTGGCGCGCTCATACTGGTTGAAGTGGACCTTGGCGGTGTTCTGGTAGAGCCGCGTGGCCATGGCGTGCTCGGCCTCCTCGATGGCCATGCCGTCGACATGGTCGACCTTCTCGCCGATTTCATAGTCCTCGAACGCATGCGGTGCCCCGGCCAGGGCGAAGTCGTAGCGGCTGAAGTCGAGGCCCTGCGGCAGGACCAGGTCCGTCGCCGCCACCGCGTCGGCCAGCTTCGGCGTCGCCTGCTCGGGAACCTCGGCGTCCTCGCTCCGCTTGCGCACCATCACCCAGCGCACATAGCTGAGCACCGTCTCGCCGAGCTGGTTCTCGCCGGTGGTCCGGACGTAGACGACGCCGGTCTTGCGGTTGGAATTCTCCTTCAGGCCGATGACCTCGCTGGTCGCGGTCACCGTGTCGCCGGGATACAGCGCCTTGAGGAACAGCCCCTCCGCGTAGCCCAGGTTGGCCACGGCGTTCAGGCTGATGTCCGGCACCGTCTTGCCGAAGACCATGTGGAAGGCGATCAGCGGATCAACCGGCGAGGCGGCAAGGCCGCAGGACCGCGCGAACTCGTCCGACGAGGTCAGCGCGAAGCGCGGGCCGTAGAGCGCGTTGTACAGCGCCACATCCCCGGCCGTGACGGTGCGCGGCGTGGCGTGGTTCAGCACCTGCCCCAGCCGGAAGTCCTCGAAATAGTTGCCGGGGTCGGTCTTGGACATGGGGTGCTCCGCTGCGCCATCGTGCGTCCTTCGAGACGCCCTTCGGGCTCCTCAGGATGACGAACATCGAAGGTCGTCATGGTGAGGAGCGAGCCTCGGGCGAGCGTCTCGAACCACGCACGCACCTATTGCCGCGCTCTTCGCATCCGCGAAAGGGGGCTTGAGGCGGAACCCGCCGGGGGCTAGACCCCGCGCGACCCCTTTTTCACATTCGGAGACGCCACAGATGGCTCGCGCGAAGATCGCCCTTATCGGCGCCGGCATGATCGGCGGCACCCTGGCTCACATCGCCGCCCGCGAGGAGCTGGGCGACGTGATCCTGTTCGACATCGCCGAGGGCACGCCCCAGGGCAAGGCGCTCGATCTGGCCGAGGCCAGCGCCGTGTTCGGCAAGGACGTCTCGCTGAAGGGCGCCAACGACTACGCCGACATCGCCGGCGCCGACGTCTGCATCGTCACCGCCGGTGTGCCGCGCAAGCCGGGCATGAGCCGCGACGACCTGCTGGGCATCAACCTCAAGGTCATGAAGGCCGTCGGCGAGGGCATCAAGGCCCACTGCCCGAACGCATTCGTCATCTGCATCACCAACCCGCTCGACGCGATGGTCTGGGCCCTGCAGCAGTTCTCGGGCCTGCCGACCAACAAGATCATCGGCATGGCCGGCGTGCTCGACTCGGCCCGCTTCGCCTGGTTCCTGGCCGAGAAGACCGGCGTGTCGGTGGAAGACATCCATGCCTGGACCCTCGGCGGTCACGGCGACGACATGGTGCCGATGGTGCGCCACTCGACGGTCGGCGGCCTGCCGCTGCCGGAACTGGTCAAGCAGGGCTGGATGACCCAGGACGAGCTCGACGGCATCGTCAAGCGCACCCGCGGCGGCGGCGGCGAGATCGTCGCCCTGCTCAAGACCGGCAGCGCCTACTACGCGCCCGCCGAGTCGGCGATCGCCATGGCCAACAGCTACCTCAAGGACAAGAAGCGCGTCCTGCCCTGCGCCGCCTGGCTGACGGGCGAGTACGGCCTGAAGGACCTCTACGTCGGCGTGCCGGTGGTCATCGGCGCCGGCGGCGCGGAGAAGGTCATCGAGTTCGAAACCAACGCCGAGGAGAAGGCGATGTTCGCCGCCTCGGTGGCCTCGGTCCAGGGCCTGATCGAAGCCTGCAAGCAGATCGACCCCTCGCTGAAGTAGGGCTGTTCGAGAATCCTCCCCTGCAAGGCAGGGGAGGGGGACCGCCGCCAGGCGGTGGAGGGGGCTGCGCCGGCGCGAACGGCCCCATCCTGAATACCGGTCTATCCGGCCTGTCTGGCGCTGCCCCTCCACCATGCTCCGCATGGTCCCCCTCCCCGCTACGCGGAGAGGCGTCACGCGTGTTGACGGTCCCGCCGTTCGTCCGCCTCACGAACCCGGCGCCCAAAGCGCAAAAGCTGCGCTAGAGACGGTGCATGATCGCACCCGGCCCCACCCTCGAAACCGCCCGCCTGATCCTGCGCCCGACGGCGGAGGAGGACCTCGACGGCTGGGCGGAGATGATGGCCAACGAGGAGGCCTCGCGCTTCATCGGCGGGCTGATGGGCCGCGCCCAGAGCTGGCGGGGCCTAGCCAGCATGGCCGGGTCCTGGGCGATCAAGGGCTTCGGCATGTTCTCGCTGATCGAGAAGTCGAGCGGCCAGTGGGTCGGCCGGATCGGTCCGTGGCAGCCCGAGGAGTGGCCGGGCACGGAGGTGGGCTGGGGCCTGCATCCCCGCGCCTGGGGCAAGGGCTATGCGGTCGAGGCGGCCGAGGTCGCCATCGACTGGGCCTTCGACACGCTCGGCTGGACCGACGTCATCCACTGCATCGACCCGGGCAACGTGAATTCACAGAAGGTCGCGCTGCGGCTCGGTTCGGCAAATCTCGGTGAAGGCCGCATGCCGCCGCCGTTCCATGAGCTGCCGATCGACATCTGGGGCCAGAGCCGCGAGCAGTGGCGGGCCCGGCGATCGGCGGGGTGACCGGCCGCCGCGACTGGGTCAGATCCAGCCGCTCGCCCTGAGCGCCTTGGCATAGGCGCGACTGACCGGAACCTGCGCGCCGTCCTTCAGCGTCAGGGTCGCGCGACCGTCGCCGCGACGGGCGTTGGCGACGGCGGCCTTTGCAACCCACCATGAACGGTGCACCTGCGCGCCTTCCAGCCCTTCCAGTTCGGCGACGGCGTCGGACATCCGCATCAGGATCAGGTCCTGACCCTTGCTGGTGTGCAGGCGCAGATAGTGGTCCTCGGCCTCGACGGCGAAGATCTCCGCCCCGCGCAGCTTGACGGGCAGACGCTCCAGGAACCGCGGCGGCGCGGCGCCGGACGGCGCGGCATGCGTCTCCGGCGGCTCGCGCTGGGCCAGATAGTTCAGGGCGGTCATCGTGCAGGTGACGATGAACACGGGCCCGACATAGTATTTCAGGTGGGCCAGTTCCGGTCGCGCCTGCTGGAACGCAAAGGCCGAGATCAGCCATATCACCAGGGTCAGCGGGACGGTCAGCGCGACGGCGATTACCGCGCCCTGCAGGACGGGCCGGTCGTCGAACCAGCCGCCCAGGTCGACCAGGATCGAGACCAGCACGCCGCCGGAGGCGCCCGCCAGCATCACCGTGATCCAGTAGAGGTAGCGCACGGCGACCGGCGCCTCGCCGGTGCCGAACGCGCCGACCGATGCCATGAACACGCCGGCGGCCACGGCGATGGCCAGTCCCTTCACGTGCCGTGGATCGCGCAGGGCCGCCATCCACGAAGCGCGAACGGCGCCGCCTGTCCGTTCACGAACGGCCGCTTCCTGTCCACGCATGTCCGACTGCGCCATCCGGCCGCCCCGTCTAAGCCGTCGTCATCGACAACCCGCCCAGCAAAGGCAGACCCAGATGACCTCCCCCCGGATCAAGACCGCCGCCCTTCTCCTGTCAATCGCCACACTGCAGACCGCCGCCTTTGCGATGGTTCCGCTGAACCAGGCGCAGGCCCAGGACACCGCCAATGTGACGGTCACCTTCACCGGTATCCAGAGCCCGACCGGCGCGATCATGGTCGGCGTCTATGACACTGAAGCGGCCTTTGCCGGCGGCGCGCCTGTCCAGGGCCTGCGCGTCGAGGTGTCGGGCCCTGAGGCCTCGACTGTCGTCGCAGGGCTGAAGCCCGGCCGCTACGGCATCAAGGTCTATCACGACATCAACGGCGACGGCCGGATGAACACCAACCCCTTCGGCATGCCGACCGAGCCCTATGCGGCCTCCAACAACGCCCCCGCCCGCATGGGTCCGCCGGCCTGGGCCGACGCCGTCTTCGAGGTGACTGCCGGCGAGAACGCCCAGTCGATCACGATCGACTGAGCCCCGAAGAGCCCTGACCGGAGACCCGCCATGAACCGCCGCTCGTTCCTCACCGCCGCCGCAGGCCTCGCCGCCGTCGCCTTCAACCCCGATGTGCTCTACGCCGCCTCGGCCGGCATCGGCGACTGGACCCTCGGCGTGGCCGATATCGAGGCTGATATCGCGCCGCAGACCATGCGCCTGGTGGAGGGCCGCGCCCCTGCGGGTCTGGCCGGGCGGCTCTACCGCAACGGCCCGGCGAAGTTCCACCGCCCCGGCGGCTCTGTCAGCCACTGGTTCGACGGCGACGGCATGGTCCGCCGCTATCGGATCAAGGACGGCGAGGCCACCCTGTCCGCCCGGTTCGTCGATACGGCCAAGCGCCGCGCCGACTCGGCCGCCGACGCCGTGGTCACCGCCGGCTTCGGCACCGCCGGCAGCAAGCGCGCCGCGATCGGCGGGGCCGATGACGTCAACGCCGCCAACATCTCGGTGATGATGGCCGGCGGCGAGCTCTGGGCGCTGTGGGAGGCGGGATCGCCGATCGCCATGGACCCTGACACGCTGCAGACCCGGGGACCGAAGACGCTCCGCCCCGATCTCAAGGGCATGCCGTTCCTCGCCCATCCGCGGGTCGATCCCGACGGTACGGTCTGGAACCTCGGCGTCGCCGGCCGCAAGGCGGTGGTCTGGCGGCTCGGCGCCGACGGCGCGCTGCAGGCGGCGGACGTCATCGACCTGCCCCGCGCCAGCTACCTGCACGACTTCACGGCGACCGCCCGCCATCTGGTGCTGGTGCTCCAGCCCTGGATCCATGACCGGCTCGTGACCCCGATCGTTGACGGCTACAGCTGGCGGCCGGAGACCGGCACGCAGATCCTGGTCATCGACAAGGCGGACCTGAGCCGCCGCCGGGTCTTCGAGACCGACGCCTTCTTCTTCTTCCACATGGGCGATGCCTGGGAGGAAGCCGACGGCACGATCCGGTTCGACATCTGCACCAGCCCCGACCCGAAATTCGCCGTCGAGGGCGCACGGGCCATGGTCGAGGGCCGCAAGCCGGTCGTGACCGCCAGCCCCGACCTGCGCCTGATCAGCCTGCATCCCGATGGCCGGACCCGTGTCGAGCGGGCGGGGCTGTCGGCGGAATTCCCCAAGGCCGATCCCCGGTTCGCCGGTCTCGCCAGGACCAGGACCGCCTCGCTCGGCTATGGCCGCGGCGCCAACCCGTTCCACCAGACGGTCGACGTGCGCGACTGGAAGCGCGACCGCGTCGACAGCTTCGACTTCGGACCGCGCCAGATGCTCGAGGAGATGGTCTTCGTGCCTCGCCCGGGCGGCTCGGCCGAGTTCGACGGCTGGCTGGTCGGGACCGGCATCAATCTCGATGCCAGGGCCACCGAGCTGCACGTCTTCGACGCCCGCCGCGTGGCGGCCGGCCCCTTGTGCAGCTGGCGGGCAGACGTGGCTCTGCCGATCAGCCTGCACGGCGTTTTCACAGGACTTTGAACCATGACCCTCGCCCTGTTCTCCAAGGTCCTGCCCGCCAGCCGCAGGGCCGGCACGGTCCTGACCATCGCTGCCGGCCTGACGGCGGTCGTCCTGTTCGGCCCGCAGATGCTGCGCATGGTAACCCAGGCCACGCCGCACGGACCGGACATCCCGCTGTTCCTGAAACAGCCGACGGTGATCCAGGCGCATATCCTCGCAGCTGTCGCGTCCGTGCTGGTTGGCGCGGTGATCCTGTCGGCCCGCAAGGGGCATACATTCCATCGCACGATGGGCTGGATCTGGGCGTGCCTGATGGCGGTGACGGCCGGCAGTTCGCTGTTCATCGTCGGGCTCAACGGCGACCACTGGTCCCTGATCCACCTGCTCAGCGGCTGGACCCTGGTCATCCTGCCCTTTGCCGTCTGGGCGGCCCGCAAGCACAGGGTCGACGTCCACAAGCGCGCCATGACCGGCATTTTCTGGGGCGCCTCGATCGTCGCCGGCCTGTTCACCTTTCTGCCCGGACGGCTGATGTGGACGCTGTTCATGGGCTGAACCGGCCTTGCCAGCAGGCGAGGGGGCGGCGTATCGCAGGACCGGGCCGACGCTTTCGACCCCCGCCAGGACGCTGCCCGATGACCTCAGCCAAGCCCCGAACCCGCGGCGCAGGTCGGGGGCGACCGTCCAAGGGAACAGGCCTGGACCTCAAGGAAGCGATCCTCGATTCGGCCGAGGGCCTGTTCTCCCGGCACGGCTTTTACGGTGTCACGACCCGGCAGGTGGCTTCCGAGGCGGGCGTGGATACCGCTCTCATCCACTACTATTTTGGCGCCAAGCGTGAGCTGTTCGACGCGGTGCTTCTGCGCCGGGCCGAGGTGATCAACCGGGCGCGCGCCGACGCGATGTCGGCCTACGAGGCGGCCCATCCCGGGACCATGACGGCCGAGGGCGTAATCGCCGCCTTCATCGATCCCCTGACCGAGCGGGCCCTGACCGGCGGGCAGGGCTGGAAGAACTGGCTCAACCTCGTGGCCCAGATCAACACCACCCCGGCCTGGGGCGGCGAGGTGATGCACCGGTTCTTCGATCCGGTTGTTCGCCAGCTGATCGAGTCGCTCGGCAAGGCCCTGCCCGGCGCCGATCCCCGGGACCTTTACTGGTGCTACCAGTTCCTCACCGGCTCGATGATGCTGACGGTGGCCGAGACGGGGCGGATCGACCAGCTGTCCGACGGCCTATGCCAGTCCAGCGATCTGGAATCGGCCCGCCTGCGCCTTTACGCCTACTGCGCCGCCGGCTTTGAGGCCGTGGCGCGCAACCGTCGCGGCTGACGGGCAAATCCGGCGCTCGTGTGGCGCCAATTCATCACGTGGTGAAAAATATCACTGATGCCGCGCGCGGCCCCTTCCGTGCGAGTCCATCATGCCCGATGGTCCCCCCAATTCGCAGTTTGGTGAATTTAGCAATCAACAGCGTCCGCTAACGGACCGGCTTAGCGACTTTGGTCGTGGCGACGCCATTTGGGAGGGCGGAATCGATGAAGACCATGTGGAAGAGCATACTGCTGGCCAGTGCGGCCTGGACCGCGATGAGCAGCGTGTCTGTGGCCCAGGAGTCGGGCGACGTGCAGGTGGAAGAGGTGGTCGTCACCGCCCGCCGCCGTGAAGAAGCGCTCAAGGACGTTCCGGTCGCCGTCTCGGCGATCAGCAGCGAGACGCTGGAAAAGACCGGCGCCGTCGACATCACCACCCTGCAGCAGTCGACCCCGAATGCGACGGTCCAGATTGCCCGCGGTTCCAACTCGACCCTGATCTCCTTCATCCGCGGCGTCGGCCAGCAGGATCCGCTGTGGGGCTTCGAGCCCGGCGTCGGCCTCTATGTCGACGACGTCTATGTCGCCCGTCCGCAGGGCGCGGTGCTCGACGTCTATGACGTCTCGCGCATCGAGGTCCTGCGTGGGCCGCAAGGCACGCTCTATGGCCGCAACACCATCGGCGGCGCGATCAAGTATGTGACCGCCCGCCTCGGCTCCGAGCCGGAAATGGTCATCAAGGGCGCGCTCGGCTCCTTCAACCAGGCCGACCTGATCGTCACCGGCAAGGCTCCGCTCAGCGACACCTTCTCGGTCGGCGGCGCATTCGCCCGCTACACCCGCGACGGCTTCGGCGAGAACCTCAACACGGGCGCAGAACACTACAACAAGGACGTCGTCGCCGGCCGCGTGTCGGCCGAATGGCAGGCCACCCCGACCCTGTTCTTCCGCCTCGCCGGCGACTACGTGCAGGACGACTCCAATCCCCGCCACGGCTATCGCGAAGTCCAGGCCCTGACCTCGGGCGGTGTCCCGATCCCCGGCGGCGCGCCGCTCGGCAGCGTCTATGACACCAACGCCGGCGTGGGCGACGTCAACACCGTCACCACCCGCGGCGCAGCCCTGACCGCAGAGTGGGAAATCAGTGACCTGATCACCGCCAAGTCGATCAGCGCCTGGCGCGATGGCGACACGAAGACGGTCATCGACTTCGACGGCCTGCCCGCCGCGATCCTCGACATCCCGGCCTACTATGCGGACAGCCAGTTCACCCAGGAATTCCAGCTGCTGTTCACTGCCGACAACTGGCAGGGCGTCGCCGGCGTCTACTATCTCGACGCCTCGGCCGAGGGCGCGTTCGACACCATCCTCAGCCAGGCCGGCATCGTCATCGGTACGGCCGGCCAGGTCGACACCAAGAGCATCGCGGTCTTCGGCGACTTCAGCATCGATCTCTCCGACCGGCTGAAGATCTCGCTCGGCGGCCGTTGGACCCAGGACAAGAAGGAAGGCACTGTCTTCCGCGCCAACTACCTGGGCGCCACGCGCAGCCCGCTGAACGGCGGTACTGTTCGCGCGCCGCTCCTGCTGCGGTCCAACTACACCAACGAAAAGACGTTCGAGCAGTTCACCCCGCGGGTCAGCATCAGCTACGACCTGTCGGAAGACCTGACCGGCTACCTGTCCTACAGCCAGGGCTTCAAGTCGGGCGGCTTCGACATGCGCGGCGACGTCATCCTGACGCCGGCGACGGTCGACGGCTACGAGCCTGAAACCGTCAGCACCTATGAAGTCGGCCTGAAGGGCTCGCTGTTCGACCGTCGCCTGAACTTCGCCTCGGCCCTGTTCCACTCGGCCTACGAAGACCAGCAGGTCACGACCCAGGTGCCGTCGGGCGCCAGCATCGCCAGCTTCGTCGACAACGTCGGCGCCTCGACGATGTACGGTGCGGAATTCGAAGGCTCGCTGGTCGTCACCGACAGCCTGCGGCTGACCGGCACGCTCGGCTACATCAAGGCCGAATTCGACGAGTTCTTCCGCTTCTACCCGGCCGGCGCGATCAACCCGCTGACGGGCGCGGTCGTGCCTGTCGGCGGCGCCACGCTGAACATCGCCAGCACGGCCGTGTTCCAGAACACCCCCGAATGGACGGGCAACATCGGCGCGACCTGGACGACCGAGCTGGCCGGTGGTCAGCTGACCGTCACGCCGACCGCCTCCTATCGCGGCGACTTCTCGCAGTTCGAGTTCCCGAGCGCTGTCCTAGACCAGCAGGGCTACTGGCTCTACGACGCCAGCGTCACCTGGACCTCGGACACGGGCAACCTGAAGCTCGGCCTGCACGGCAAGAACCTGACCGACGAGGAGTACCGCATCGGCGGCTACAACTTCCCGCAGACGGCCGGCGTTCTGTTCGGCAACTCGGTGATCGGCTTCTACGGCCCGCCGCGCACCGTGACCGCGACGCTCAGCGTCAAGTTCTAGACCCCTCTCTCTCCCTGAGCGGCGGCGACCTGACCGGGTCGCCGCCGTTTTCATTCCGGGCTACGGAGACCGCATGAACACCGAGCCGAGTGAACCCGCCGCCCCCGCCGGCGCGCCGTCCAGCCGCTATCGCTACTACGTGCTGGCGATGCTGATCGTGGTCTACACGTTCAACTTCGTGGACCGGCAGATCCTCGGCATCCTCAAGGATTCGATCCAGGTCGAGCTCGGCCTGACCGACACCCAGGTCGGGCTTATGGGCGGCATCGCCTTCGCGGCGCTCTATTCGACCCTCGGCATTCCCATTGCCTGGCTGGCCGACCGGTACAGCCGCACCTCGATCATGACCGGCGCCCTGGCGCTCTGGAGCGGCTTCACCGCCGCCTGCGGGATGGCGACGGGCTTCTGGAGCCTGTTCCTCATGCGCATGGGCGTTGGCGTGGGCGAAGCGGGCGGCGTCGCACCGGCCTATTCCCTGATCTCCGACTACTTTCCGCCCAAGCAGCGTGCGCGCGCCCTCGCTGCCTTCTCGTTCGGCATCCCGCTGGGCATGGGTCTGGGCATCCTCGCCGGCGGGCTGATCGCGGCCCGGGTCGACTGGCGTATGGCGTTCATCGCCGTCGGCCTCGCCGGCCTCGTCATCGCACCGCTGTTCAAGCTGACCGTGCGGGACCCCCAACGCGGCGCCTTCGACGGCGAGCCCGGCTCGGCCCCGGTCAAGGCCGCCAGCTTCGCGACCGTGTTCAAACTGGTGACCCGCAAGGCCAGTTTCTGGCTGCTGGCCTTCGGTGCGGCATCGTCCTCGGTCTGCGGCTATGGCGTGGCCTTCTGGCTGCCGACCTTCTTCCAGCGCAGTCTCGGCCTGACGCTGGTCGAGACGGCCTGGTACTACAGCGCCATCACCTTCGTCGGCGGCATCGCCGGCATCTGGCTGGGCGGGTCACTGGCCGACCGCTTCGGCGGCAAGAGCAAAAGCGCCTACGCCCTGGTGCCGGCGGTCTGTTTCATGGTCGCCCTGCCGTTCTTCTTCCTGTCGCTCAACGCGCCGTCCCTGGCCATGGCCTTCCCGCTCTTCCTCGTGCCGACGGCGCTGAATCTGGCCTGGCTCGGACCGGTGATCACCGCAGTCCAGCATCTGGCCCCGGCGCATATGCGGGCGACGGCCTCGGCCATGTTCCTGCTGATCAACAACCTCGTCGGGATTGCCCTCGGGACCTACTATTTCGGCTGGGCCTCGGACCTGCTCAAGCCGATGTTCGGCCAGGAATCGATCCGCTACGCCATCTACAGCGGCGGCGCCTTCTATCTGGTCGCGGCCACGCTGTTGCTTCTGGCCTCGCGCTCGCTGAAGAAAGACTGGGTGGATTGAGCCTTTCAGGGCTCAATGAACCCTCCTCACCGGACTTTGCGGACATATTGTTGCGATGCCGCCCAGGCGGTTGCGTGGCCTACAGGCCCGCGCCTATAAACCGCGCGACCCGCGCCCGCGGGTCATTCCTTCCCCGCATCCGCGAGACCCACACAGCGCGATGAATATTCACGAGCACCAGGCCAAGGCCGTTCTGGCCGAATTCGGCGTCCCCGTTCCGCGCGGCTTTGCCGCCTTCACCCCCGACGAGGCCGCCAAGGCCGCCGAGACGCTCGGCACGCCCGTCTTCGTCGTGAAGAGCCAGATCCACGCCGGCGGGCGCGGCAAGGGCAAGTTCGAAGGGCTCGGCCCCGACGCCAAGGGCGGCGTCCGCGTGGTCAAGTCGGTCGACGAGGTCCGCAGCAACGCCGCCGAGATGCTCGGCCGGGTGCTGGTGACCCATCAGACCGGGCCCAAGGGCAAGCAGGTCAACCGCCTCTACATCGAAGAGGGCGCGGCCATCGCCAAGGAATTCTACCTGTCCCTGCTGGTCGACCGGCAGTCGAGCATGGTCTCGGTGGTCGTCTCCACCGAAGGCGGAATGGACATCGAGGAGGTCGCTCACGAGACTCCGGAAAAGATCCACACCTTCTCCATCGACCCGGCCACCGGCGTCTGGCCAACCCACCAGCGCGCGCTGGCAAAGGCTCTGGGCCTGACCGGCGGTCTGGCCAAGGAAGCGGCGACGCTGCTGGGCCAGCTCTATACGGCGTTCCTGGCCAAGGACATGGCCATGCTCGAGATCAACCCGCTGATCGTCACCGCCGACGACCACCTGCGGGTTCTGGACGCCAAACTGTCGTTCGACGGCAATGCCCTCTACCGCCACCCGGACATCAAGGCCCTGCGCGACGAGACCGAGGAAGACTCCAAGGAAATCGAAGCCAGCAAGCATGACCTCGCCTACATCGCCCTCGACGGCGAGATCGGCTGCATGGTCAACGGCGCGGGCCTGGCCATGGCGACCATGGACATCATCAAGCTGTACGGCGCGGAACCGGCCAACTTCCTCGATGTCGGCGGCGGCGCCAGCAAGGAGAAGGTCATCGCGGCCTTCAAGATCATCACGGCCGATCCGGCGGTGAAGGGCATCCTGGTCAACATCTTCGGCGGCATCATGCGCTGCGACATCATCGCCGAAGGCGTAGTGGCCGCAGTCAAGGAAGTCGGGCTGAAGGTTCCGCTGGTCGTGCGCCTCGAAGGCACCAACGTCGAGCTGGGCAAGAAAATCATCAACGAAAGCGGCCTGAACGTCATCGCCGCCAATGATCTGTCTGACGGCGCGGAGAAGATCGTCGCCGCCGTGAAGGGTGCTCGCTAGATGTCGGTTCTCATCGGTTCCAACACCAAGGTCATCTGCCAGGGCGTCACCGGCGCCCAGGGCACCTTCCACACCGAGCAGGCGATCGCCTACGGCACGAAGATGGTCGGCGGTGTCACGCCGGGCAAGGGCGGCACGGTCCACGTCGGCCTGCCGATGTTCGACACGGTCGGCGAGGCGAAAGACGCCACGGGCGCCGACGCCTCGGTCATCTACGTCCCGCCGCCCTTCGCGGCCGACGCCATCCTGGAAGCCATCGATGCGGAGATCGGCCTGATCGTCTGCATCACCGAGGGCATCCCGGTGCTCGACATGGTCAAGGTCAAGAAGGCCCTCGCCGGCAGCAAGTCGCGCCTGATCGGCCCGAACTGCCCGGGCGTGCTGACGCCGGGCGAGTGCAAGATCGGCATCATGCCGGGCGGCATCTTCTCGAAGGGCAGTGTGGGCGTGGTCTCGCGCTCGGGCACCCTGACCTATGAAGCGGTGTTCCAGACGACCAACGCCGGCCTCGGCCAGACGACGGCCGTCGGCATCGGCGGCGACCCGGTCAAGGGCACCGAGTTCATCGACGTGCTCGAGCTGTTCCTCGCCGACGAAGCCACGAAGTCGATCGTCATGATCGGCGAGATCGGCGGCGCGGCGGAAGAAGACGCGGCGCAGTTCCTGATCGACGAAGCCAAGCGTGGCCGCAAGAAGCCGATGGTCGGCTTCATCGCCGGCCGCACCGCCCCTCCGGGCCGTCACATGGGCCACGCCGGCGCCATCGTGTCGGGCGGCAAGGGCGGCGCCGAAGACAAGATCGCGGCCATGGAGGCGGCGGGCATCCGCGTGTCACCATCGCCCGCGCGCCTCGGCGAGACGCTGCTGGAAGTCCTCAAGGGCTGACGAATCGAAGGCGCCCTTCGGGGCGCCTTCGGCGCCATTCAGGGGAGGGGGCTGGTCGTGAGACCGGCCCCCTTCGTCCTTCCCGGATTGTCCGGCCTGCGATTTCGGAACGAAAGTCGCCCGATATTGCGGGCTGCATCGAAAAAACATCCCCCACGGGAATTTCGCGGGTCCCCGCGGAGTTAACAGAGACTATATACCCCCGCAGATACACAGCCCTGACCCCGGGGGCTGAAGGCGCGAGACCGATGGCGGACGACGCAGGCATCATCAATCAGGTTTTGACCGAAACCTCCTTCCTGTACGGCGGCAATGCCGCTTTCGTGGAAGACCTCCACGCCCGCTGGGCGGAAAATCCGGCCTCGGTCGATGCGTCCTGGCAGGCCTTCTTCGCCTCGCTGGCCGACCGCGACGACGCCATCAGGGCCGCCGCCGCCAAACCCTCCTGGACCAGCAATCCAACGCCCGCCGCGAGGCCTGACTGGCTGTCGGCCCTCGACGGTCTGTGGCCGGCGGTCGAGGCCAAGCTGGGCAAGACCATCGAGGCCCGCGCGCCCGCCGCGCCGGCCGCCGATGTCCGCGCCGCCACGCTGGATTCCCTGCGCGCCATCATGATGATCCGGAACTACCGGATGCGCGGCCATCTGCGGGCCAACCTCGACCCGCTCGGCATTGCCATGCCGCCGGGTGACGCCAGCGAGCTGGACCCGACGACCTACGGCTTCACCGAGGCCGACTACGACCGCCCGATCTTCCTCGACTACGTGCTGGGCCTCGAGACCTCGACCCTGCGCGAGATCCTCGCCATCGTCCGCCGCACCTACTGCGGCGCGGTCGGCGTGCAGTACATGCACATCTCCAATCCGCAGGAGAAGGGCTGGCTGCAGGAGCGGATCGAGGGCCGCGACAAGGAGATCGTCTTCACGCCCCAGGGCAAGGTGGCGATCCTCAAGAAGCTGATCGAGGCCGAGGGCTTCGAGAAGTTCCTCCATCGCCGGTTCCCGGGCACCAAGCGCTTCGGCCTCGACGGCGGCGAGGCGGCCATTCCGGCCCTCGAACAGATCATCAAGCGCGGCGGCGCCCTGGGCGTGAAGGACATCGTCCTTGGCATGCCGCACCGCGGCCGCCTGAACGTCCTGGCCGCCGTGATGGGCAAGCCCTACCACGTCATCTTCCACGAGTTTCAGGGTGGCACGTCGCTGCCTTCGGACATCGAGGGCTCGGGCGACGTCAAATATCACATGGGCGCCTCGTCGGACCGTTCGTTCGACGACAACACCGTCCACCTGTCGCTGACCGCCAACCCAAGCCACCTCGAGATCGTCAACCCGGTGGTGCTGGGCAAGGCGCGGGCGAAACAGGCCTTCACCCTGCGCGAGACGCCGGACGCCGGCCGCACGCACGTCCTGCCGCTGCTGATGCATGGCGACGCGGCCTTCGCCGGCCAGGGCGTGGTGGCGGAGTGTTTCACCCTGTCGGGCCTGCGCGGCTTCCGGACGGGCGGGACGGTCCATTTCATCGTCAACAACCAGATCGGCTTCACCACCGACCCGCGCTACTCGCGCACCAGCCCCTATCCGTCGGATGTGGCGCTGATGGTCGAGGCGCCGATCTTCCACGCCAACGGCGACGATCCCGAGGCCGTGGTCTACGCCGCGAAGGTAGCCACCGAGTACCGCCAGAAGTTCGGCAAGGACGTGGTCGTCGACATGTTCTGCTACCGGCGCTTTGGTCACAACGAGGGGGACGACCCCACGATGACCCAGCCGCTGATGTACGCGAAGATCAAGGACCACCCCTCGACCCGCGAGCTCTATTCCCGCCGGCTGATCGCCGAGGGCGTCGCCACGGAAGAGGATATCGCCGGCTGGATTGGCGAGTTCGACGCCTTCCTCGAGGCGGAGTTCGAGGCCGGCAAGACCTACAAGGCCGACAAGGCCGACTGGCTCGACGGCAAGTGGGCGGGCCTGACCCTGCCCGGCGACGAGGAGCGGCGGGGCCAGACCGGCGTGTCGCTGCAGAAGCTGGTCGATCTCGGCCGGGCAATCACGACGATCCCCGAGCGGATCGACGCCCACAAGACGGTCCGCCGCGTCATCGAGGGCCGGCGTGCCGCCATCGACAGTGGTGAGGGCCTCGACTGGGGCACGGCCGAACACCTGGCCTTCGCCACCCTGCTGGACGAGGGCATCCCGGTGCGTCTCAGCGGCCAGGACAGCGTGCGCGGCACCTTCACCCAGCGCCATTGCGACCTGATCGACCAGACCACCGAGGAACACTACACCTTCCTCAACAACATCCGGTCCGGCCAGGCCAACTTCGAGGTCATCGACTCGGCGCTGTCGGAAGAGGCGGTGCTCGGCTTCGAATACGGCTTCAGCCTCGCCGACCCCAACACCCTGACGCTCTGGGAAGCCCAGTTCGGCGACTTCGTGAACGGCGCCCAGGTGGTCATCGACCAGTTCATCAGTTCAGGTGAGCGCAAGTGGCTGCGGATGAGCGGCCTCGTCATGCTGCTGCCGCACGGCTACGAGGGCCAGGGTCCGGAACACAGTTCCGCCCGCCTCGAGCGCTTCCTGCAGTCCTGCGCCGAGGACAACATGCAGGTCCTCAACTGCTCGACGCCGGCCAACTACTTCCACGCCCTGCGCCGGCAGATGCACCGCGAGTTCCGCAAGCCGCTGGTGGTGATGACCCCCAAGAGCCTGCTGCGGCACAAGAAGGCGGTCAGCAACCTCGCCGACCTGGCCGAGGGCTCGTCCTTCCACCGCGTGATGGTCGACGGGGCCGAGGCCGGCTGCGACGTCGGCGGCGTGACCCTTCAGCCTGACGACAAGATCACCCGCGTGATCATCTGCTCGGGCAAGGTCTACTTCGATCTGGTCGACGCCCGGGCCAAGACCGGCCGTGACGATGTCTACATCCTGCGCCTGGAGCAGTTCTATCCCTGGCCGATGAAGTCGGTGATGCAGGTGATGGCCCGTTTCGCCAATGCCGAGCTGGTCTGGTGTCAGGAAGAACCCAAGAACATGGGCGGCTGGACCTTCGTCGATCCCTGGCTGGAGCTGACCCTGGATCGCCTGTCGATCAAGGCAAAGCGCGCCCGCTACGTCGGCCGCCCGGCCTCCGCCTCGACCGCCGCCGGCCAGATGAGCCGGCACCAGCGGGAACTCGAGACCTTCCTCGCCGAAGCCTTCGCCTGACGCCCGCAAGCCCGCCCCGACTGACCTGCACGAGATACGAAAGACCTGACCATGGCCGACATCATGACTCCCGCCCTGGGCGAATCCGTCACGGAAGCAACGGTGGCCCGCTGGACCAAAAAGCCCGGCGACGCGGTCAGGAAGGACGAGATCCTCGTCGAGCTTGAAACCGACAAGGTCAGCCTGGAGGTCGCATCCCCGACTGACGGAGTGCTGGAATCGATCGCCGCCGCCGATGGCGAGACCGTGGTCCCGGGGGCCCTGCTGGGCGTGGTCGCCGCCGGCGCCGCCGCCGCCAAACCCGCCGCAGCGTCCGCACCGGCGCCTGTCGCCGCACCGGCTCCCGCGCCTGCGGCGCCAGCTCCCGCGCCGGTTGCCGCCGCGCCGCTGGCCCCCTCGGTCCAGCGCATCGTCACCGAGACCGGTCTGAACCCCGCGACCGTCGCCGGGTCAGGCAAGGACGGCCGCATCACCAAGGGTGACGCCCTGGCTGCGCTGGAAAGCCGCGCCGCCGCCCCGGCGCCGGTCGCCGCGCCGGCTGCGCCCCGCGCCCTGCATGAGCGCGAGGAGCGGGTGAAGATGACCCGCCTGCGCCAGACCATCGCGCGCCGCCTGAAGGAAGCCCAGAACAACGCCGCCATGCTGACGACCTTCAACGAGGTCGACATGAGCGCGGTGATGGCGCTGCGGAACCAGTACAAGGACAGCTTCGAGAAGAAGCACGGCGTGAAGCTCGGCTTCATGAGCTTCTTCGTGAAGGCCGTCGTCGCGGCCCTTCAGGCGGTCCCGGACGTCAACGCCGAGATCGACGGAACCGACATCGTCTACAAGAACCACTACGACATCGGTATCGCCGTCGGCACGGAAAAGGGTCTGGTTGTCCCCGTCGTGCGCGACGCCGACGCCATGGGCCTGGCCGAGGTCGAAAAGGCCATCGGCGCCCTGGGCAAGAAGGCCCGCGACGGCCATCTGGCCATCGAGGACATGCAGGGCGGCACCTTCTCGATCACCAACGGCGGCATCTACGGCTCGCTGATGTCGACCCCGATCCTCAACGCCCCGCAGTCGGGCATCCTTGGCATGCACGCCATCAAGGACCGGGCGATGGTCGTGAATGGCCAGGTCGTGGTCCGTCCGATGATGTACCTGGCCCTGAGCTACGACCACCGCGTCGTCGACGGCCAGGGCGCCGTGACCTTCCTGGTCAAGGTCAAGGAAGCCATCGAAGACCCTCAACGCCTGTTGCTGGACGTCTGATCCCGCGCCATGCTCTCCGCTGAAAGCGGGGTGGTATGGCTCTGGTCGAGGTCAAACGGTTCGCGTCGCTGCCCGAGGCGCATATCGCCGCCGGGTTGCTGCGCTCCGTCGGAATCGACGCTAGCGTCTGCGATACCCACTACGGTGCCGTTTTCTGGATGGAACAGCAGGCGCTGGGTGGCTTCCGCCTTACCGCGCCCGAAGACGACGTCCACGACGCGCGCGCCATGCTGGGCCAGAACGCCCGAACACCTGAACCCGATGACGAGGCGCCGGTAGAGACGCCGCCCACGCGGATGGAGCTGGCTGCGGTGCTGTTCCTGCTGGGCGGCGCGGCCGCCAGCTACCTGGCGCTGGCGCGCAAACGCTCCGGCTCACTGATCGGTGAATCCTCGACGGGCGCGCTGCTCGGCCTCGCCATTCTGCTGTTGGTGGGCGGCGGCGCGGCGCTGTTCATTGCGCTCAACCTGCTGATTTTCGATCCGCCGTAGCCGCCTGCATGAGGGGGTCTTCTTGAACCAGAACAATCCGATCATCGACGGGCCACCGCCCGGCAACTGGCAACGGATGATCGACGCCTGGCGCGCGATCGCCGCGCGGCTGCGCCGCCCCGACAAGGCGGGCCCCGCGCCGAAGGCCCGAAAAGTCCGCTCAAAGGCGCCGCCCGAGGCGGTCGCGGCCGCAGCCGAGGTCAAGGCCTTCGAGCAAATTCACGGCAAGCCTATGCTCTGGATGGCGCCCTTCTTCCTGGCGTTCGCCTTTGTCTTCGCCTTTCCCCACGCCGCGAAGCTCCTGTCGCCCGAGGCGCCGCGGACGGTCATCGACGCCCTAGTGGGTCGCCTGCCTGAACAACTGTCGCCCCTGTCGGCGATGATGGCCGGCTGGCTTTGGTTGCCCTGGTTCGTCGCCCTGCCCGCCCTGCTGATGCGCCTGCGCGCGGCCTGGACCACGCGCAGCGCGATCATGGACGCGGTCGGCTGGTCGATGGGCGCGCTCGTTATCGAGGGCGGCGCCTGGCTCTATTTCGGCCGCAAGGCGCTGGAGAGCGCTGCCGCGGCCGAGCGCACCGGCGCCTGGCAGCTGCTGGTGGCAGAGTTCATCTTCCTGTTTCTGGTGGCGACCATCCTGGGACCGCATACGCCCAGGCCGCGGTACTTCAACCAGCACATGAGATGACCGTGGTCGAGGCGGAAGCCCGGCCGAGGGCGCGGCCCAGACCACCCTTCTGAAGGTAGCGACCGCCGCCCTGTTCGAGCTGTTCTGCCTGCTGGCGCCGACCGGCAAGAAGACTCTCGGGGAGACGGACGCCCATTTCAACCGGGGCTGACCGAAGGGGCGCCATGAACGATACACTTCTCGAAGGTCTCGGCTGGTTCGCCCGGGCCGTTGGCCTATTCTATGTGGTGGGCGGCGTCGTCGCGATGCGGGCCTGGCGCATGAACGCCCTTCTCGACAACGCCGTCTCGCAGATAAGCCTCAAGGCGACGGACCCCGTCGAACGGACCCGCAGCGTCGCGATGTTCATTGCCAGTGGCCTGACGGCCGTCAGCGGCCTGCTGCTGATCTTCCTGCTGAAGGCGGCGGTCGTGGCCTTCCTGCTCAACGCCGCCTCGCAGGCCGCCTATCTCGCCTGGGCCGCCAGGGCCCTGCCGCCGGAAGACGAGTCGGAGGTCATTGGACGTCGTCGCACGACCAACGCCTTCGTCATCTGGCTGGTCATGACAGGGCTGGTGCTGCTGCTTTTTGAGCGGGGCGTGTTGACCTAGGGCGCCGGCGCCTTAAACCGCCTCGCGCAGGGGGCGAGCAGGCCCCATATGTTGTGCGCACACTCAGACAGGCGGCTCCTTCCATGGCCCAGTACGACGTCGTCATCATCGGGGGCGGTCCCGGCGGCTACAATGCAGCGATCCGCGCCGGCCAGCTGGGCCTCAAGGTCGGCCTGGTCGAGGGCCGCGAGACCCTCGGCGGCACCTGCCTGAATGTCGGCTGCATGCCGTCCAAGGCCCTGCTGCACGCGTCCGAGCTCTACGCCGCCGCCGCAGGTCCGGAGTTCGCCACGCTCGGCATCGAGGTGAAGCCGAAGCTGAACCTGCCGCAGATGATGGCCCAGAAGACCGAGAGCGTGACGGCCCTGACCAAGGGCATCGAGTTCCTGTTCAAGAAAAACAAGGTCGAGTGGATCAAGGGCTGGGGCCGCATCAACGGTCCCGGGAAGGTGGTCGTGAAGGCCGTCGACGGCGCCGAGACGGTGCTTGAGACGAAGAACATCATCATCGCCACGGGCTCGGAGCCCACGCCGCTGCCCGGCGTGACGGTCGACAACAAGCGCATCGTCGATTCCACGGGCGCCCTGTCGCTGCCCGAAGTGCCCGGTCACCTCGTAGTCATCGGCGCCGGCGTCATCGGCCTGGAACTGGGCAGCGTCTGGCGCCGGCTCGGCGCCGAGGTGACGGTGATCGAATACCTCGACCGCGTCTGCCCGGGCATGGACGAGGAAACCGCCAAGACCTTCCAGCGCTCCCTTACCAAGCAGGGCTTCAAGTTCCAGCTGGGCCAGAAGGTCACCCGCGCGACCGCCAGCGCCAGCGGCGTCGAGATCACCATGGAGCCGGTCAAGGGCGGCGAGCCCCAGACCCTGGCAGCCAACTATGTGCTGGTGGCCATCGGCCGCCGGCCCTTCACCGAGGGCCTGGGCCTGGAGACGGTCGGCATCACCCCCGACAAGCGCGGCGTCATCGCCAACGATCACTTCAAGACCGGCGTCGGCGGCGTCTGGGTCGTCGGCGACGTGACCAGCGGCCCGATGCTGGCCCACAAGGCCGAGGACGAGGGCGTCGCCTGCGTCGAGCTGATCGCCGGCAAGGCCGGCCACGTGAACTACGACCTGATCCCCGGCGTCATCTACACCGCCCCCGAAGTCGCCACGGTCGGCAAGACCGAGGAGGAGCTGAAGGCCGCGGGCGTCGCCTACAAGGTCGGCAAGTTCCCGTTCAGCGCCAACAGCCGGGCGAAGATCAACCACGAGGGCGAGGGCTTCGTGAAGGTGCTGGCCGATGCGAAAACTGACCGCATTCTCGGCGTCCACATGATCGGCCCCAACGTCGGCGATCTGATCGCCGAATACTGCGTGGCCATGGAGTTCTCGGCCTCGTCCGAAGACGTCGCCCGCACCTGCCACCCCCATCCCACCCGCTCCGAGGCCCTGCGCCAGGCGGCGATGGGCGTGGAGGGGTGGACGATGCAGGC
>CAIOHT010000069.1 GCA_903858185.1 uncultured Caulobacterales bacterium
ACCGTCGCCCCCCCCGAGCCGGACCCTGTCCCGCCGGTCCGTGGCGCCGGCAAGCGGGGCTCGGCGCCGACGCTCGCGGTGTTGCCCTTCACCAACCGGTCAGGCCTCGCCGACGATGAGGTGTTCGCCGAAGGGATGGTCGAGGATGTGATCGCCGCCCTGGCCCAGGGCGCCCACATGCGGGTGCTGGGCAGCATGGCGACCGCCAATCTCCGCCGGGAGACGATCACCGATCCGGCCGCGGTCGGGCGGCAACTGGACGTTCGCTACCTGATGGAGGGCAATGTCCGCCGGGTCGGATCGGCCCTGAGAGTCACGACCCAGCTGCTGGAAGCGGCGACGGGCGAAGTCCTCTGGGCCGGGCGGTTCGACCGTCCGCTGACGGAACTGGCCGACCTGCAGGAAGAGCTTGTGATGGAGGTCGCCGCCCGGCTGGATATACAGGTGTCCAACCTGGAAATGGAAAGGGCGCTCAGAAAGCCGGGCGACCTCACCGCCTGGGAAGCGGTAATGCGCAGCCTTTCGACGACCCAGCATCTGGACGCCCCCAGCCTGTTGCGCGGCCTCGAGGACGCGCGAAACGCGGTCGCCATTGATCCGAACTACGCGCTGGCCCACGCGGCGGCGGCCCAGGCTTCGGCCGTCCTGTATCTGCTCTCGAGCCTCGACGATGCGGAGGAGGTCAAGCTGATCCGGCGGCATGTCGATCGCGCCCTGGAGTTGGGACCGGAAGATCCCCTTGTCCTGACCTATGTGGGCGGGGCGCTGATTTACAGCGGGTACAGGGAAGAAGCCCATCGATGCCTTGCCCGGGCTGTCGCCAGGTTGCCGGGCAACGGGCAGGCTCACTATGCCTACGGAACAGCGTGCAGCTTTCTTGATCGCACCGACGAGGCGCTGGAACACTGCGCGACGAGCTTTCGGTTGATGCAGGGATCACCGCTGCTCTGGTCCGTTTTCGCCATGAAGGCCAACGCGCTCATTCGGGCCGGTCGGTGGGACGAGGCGATGGATCAGCTGGATGAAAGCCTCGCCCTCAATCCCGACGGCAGCATCATCCGGCTGCAGCAGGCGATCTGCTACCGTCACCTGGGTCGACAGGCCGAAGCCCGGCGACTGTTCGCCCTGGCGCGAACGGTCGACTGGTCGCTCGCTCAGATGGAGACGTGGTTCCAGCGGGTGATGATCGGCAATCCTGTTCTGGACGAGCACATCGCCCACATCCGCGCCCTCTGGGCCGAGGCGCAGGGCGAGGCATGAGCGCCGCATCCGCCCCCCTCGCGCCGCCGGCGCCGCGCATCCGCCTGTCGATCGGGGTCACCGGCCACCGTGAGAGCAACGCCGCCTTCGCCGCAAACCGGGCGGCGATCGAGGCCACGCTGGCCGGGGTGTTCGACGCCATCGCCGCCGCCGTGGCCGCCGAGCCGCCGCTGCTGGGCCCGAACTCCCGGGCGCCGACGCGGCTGCAGTCAATGCTGGTCGACGGGCTGGACCAGATGGCCTCGGCCCAGGCTCTGGCGCGAGGGTGGGAACTGGCCGCGCCGCTGCCCTTCGGCCGGGCGCTGAACGCCGCCATCAATGCTCACCCCGAGAGCGTCGAGGAGGCCCGCAGCCTGCTGACCGGCAAGGGTAAATGCGGCGCGGCGACCCGGGCGCGGGCGAAGGTCATCGCCGATCTGGAGGCGAAGGCTCGCGTCTTTGAGCTGGCCGACCGCGACGAGACCATCGCCGCCCTCTATCTCGCCCGGCTGGAAGAGCCGACCGACGTCGCGCGCGCGCAGGCCTACAGCTTCCAGACCTCGGAACGTGTGGCGCTCGCCGCCCAGGTGCTGATCGAGCAGTCGGATTTCATCGTCGCGGTCTGGGACGGCGCCAGCACCAGCTTCGTGGGCGGCACCGGCCATACCATCGCCCTGGCGCTCGACATGGGCGCGCCGGTGGTCTGGATCGACGCCCGCGCGCCGGAACATTGGCGGATCCTGCACGCCCCCGAGTCCCTGGCCGTGATCGCGGCGGGCGCCCCGGCCGACGATGACCGCGACGATGCGCTGGTCCAGCTGGTGCGGGAGGCGATGCAGCCTACCGCCGGCAAGAAGCCTGACCCGCACCACACGCCGCTGCATGGCCTCCAGGCCCTCGACGCCGAGCGCTGGCGTCCGCGCAGCAACCCTTTCTGGCACGGCTATCGCCGGATGGAGGCGCTGTTCGGGGCCGACGACGTGAAGGGCCGTTTCCGCAACCTGACCCAGACCTACGAGACGCCCGATGAGATCGCCAGCGGCAGCGGTGCGCCCGTCCTGGCCGCCGCTTCGGCCCTGCCCGGCCAGGACAGCGACTACGTCGGCAAGGTCCGCACGGATGTGCTGCGCCGGTTCGCCTGGGCCGACGGCATCTCCGCGCGCCTGTCGGACACCTATCGCGGCGGCATGATCCTCAGCTTCCTGTTCTCGGCTTTCGCCATCGTCGGCGGCATCGCCTATCTGCCGTTCGCGACGAGTGGGCAGAAGTGGATGTTCGCCCTGTTCGAACTGGCCCTGTTGAGCGGCATCCTGGGGATCACTTTTGTCGGCCAGAAGCGGCGCTGGCATGGTCGCTGGTTCGAGACCCGGCGGGTGGCCGAATATTTCCGTCACGCCCCGATCCTGCTGATGCTCGGCGTGGCGAGGCCAACCGGCCGCTGGCCGCGCGGGGCCCACACCTCCTGGCCGGAGTGGTATGCCCGTCATGGCCTGCGCGATCTCGGTCTGCCGCCGGTTCGCGTGACCGCGGCCTACCTGCGCGCGGCCATTGAGTCCCTGCTGCTCGACCATGTGGTCCGCCAGCGCGACTATCACCGCTACAAGGCCCGCCGGCTGGCGCAGGCGCACCACAACCTGGACAAGCTTTCAGAGAGCCTGTTCACCCTCGCCGTGGCCTCGGTCAGCGGCTACCTGTTGCTGAAGGGCGGCGGCGCGCTTCACCTGATCGACAAGGAAATCGCCGCGCACCTCTCCTACCTGTTCACCTTCCTGGGCGTGCTGCTGCCGACCTTCGGCGGGGCCATCGCGGGGGTGCGCTACTTCGGCGACTTCGAACGGTTCTCGGCGATCTCGGAAGTCACCGCCGAAAAGCTCGACGCGGTGGCCGGCCGGATCCAGCTGCTGCTGACCGCGCCCGACAGCGCGCTCGACTACGCCCGGGTGTCGGAACTGGCCCATGCCGCCGACGACATCGTGGTCAGCGAGATCGAGAACTGGCAGGCGGTGTTCGGCGGCAAGCACATCACCGTGCCGGTTTAGAGCTGGACATCGGAGACCCGTCGGGGAGCGGCTGCCTTCACCGCCAGACCGTCCCCGCCCCTCCCCGACCGGGTTCACGCCACGGCTATGCCAGCGCCCTGGCGAGCGCATCGGCGCTGTCGCGGCGGGCCATGGCGGCGATGGTAACGCCGGGCGCGACGTTGAAGGCGTGAAAGCCGCCGGGATAGACGTGCAGCTCCACCGGCACCCCGGCGCGCAGCAGGCGGCGGGCGTACTCCAGGTCCTCCTCCAGGAACAGGTCGAGTGAGCCGGTCGAGATGAAGGTCGGCGGCAGGCCGGACAGGTCCTCGGCGCGGGCGGGCGCGGCGTAGGGCGAGACGCCCTCGATCCCCGGCGCGTGACCCAGCAGGCTCGACCAGCCGAAATGGTTGTTATGGGCGGTCCAGATGTACTCGCCGACGAACGGATGCGGATCGGCCGAGATGCAGGTCCGGTCGTCCAGCATCGGATAGATCAGGTGCTGGAATGCCAGTCGGAACTGGCCACGATCGCGCACCAGCAGCGCCAGCGCCGCGGCGAGGCCGCCGCCGGCGCTCTCGCCCATGATCCCGACTCGCGCGGGATCGATCTGCAGATCGTCGGCACTGGCGAACAGCCAGGCCAGGGCCGCGTAGCAGTCCTCGACCGGGCCGGGATGCGGCGTCTCCGGCGCCAGGCGGTAGTTCACCGAGACGATGCAGCAGCCGAGGCTGGCGGCCAGCGGGCGATGCCCGCCCTCGTTCTGGGCCGCGTCGCCGGCGACATAGCCGCCGCCGTGGATGTGGAAGATGCAGGGCAGCGGACCGACGGCATCGCGCGGCCGGTAGATCCAGACCTCGACCTCCGGCGCGCCGTCGGGACCGGGAACCTTGCGCACCGTCAGGTCGGTGCGGCCGATGTCATCGGGACTGACCGGAAACCATGGCGGCCGGGCGCGCATCGCCGGCAGCATCTCTGTCGTGATGGCGACGGTCGGAAAGGCCTCCAGCATCGGCAGGAGTTGCGGGTCGACGAGGTGGCGGCTGTCGGGCTGGGTCACGATCACAAACCTGCTGCTGAAAAGAGACGCACCGCACGGACCGGAACCCGTGCGGGGGCGACAAGACGAGGGTCCTGACTTCCGGATGTCCGGCCGGTCGTCAAGACGGCATCCCTTCGGGAGGGCGCCCGCCCGGTCTGCGGCGCCGGAAGGGCGTGACGGTTTGGCGGAGGCAGACGGCCTCAGCGCCCGGGGCACTATCCGCCCGGATGCAGGCCCGGCGCTTCCTGGCCTGTGCGGGCGACATACTCGGTGTAGCCGCCGCCGTACTGGTGGGCGCCGTCGGGAGTCAGCTCCAGCACGCGGTTCGACAGGGCGCCCAGGAAATGGCGGTCGTGCGAGACGAAGAGCATCGTGCCCTCGAAGTCCGCCAGGGCCGCGACCAGCATCTCCTTGGTCGCCATGTCGAGGTGGTTGGTCGGCTCGTCGAGCACCAGCAGGTTCGGTGGATCGAACAGCATGCCGGCCATGACCAGACGCGCCTTCTCGCCGCCTGACAGGACCCGGCAGGGCTTTTCGACATCGTCGCCGGAGAAGCCGAAGCAGCCCGCCAGGGTGCGCAACGCGCCCTGCCCCGCCTGCGGGAACGCGCTCTCCAAGGATTCGAAGATCGTGTCCTCGCCGTCCAGCAGATCCATGGAGTGCTGGGCGAAGTAGCCCATCCGGACGCTGGCCCCGATGTTGACCGCGCCCTGGTCGGGTGTGATGGCGCCCGCGACCAGCTTCAGCAGCGTCGACTTGCCCGCGCCGTTGGCGCCGAGGACACACCAGCGCTCCTTGCGGCGCACAAGGAAATCGAAGTCCTCGTAGATCGGCTGGTCGCCGTAGCCCTTGTGGACGCCCCGCAGGTTGATCACGTCGTCACCCGACCGCGGCGGGCTTCGGAACTCGAACTGGACCGTCTGGCGACGACGCGGCGCCTCAACGCGGTCGATCTTGTCGAGCTTCTTGACCCGGCTCTGGACCTGGGCGGCGTGCGAGGCGCGGGCCTTGAACTTCTCGATGAACTTGATTTCCTTGGCCAGCATCGCCTGCTGGCGCTCGTACTGGGCCTGGCGTTGCGTTTCGCTCAACGCGCGTTGCTGGTCGTAGAAGTCGAGATCGCCCGAATAGGTGATCAGCGAACCGGCATCGATCTCCACCACCTTGCCGATGATGCGGTTCATGAAGGCGCGGTCGTGCGAGGTTATCAGCAGCGCGCCGTCGTAGTTCTTGAGGAAGGCCTCCAGCCAGATCAGGCTTTCCAGGTCGAGGTGGTTGCTGGGTTCGTCCAGCAGCATGCCGTCGGGGCGCATCAGCAGGATGCGGGCCAGCGCCACGCGCATCTTCCAGCCCCCGGACAGCAGGCCGACATCTGCGTCCATGCGCTCCTGGCTGAAGCTGAGACCGGCCAGCACCTCGCGCGCCCGCGCTTCCAGCGCATAGCCGTCCAGTTCCTGAAAGCGCTCCAGCACCTCGCCGTAGCGCTCCATGACGGCGTCGAGCCGGTCGGCCTGTTCGGGATCGACCATGGCCGCTTCGAGCGCCGACATCTCGGCGGCGAGCGCGCTGACGGGGCCGACGCCGTCCATCACCGCGGCGACCGCGCTCTGTCCCGACATCTCGCCGACGTCCTGGCTGAAGTAGCCGATGGTCATGCCGGGATCGATCACGACCAGCCCGTCGTCGGGTTGCTCCTGGCCGGTGATCATCCGGAACAGCGTCGTCTTGCCGGCGCCGTTGGGGCCGACCAGCCCGACCTTTTCGCCCTTCTGGACCCCCATCGAGGCCTCGATGAACAGGATCTGGTGGCCGTTCTGCTTGGAGATGTTGTCGAGGCGGATCATGGGGCGGTCTGCTAGCGCGGGCGACAGGCGAGCGCCAGCCTTCGGGTCAGGCAAATTCGAAGGCGCTGACGGGCGAACCTCGGGTGGACGACATCCTGGCGATTGCATTCCGGCGCTGCCTGGCGCCAGGTCCGGGCGTCGATGCCGGGAGAATCACGTGTCCGAGCTGCTGCCTTTGCTTGCCATGATCGTCGGCCCCGTCCTTGTCGTGGCGCTGGTCAGCTTTCTCCGGCGATCGGTGCGGTTCAGGTGGGCCAACGTCTTCAGGCTCTACCTGTCCCTGATGTTCGGCTTCTTCGGCCTCTACGGCCACATCCTGCATCCACAGGGGGTGGTGGACCTGATTCCCCCGTTCTTTCCGCTACGGCTCGAGTCCAGCTACGCCAGCGGCGTGCTGGAACTGGCGTTCGCGGTCCTGATCTGGACGCGCTGGGCGCGGATCACCGGCTGGGCGATCATCGTCTATCTGCTGCTGGTGCTGCCGTTCAACATCTACGGCTGGACGGTTGCGAGCAACACGCCGAGCTACGCCAACGCGCCTTACTATCTGTGGATCCGCATACCCTTGCAGGCGGTATTCATCGCCTTCGCCTGGTTTGGAACCAGACCCGGGAAGGCCCCGGACGGGGCGCCCGCGCGCGACGCCGAAACACAGGCCTAGCGCCGCCGACCCGGCCGCCCGGCCGCGCCGCTGGTCATTTTCCGCTGGACTGACGGGGCGTCACAAGTCTCAAACGTCTGTGTTCCATCGCAGGTTTCCAGGGTTACACATGCAGTTCGATGACGTTGTCCGCGGCCGCCGGAGCATCCGCGGCTACAAGCCCGATCCCGTTCCGAGGGCGCTGATCGAGGAAATCCTCGCCCTGGCGATGCGTGCGCCGTCGTCGATGAACACCCAGCCGTGGAACTTCTATGTCGTCACGGGCGAACCCCTGAACCGGATCCGCGCCGGCAACACCGAGCGCACCCTGGCCGGCGTGCCGCAATCACGAGAGTTCCGCACCGGCCAGGCCTTTGCAGGTCAGCATCGCGACCGGCAGGTCGGCGTCGCCAAGCAGCTGTTCTCCGCCATGGGCATTGCCCGCGACGACGCAGAGATGCGTCAGGACTGGGTGCTGCGCGGCTTTCGACAGTTCGACGCGCCCGTCTGCGTGATCGTGACCTATGACCGTGTGCTGGACGGCAGTGACGACACGCCGTTCGACTGCGGCGCCGTGGCGACCGCTCTGGTCAATGCCGCCTGGTCGCGCGGCCTGGGCGCGGTGATCAACAGCCAGGGGATCATGCAGTCCCCGGTGGTGCGCGAGCACGCCGGAATCGCCGATGACCAGATCATCATGAAGAGCATCGCGCTGGGCTGGCCGGACGAGACCTTCCCGGCAAACGCCGTGGTTTCCGAACGCAAGTCCGTCGATGAGGCCGCTGTGTTCGTCGGCTTCGACGACCCCGCGCAAGGCTGATCGAACGGCATCACCGGCGGGAGCAACGCTTCCCGACAGGGTTTGGCGACCTAGCTCAAGGGTTCCGACCGGCCTGACGTGAGCCGGCGGCCAGCTCATTGACGGTTCGCATGACGCCTCATCTTTCGACCTCAACACCGGCCCGGGTCCTGCGCCTCGGCCGGCTGGGACTGATCCCCTTCCTGGCGCCGGCGCTGGTCGGTTGGCTCTGGCCAATCGCGGCGCCGATCGCCGGGGCGGCGCTGGCCGTCTACGCGGCCCTGATCCTGTCCTTTCTGGGCGGCGGGCGGTGGGGCATGGCCGTTGCGACGCCCCATATCGAGAACCGGATCGTATCTCTCGCCATGCTGCCGACTCTCGCCGGCTTCGGGCTCTTGATGATCCCGGCCGAATGGCGTGGCTGGCAACTGGCCGGTCTTGCCCTGGCCCATCTTGTCCAGGGCCTCTGGGATATGCGGGCGACCACCGTTCCGACCTGGTACGCCAGCCTGAGAGGCCAGCTCACGCTGTTCGCCCTGGTCGGGCTCGCCTTCGGCCTTGCGGTCTTTGCAGACTGAGATTCGAGCCGCCGGCGAGAGGTGACCGGACGGGACGCTAGCCCCGGCGAGCGTGAGCAAGCACGCGATCAGCAAGGGCCTGCCCGGAGTCCCAGGCGCTCTCGACACGGGGGCTGATCAGCCAGTCGCCGCAGCACCCGAGGCCGGTCAGCGCGGACCAGAGCGCGCCTTCCGATCCCGCCGCAGATCGCGCAAAACGCCAGCGGTGAGCCTGGATCGCAATCGGGCGGGGTATCGGGCCGTCGGCATGCTGCTGCAGCGCGGCCAGAAGGGCCTGACAGATCGTCTCGGCCGACTCTTCGAGATGCGCCTGTGACCACAGGGGGTTTCCCTGCACGACCCAGGCCTCGATCGGGCCACGCCCCGGCTTGGAGGTGTTTCGCGCCGCCCAGCCGATCTGGCCCTCGTCGCGCAGGACATGCGCCACAATGGGCAAGGGCTGATCGAAGGCCGCCATGACCGTCCAGCAAGGCTGGGTCCGCGATGTCGCCGCACGCGCCGCGAGAGCCGGATCATGCTCGCCAATCAGCACCGTCGCCTGCTCAGCCGGCAGGGCCAGGATTACTGCGTCAAACTGCCCGAGATCTTCGCCGCCGCCGGTGAGGCGCCAGACCGGTCCCTCGCGCGACAGTGCTTCCACCTGGCAGCCCCAGCGCACTTTCTGTTCCGCCGCCAACGCCCGCACCGGCGCATTCATGCCCGGGACACCGACCCAGGCGCCCGGACCCGCGGCGGACCAGGGAGCGACGATCCCGTCCATCGCCCACTGCTCAACACGCGACCTGAAGGCGGCGCCATGCGCCGTGAAATACTGGGCGCCGTGGTCGAAGCCGACCTCGCCGAGGGGGGTATCAACGCGCCGGGCGGACATTCGCCCGCCCGCTCCACGCGCCTTGTCAAACAGCTGCACGGGGAAACCCCCGCTGCTGAGGCGGGCGGCGCAGGCGAGACCCGCCAGGCCGGCCCCGACGATACCTATGCGCATGGCTTCAGGATCCATGGAGCATCTCCTCGCCGCGGGGCGCGCGTGCGCGTTCCCGTGGACAGTCTGGCGCGAAAAAGGACCGCTGCGGAGCCAGGATGCTCAACCCGACCTTACTCGTGCTCGCCATCGGGGCGGCGACCGCGGTTCGACCTGAACAGTGCGGGCCGCACCGTGGCGGCCGTGTAGGTCGCGACCGTGACGGCCGCAGCGGCGACAAGCACGGCATGGCCGACGATACTTGCGGCAAGGACCGTATAGCTGCCCAGAGCCACACAGGAGCTGACGGCCCACATGAAGCCCAGCGCCTGGAGCACATAGTGCCTGATCGCCACATCATCGATGTGTCGCAGGGGGCTCACTTCGTGATTGAAGATGTAATTCCACGCAAATACAACATAGCGACGAATATTGATCATTGCGCTAACCGCGCCCCCATTTTCCACTGTCGGCAGGATCAGGCTGATCGCATCGACTTCCGATATTCCGGGAATCGATTTCGCCGCCGTTCTGGACTGCTTACGCAGGCCCGCCGAAACTGGATCACTCGTGGCCTATCCTGCTGGTTGGCCGGGTGGCGTCAGCCTTCGTAGCGGCGGTTCAGCTTGCGCATGCCGCCGATCCAGCGGCCATAGTCGGCGGTCTTGTTGCGCATGTAGTCCAGCACCTGCGGATGCGGCAGGATCAGGAACTGTTCGGCCGCGATCGCCTGGACGACCATCTCGGCGAGCGGCTCGGGCTCCATCATGCCGTCGACGCTGGCCACGCCGTCGGGATTGCCGGCGGTCATGGCCGTGCGCACGGCCTGGGGACAGAGGACCGACACCTTGATGCCCTGGTCGCCATGCGTGATGGCCAGCCATTCGGCGAGCCCGACGGCGGCGTGCTTGGTCACCGCGTAGGGCGCCGAGCCTATCTGGGTCAGCAGGCCGGCGGCCGAGGCTGTGTTGAGCAGATAGCCGCCGCCGCGCGCGGCCATCAGCGGCACCAGATGCCGGGCGGCCCAGACATGGGCCATCACATTGATGTCCCAGATGCGCTGCCAGTCCTCGTTCGGCGCCTCGGCCCCGCCGCCGACGCCGATGCCGGCGTTGGAGCAGAACAGGTCGATCGGGCCGTGATCGCGCTCGACCGTCTCGATCAGCCCCTGGATGTCAGCCTCGCGGCTGACATCGACCGTGAAGGCCAGACCGCCCATGCTTTCGGCCGTCGCCCTGGCGCCGGCGCCGTCACGGTCGGCGCAGACGACCAGCTTCGGTCCTTCGGCGGCGAAGCGCTGGGCCATGGCGCGGCCGATGCCGCTGGCGGCGCCGGTGACGACGATGATGCGATCCTTGAGGTCCATGGCGACGGCGCTCCCCGTTCGGGTTTGATCTGTTGAAGGGTTTCGATGGCCCCTAGCGGCCGCGGAAAACCGGCGGACGCTTCTCGACGAAGGCCAGCGAGGCGGCCTTGTGATCCTCGGTCTGCATGGTGCGGACCATGTGTATCGCCTCGGAGTCCATCGTCTCCGACAGGGTGCCGTGCTCGGCGACGGCGAGGTTCTTCTTCATGTAGCCGATGGCCACGGTCGGCAGGTCAGCGAGGCGGCGGGCCAGGGCGGCGGCTTCGGCGGCGAGCTCGGAGGCGGGCACGGCCCGGTTGACCACGCCCAGGCGGGCGGCCTCGGCGCCGGTGATCACGTCAGCAGTGAAGTAGAGCTCCCGCGCCTTCGCCGGGCCGACCAGCTTCGACAGGAAGTAGCTGCCGCCATAGTCGCCCGAGGCGCCGATCTTCGAGAAGGCGGTGGTCATCTTGGCGTCTTCGGACGCGATGCGGAAATCACAGGCCAGGGCGATCGACAGGCCCGCGCCCGCCGCCGCGCCGGGAATGACAGCCAGGGTCGGCTTGGGCATCTCATGCAGCCAGCGGCTCAGGTCCATGCCGTTGCGAAGGCCATTGACCCGCTGGTCGAAGGTCGGCGCGTCGCCGGTGGGGCCGGCCACAAAGCCCTTCACATCGCCGCCGGCGCAGAAGGCGCCGCCGGCGCCGGTGATGACGACCAGCCGGACTTTCGGGTCCATCGCCAGCCGCGGCGCCGCCGCGGACAGGGCCGCCAGGAGCTCGCCGGTCAGGGCGTTGCGCGCCTCCGGGCGGTTCATCGTCAGGGTGGCGATGCCGTCTTCGAAGGTCTCGATCAGCTGGTCGGTCATGGCGTCGTCGTCCTTGTTCGGAGGCGCGTTCGTCAGGGTCTGGCCATCAGCCTAGATCAGCGTCCGGAGGCGGGCCACCGCGAGATTTGCATTGACCCGACGGCGCCCCCTTCTAGGGTGACAGTCAAACAACTGTTTGACGCAGAGTCGGGCGCGCCGCAATCGCGGTTTTCCCCGACCGATCCGGGGAGACCGCCATGAACAAGATCGTCGATATCCGTCCCGACGCCGAGGCCGAGCTCAACAACCTGGCCATGTCGGAGTCCGCAAAGCCTTTGATGGAGGCGGTCAAGCGCCACATCGCCGAGAACGTCGAGCCGATCACCGAGGAGTTCTACCGGTTGGGCGAGAACCGCACGGATCGCTGGAGCTGGGCGCCCGGTCAGCTGGAGTTGCTGGAAACCGCGAAGGACAAGGCCAAGGCCTCCGGGCTGTGGAACTTCTTCCTGCCCGACAGCGAGATCGGCCGGGGCCTTACCAACCTGGACTACGCCTACATCGCCGTGGAGCTGGGCAAGAGCCCGCTGGCCTCCGAGAGCCTCAACTGCTCGGCCCCCGACACCGGCAATATGGAGGTGCTGGAGCGGGTCGGCACGCCCGAGCAGAAGGAGCGCTGGCTCAAGCCGCTGCTGAACGGTGAAATCCGCTCCTGCTACGCCATGACCGAGCCCGACGTCGCGTCGTCCGACGCCAAGAACATCGCCACGCGCGCCGAACTCGTCGGCGACGAATGGGTGATCAACGGCGAGAAATACTACATCTCCGGCGCCGGCGATCCGCGCTGCAAGATCATGATCTGCATGGTCAAGACGAGCCCGAACGCCGCCGCCCAGTACCAGCAGTCGCAGATCCTGATCCCGATGGACACGCCGGGCGTCGAGATCCTCGGCGGCATGCAGGTGTTCGGCCACGACCACGCCCCGCGCGGCCATATGCACCTCAAACTCAACAACGTCCGGGTGCCCAAGGAGAACATCCTGCTGGGCGAGGGCCGCGGCTTCGAGATCAGCCAGGTGCGCCTCGGCCCGGGCCGCATCCACCACTGCATGCGCTC
>CAIOHT010000070.1 GCA_903858185.1 uncultured Caulobacterales bacterium
CCCGCTCCTCCGTCATTGAGACCGCATGCACGTCGTCGTCGTCGAGAGTCCGGCCAAGGCCAAGACCATCAACAAGTACCTGGGGTCGGACTACAAGGTTCTCGCCTCGTACGGCCACGTGCGCGACCTGCCGTCGAAGGACGGCTCGGTGAAGCCGGACGACGACTTCTCGATGAGCTGGGAGGTCGACGCCAAGTCCGCCAAGCGCCTGAGCGACATCGCTGACGCCCTGAAGGGCGCAGACACCCTCTTCCTCGCGACCGACCCGGATCGTGAAGGCGAGGCGATCAGCTGGCACCTGCTGGAGGTCCTGAACAAGAAGAAGGCGCTGAAGGACGTGACCGTCCGCCGCGCCACCTTCAACGCCATCACCAAGACCGCCGTGCTGGAGGCCATCGCCAACCCGCGCGAGATCGATATGGAGCTGGTCGAGGCCTATCTGGCCCGCCGCGCCCTCGATTATCTGGTCGGTTTCACGCTTTCGCCGGTGCTCTGGCGCAAGTTGCCCGGATCGCGCTCGGCCGGCCGGGTCCAGTCCGTCGCGCTGCGCCTGATCGTCGACCGCGAGCTGGAGATCGAGCGTTTCCGGACCCAGGAATACTGGACGGTCGAGGCCGACGTCTCCGCCGGAGCCGAGCCCTTCCTCGCCCGCCTCGTCAAGCACGAGGGCAAGAAGCTCACCAAGTTCGACCTGAACAATGAAGCCTCGGCGACCGCCGCGCGCGCCGCCGTGCAGGCCTGCAGCTTCAAGGTCGCCTCGGTCGAGAAGAAGCCGGCCCGCCGCACCCCGCCGCCGCCCTTCACCACCTCGACCCTGCAGCAGGAGGCCTCGCGCAAGCTCGGCTTCTCGGCCCAGCGCACCATGCAGGCGGCGCAGAAGCTCTATGAAGGCGTCGATATCGGCGGCGAGACCACCGGCCTGATCACCTACATGCGGACCGACGGCGTCCAGTCGGCGCCCGAGGCGCTCGACGAGGCCCGCCGCGTCATCAGTGGCCTGTATGGCAAGGACTACGTTCCGGAGTCCGCCCGCCTCTACAAGACCAAGGCCAAGAACACCCAGGAAGCGCACGAAGCGATCCGGCCGACCTCGCTGGAGCGCAATCCCGGCAAGCTGAAGCTCGAAAGCGACATGGGCCGGCTCTACGAGCTGATCTGGAAGCGGATGATCGCCTCCCAGATGGAGGCCGCCCGGATCGAACGCACCGCCGTCGAACTGGAAGGCAGTGACGGCCGGACCGCCCTGCGCGCGACCGGCCAGGTCGTGCAGTTCCCGGGCTACCTCGCCGTCTACGAGGAAGGCCGCGACGATCCTGACCAGACCGCGCCGGCTGCAGGCGAGGACGCCGACTTCGCCGGCAAGCTGCCGGTGATCAACGAGGGCGCCGACGCACGGGTGATCGCGGCCCGCGCCGATCAGCACTTCACCGAACCGCCCCCGCGCTTCTCCGAAGCCAGCCTGGTCAAGCGGATGGAAGAGCTCGGCATCGGCCGGCCCTCGACCTACGCGTCCATTCTGACCGTGCTGCGCGATCGCGCCTATGTCCGGATGGACAAGAACCGCTTCATTCCCGAGGACAAGGGCCGGCTCGTCACGGCCTTCCTCGAGGAGTTCTTCAAACGCTACGTGGAATACGATTTCACCGCCGCGCTGGAAGAAAAGCTCGACCTGGTCTCCGACGGCAAGCTGGACTGGAAACAGTTCCTCCGTGACTTCTGGAAGGACTTCCACGCCGCTGTTGGCGAGATCGCCGAGCTGCGCGTGACCAACGTGCTGGACGCCCTGAACGTGGCGCTTGGCCCGCACATCTTCCCGGCCAAGGAAGACGGTTCCGACCCGCGCCTCTGCCCGACCTGCAACGTCGGCCAGTTGAGCCTGAAGACCGGCAAGTTCGGCGCCTTCATCGGCTGCTCAAACTACCCGGAATGCCGCTTCACCCGCCCGATCGCCCAGCCTGACGGCGACGGCGAGGCGGCCGAGGGCGACCGCGAACTGGGCATCAACCCGAAGACCAGCCAGACCGTCTGGCTGAAGAATGGCCGCTTCGGCCATTATGTCGAAGAGACGCCGGCGGAGGGCGACAAGCCCAAACGCTCCAGCCTGCCCAAGGGCTGGCCCGCCGCCAGCATGGACATCGACAAGGCGCTGCGGCTGCTGGAGCTGCCTCGCGAGGTCGGCAAGCATCCCGAGGACGGCAAGGTGATCGTCGCCGGCATCGGCCGGTACGGGCCGTTCGTGCTGCACGAAGGCACCTACGCCAATCTGGAGAGCGCCGATGAGGTGTTCGACGTCGGCCTGAATCGTGCCGTCGCCGTGCTCGCCGAGAAGCGCGCCGGCGGCAAGGGCGGCCGTACCGCCGCCGCCGCGCTGAAGGAACTGGGCGCCCATCCCGAGGACGGCCAGGCGATCAAGATCCTCAACGGCCGCTTCGGCCCCTACATCAAGCACGGGTCGACCAACGCCAACGTCCCTCGCGGCCGTGATCCGCTGGAAATCACGCTCGAGGAGGCCATCGGCCTGATCGCCGAGCGCGTCGCCAAGGGCGGCGGCAAGAAGCCGGTGAAGGCGAAGAAGGCGGCAACGCCGAAGAAGCCCGACCCGCTGACGGCGAATACCGTGAAGGCGAAGAAGCCCGCCGCGAAGAAGAAGGCCCCGGCGAAGAAGAAGCCGGCGGCAAAGGCTGCGGCCAAGGCGACCGCCGAATAACAACCGTCATCCTCGGGCTTGTCCCGAGGACCCATGCGCTCGCCGTCTGCCGAACGCTCGCAGGCGACAACGCATCCCGGGGCAGAATCAGGTGTTCATGGGGCGTCGGAACAAGTCCGACGATGACGCTCTGTTGTGATATCTCCGCCTCATGGCCAAGCCTCCCCCGCCCAGACCGACCAAGACCCTGCGCCCCCCGCCGGGGCTGCCGGACCGCGATACCCTGATCAAATATCTCCGCACCGCCGGGGAGCAGGACAAGGGCGACATCGCCCGGGCATTCGGCCTCAAGGGCGAGGGCCGCCGCGCCCTGCGCGACATGCTGCGCAAGCTGGAAGACGAGGGCGCGCTGGGCAAGCGCGGCCGCAAGGGCTTCGCCGAGGCCGGCGCCCTGCCCCCGGTCGGCGTCGCCGACGTGGTCGAACGCGATACAGACGGTGACCTCTACGTCCGGCTGGTCAAGGCCGGTGAGGATGCGCCCCTCGCCCGGCTCGCCCCCGCCCGCGGCGAGGCCGTGATCGGCGCGCCGGGCATGGGCGACCGGGTCCTGGTCCACTTCGACCGGCTTGAAACCGGCGAATACGAAGCGCGGCTGATCAAGAAGCTCGGCCAGAGCGCCCACCGCATCCTCGGCGTCATCCGCAAGTCGAACCGCGAGGTTCGGGTCGAGCCCGTGGACCGCAAGTCCAAGGAAAGCCTGGTGCTGTCCTACGCCGACGGCGAGACGCTCAAGGACGGCGACCTGGTGCTGGCCACCGTCGGCGCCCAGCAGCAACGCTATGGCGCCAAGCACGGCAAGCTGGTCGAGCGGGTCGGCCGCGAGGACGAACCGCGCGCCGCCTCGCTGATCGCCATCCACAGCCACGGGATTCCCACCGGCTTCAGCCCCGAGGCGGAAGCAGAAGCCGAAGCCGCCCAGCCGCCGACGCTCCAGGGCCGCGAGGACCTGCGCGACCTGCCGTTCATCACCATCGACCCGGCCGACGCCCGCGACCACGACGACGCCGTGTTCGCCCATCCCGATCC
>CAIOHT010000071.1 GCA_903858185.1 uncultured Caulobacterales bacterium
GCGAAGAACGTTTTTCAGGTTCACGCGATTGACGCGGCGGGTGAGGTGATCGTCAGCAAGGCTGTCCGGCGAGCGGGGCTGCTTCAGCTTCTGAGCCGGTTTCCGGCGGCCCTGGTGGGCCTGGAGGCCTGCCCCTCGTCGCACCACTGGGCGCGCGAGATCACGGCGCTGGGGCACGACGTGCGACTGATCCCGCCGTCCTATGTGAAGGCCTATGTGCGCCGGCAGAAGAACGATGCGGCGGACGCGGCGGCGATCTGCGAGGCGGTGAGCCGGCCCTCGATGCGGTTCGTGCCGATCAAGACCGCCGACCAGCAGGCGGTGTTGATGCTGCATCGGACCCGCGCCCTGATGGTCTCACAGCGCACCGCGCTGATCTGCGCGCTGCGGGGCCACATGGCTGAGTTCGGGATCGTGGCGCCGGTGGGGCCGCGCCATGTCGCGCCGCTGCTGGCCATCCTGGCCGATCCGACCGATGAGCGCCTGCCGGCCTTGGCGCGCCAGGCGCTGCAACCGCTGACGCGCCAGCTGGATACGCTGCAGGCCGAGATCGAGGGGCTGGAGCGCCGGATCATCGAGTGGCATCGCACCAGTGAGGTCAGCCAGCGGCTGGCGAGCATCCCCGGGATCGGGCCGATCACCGCCACGGCGCTCGCCGCGACCATCGCTGATCCGACCCTGTTCCGGTCCGGTCGCGAGTTCGCCGCCTTCCTGGGTTTGGTCCCGCGCCAGTCCTCCAGCGGCGGTAAGGAGAGGCTGGGGCGGATCTCCAAGATGGGTGACCGCTATCTGCGCACCCTGCTGGTGGTGGGCGCCACCGCCGTGCTGCGCTACGCGAAGACCGACGGATCGACATCCAAGGTCTGGGCGCAAGCGCTCCTTGCCAGGAAACCCTTCAAGGTCGTCGCCGTAGCCTTGGCCAACAAGACCGCCCGCATCGCCTGGGCGGTGATGGCCCGGGGCGAGGGTTTCCGCACGCACGTCGAGGTTAGCGCCATGGCCACCTGATCGGCCAGCCAGGGCGCAACAGAGTTGGCGAGGGCAAAGACTTGATGCGAACCGGGTCAGACCGGTGAGCGGGACACTCCGTGCATGTGTCGGCGCACCCCAGCGCGATACGGTGATAGGAACCCAAGCTCAGCGGACGACATCAGGGCCAGCGGCTGTTCAAGGCCGCATCAACAGGCCGGACACATGACCGCACCCGACCACGTCGCATCTCCTCAATGCCCCCTTGCCAACCGGGCGCCGTCCACACATGACACTTTACTTAACCCCCCGTCGTCGCCGCGCGCCGACAGAATATGCATGATCTTCGGGATTGCCCGCTACCTTATGGAGGCCGTCACCCTTCCTGCTGCGACACCAACGCGCCGAGCAGGCCCTGCAGCACCGGCGTCTTTGGATAGGGCGGGTGGCGGTACTGGCGGAAGCCTTCGGCGTATTCGACGCCGGCGTCGCGGCCGACGCGGCGGGTCCAGGCGACCATGTCGGCCAGGTGGTCCACGATGCCGTGCTGTTTCGCCACCCAGTCCGCCTGGCTCTGGTGTTTCGCCAGCATGGCCTGTTTGGTGGCAAAGGTCGCGCCCACGTCCACGGTGAAGTGGCGGGGGATGCGCACGCCGTCCCGGTCGCGCCCGCCGATGGAGTCCATGAAGTAGAGCGCCGGAATGTGGTCAAGCGCCTGTGACGGACCGGTACGATAATTGGCCACGGGCGCTGCGAAACAGGCGTCGCGCGCCAGCAGACTGATGGCCTCGTGGTCCGGGTGATAGTCGATGGGCGAGGCGGTGATCACCAGATCGGGGCGGACGCGGCGAATGAGTTCCGTCACCGCGCGGCGCGACGGATCGTCATTGAAGACACCCAGGTCGGCGAACCCCAGGCAGAGGTAGTCGGCGCCGATCAGCGCCGCAGCGGCGGCGGCCTCGGCCTGGCGGATGGCGCCGGTCTCCGCCGGATCATGTACGGCGGAGCCGCCCTCGCCTGCCGTGGCGGTGGCGATGGTCACCGCATGACCCTGGCCGGACAGCAGCGCCAGCGTACCGCCGGCAAGGATCTCGATATCGTCGGGATGGGCGTGAACGGCGAGGATCCGGGCCATGCGCGCCTACCGGTCGAACTTGGTGGAAAGCACGATGGAGGAGTTGGTGCGCTCGACGCCCTTCACCGCGCCGATCTCGTCGATCGCGGCGTCCATCTCGGCGACATCGGCCGCCTCTACGGTGGCGATCAGGTCAAAGGGGCCGCTCACCGACTGAAGCCGCCGCACACCCGGCATGCGCCTGAGGGCCGCGGTGACTGCAGCGGCCTGTTTGGGTTCCACGGTCAGCATGATGAAGGCATGGACCCGCGTGGCCCCAAAGGCGTTGGCCAGCCGCACTGAATAGCCCGCAATCACACCGCTCCGTTCCAGTCGGGCGAGGCGGCTCTGGATCGTGGTGCGCGAGAGGCCCAGCGCCCGCGCCAGCTCGGCCACCGGCGCCCGGGCGTTCTCCCGCAGTCGCGCCAGCAGGTGCTCGTCGAGATCATCCATCGTCGTTTCGCCGAAATTTATAGTCGTTACGCCGGGAATATCCCACCATATCGCCGAAAGTGCAATTGCCATCGACTCTGTACCCCGTGACCCTTGGGCGAAGAATGTTGAGGGGATGGGCGATGCGCAGAGTAGCCATAGTCGGAGCCGGCAAGATCGGCTGCACGGTCGTGGATCTTCTGGTGGCGAGCGGGGACTATGAAGCCCTGATCGTCGATCAGTTCGAGGACGCCTTGATGACATTTCGGGATCGCCCCGGCGTGTCGGCGCTGGCGATGGCGATCACCGGCGCCGAGGACCTGGCTGCGCGGCTGACGGGCGTCTTCGCCGTGGTCAATTGCGCGCCCTTCCATCTGACCACCGTCGTGGCCCGGGCGGCGAAGCTGGCAGGCGCCCATTATCTGGACCTTACGGAGGACGTGGCCTCAAGCCGCATCGTTCGTGAACTGGCCGCCGACGCGACCACTGCCTTTGTGCCGCAGTGCGGCCTGGCGCCCGGCTTCATCACCATCGCCGCCTGGGACCTGATCAAGCACTTTGACCAACTCCACGACGTGCGCCTGCGCGTCGGCGCCCTGCCCCGGTATCCGTCCAACGCCCTGAACTACAACATGACCTGGTCGACCGACGGCGTGATCAACGAATACTGCGAACCCTGCGAGGCCATCACCGGCGGCGTATTGCGGGAGACCCCTGCGCTCGAGGAGTGCGAGGCTTTCGCCCTCGACGGGGTGGCCTACGAGGCCTTCAACACCTCCGGCGGCCTTGGCACGCTGTGCCAGACCCTTCAGGGCAAGGTCCGTAACCTCAACTACAAGACCATCCGCTATCCCGGCCACGCGGCGATCATGAAGGCGCTGTTGAACGATCTGAACCTGCGCAATCGCCGCGATGTGCTGAAGGACATTCTGGAGAACGCCGTGCCGGCCACCCTCCAGGATGTGGTGATCGTGTTTGTCACGGTCTCGGGCATGAAGGCCGGTCATCTGATGCAGGAGACCTATGTCAACAAGGTCTTCGCCAGGCCGGTGGGCGGCGAGGTGAAGAGCGCGATCCAGATCACCACCGCCGGCGCCATCTGTGCGGTGCTGGACATGCTGGCCGACGGCGCCTTGCCGCAGGCGGGCTTCATCCGTCAGGAGGACATTCCCCTGCCGGCCTTCCTGGATAACCGCTTCGGACGCTTCTACGCGCCGCAAGCCACCCCCTTTCGCGACGCCGCCGAGTAGGTCATGACGGTCCAGATGAAGATCACCTCCGTCGCGGCGGACGCCGCCGCCGTTCTCCACCGCCTGGGGGTTCGCGAAACGCTCTGGACCGGCGGCGCCCGGCCCGTTTGCTCTCCCGTATCCGGCGAGGTGATGGCGCACGTGCATGACGCTTCGCCTTCGGACGTCGCCCGGGCGGTCGAGATCGCCCACGCCGCCTGGCTCGACTGGCGCAGTGTGCCCGCGCCGCGCCGGGGCGAGCTGGTTCGCCTGTTCGGAGAGGAATTGCGCGCCGCCAAGGCGGACCTCGGCGCGCTCGTCACCCTGGAAGCCGGCAAGATCACCTCCGAGGCCCTGGGCGAGGTGCAGGAGATGATCGACATCTGCGACTATGCGGTGGGCCTGTCGCGCCAGCTGTTCGGCCTGACCATCGCCACGGAGCGGCCCGAGCACCGGATGATGGAGACCTGGCGGCCGCTGGGCGTCGTGGGGATCATCTCGGCCTTCAACTTCCCCGTGGCGGTCTGGTCGTGGAATTCGGCCCTGGCGCTGGTCTGCGGCGACACCTGTGTGTGGAAGCCCTCGGAGAAGACCCCGCTGACGGCGCTGGCCGTGCAGGCGCTGTTTGAACGCGCGACAGCCCGGTTCGGCGCCGCGCCGGAGGGCCTGTCCGCTGTGGTGATCGGCGGGCGCGAGGTGGGTGAGGCGCTGGTCGAGCATCCTCTGGTCCCGCTGGTGTCGGCGACCGGGTCCACCGCCATGGGCCGCGCTGTGGGGCCGCGCCTCGCCGCCCGGTTCGCCCGCGCCCTGCTGGAGCTGGGCGGCAACAACGCCGCCATCGTCGCGCCGTCGGCGGATCTGGACCTGACCCTGCGCGGCGTCGCCTTCGCCGCCATGGGCACAGCCGGCCAGCGCTGCACCACGCTGCGGCGCCTGTTCGTACACGAGAGCCTGTACGACGCCTTCCTGTCGCGCCTGAAGGCGGCCTATGCCTCGGTCCGGGTGGGCGATCCCCGCGCGCCCGACACCCTGGTCGGCCCGTTGATCGATCAGGCCGCCTTCGATCTGATGCAGCAGGCGCTGGCCGACGCCCGCGCCGCCGGGGGGATCGTGACGGGCGGGGAGCCGGTCGACGTCGGCGGCGGGCTCTATGTTCGCCCCGCGCTGGTCGAGATGTCGGGACAAGCCGATGTTGTGAAGCGCGAGACCTTCGCGCCGATCCTCTATGTGATGCCATATTCCGAAATGGCCGCGGTCATCGCCGCCCAGAACGACGTACCGCAGGGGTTGTCGTCATCGATCTTCACCAACGACCTGCGGGAAGCCGAGCTGTTCCTGTCCGAGCGCGGGTCGGACTGCGGCATCGCCAACGTCAACATCGGACCGTCCGGCGCCGAAATCGGCGGGGCGTTCGGCGGCGAGAAGGAAACCGGCGGCGGCCGGGAAGCGGGCTCCGACAGCTGGAAGGCCTACATGCGCCGCGCCACCAACACCGTGAACTATGGCCGCACCCTGCCGCTGGCGCAGGGGGTAAGGTTCGACGTCTAGAACGCGGCGCGCGTGAGGAGCGCTCCGGTCAAATCGCCCTCCACGAGTCAGGCGTGAGCGCGCAACTCCTGACGATCTTCGTTCAGGAAGTCGAAGAGACGCCTTAACGGCATGGGCCGGGCCACCAGATAGCCCTGCGCCTGGTCACATCCCATGGCCGACAGGAGGGAGAACTGATCGTTGGTCTCGATGCCTTCGGCCACCACCTTCAGGCCCAGACTATGGGCCAGATCAATGGTGGAGCGCACGATCAGGGCGTCGCGCTGGCTGCCGACCACGTCCTGGACGATGGAGCGGTCGATCTTCAGCTCATGGCCGCGGATTCGTTTGAGATAGGCGAGAGACGACAGGCCCGCCCCGAAGTCGTCGATGGCGATGGAAACGCCAAGGTCTGCGAACCGGTCCAGCATCTTCAGCGCCGCATCCGGATTTTCGATAACGGCGGTTTCGGTGACCTCGAAACAGATCTGGCCGACCGCCGGCTTCAGGGTCTCGGCCACGAAATCCACGAAGTCCGGTTCGCCCAGGATCCGCCCGGAGATGTTCACCGCCACATCAACCCTGTGGCCCACCTCGGCCAGAGCCCGCTGATCGGCCACAGCCTGACGCACGACCCATTCAGTAAGGGCGCGGATATGGCCGGTTTCCTCGGCCATCGGGATGAAGACGTCAGGGACGATCATGCCGCGGGTCGGGTGATTCCAGCGCACCAGCGCCTCGGCGCCGGTGACGATACGTCGACGCATGTCGAACTTCGGCTGATGCCAGAGCTCCAGCTGGCCATCCTGGATGCCGGTCAGCAGGCTGGACATCAACGACAGGTTTTCGGCCGGGTCGCCGTAGGCCTGCCGATCAAACATCCCGATCTTGCGCCGTGCAGCGCGGGCCTGATCGAGTCCGACCACAGCGCGCTCGATGGCAGGCCCCACGGCGCCGCCCTCGAGCGGGGCAATACCCACGCTCAGGGCCACGTCGATCGACTCGCCGCCCACGCGCACCGGTTGCTCCAGCTGCACTAGCAGCTTCTGCACGTCCTCCAGCGCCGCCGACTCGCCCTCGGCGATCAGCACGAACCCGAGCACCTCGGTGGAGATCCGCGCGACGCCACAGGTGGGCGCAAGCCCCCCCAACCGGTTACCGACCATGCGCA
>CAIOHT010000072.1 GCA_903858185.1 uncultured Caulobacterales bacterium
CAGATCGCCTGCAAGGTCGCCCCGGCCCTGGCCGTGGGCTGCACCATGGTGCTGAAGCCGTCGGAAATCGCGCCCTTCTCCGCCTACATCTGGGCCGAGATCCTGCATGCCGCCGGCGTGCCGGCCGGCGTGTTCAACCTCGTCAACGGCGACGGCCCGACCGTCGGCGCCGCCATCTCCAGCCATCCCGAGATCGACATGGTCTCGTTCACCGGCTCGACCCGCGCCGGCATCGAGGTGGCCCGCAACGCCGCCCCGACCGTCAAGCGCGTGGCCCAGGAGCTGGGCGGCAAGAGCCCCAACATCATCCTCGATGATGCCGACTTCCAGTCGGCCGTCACGGGCGGCGTCCGCTCGGTGATGATGAACTCGGGCCAGTCCTGCAACGCCCCGACCCGCATGCTGGTCCCCGGCAAGCGCATGGACGAGGTGATCGCCATCGCCAAGGCCGCCGCCGACTCCACGACTGTCGGCGATCCCAAGGGCAACGCCCAGATGGGTCCGGTGGTCTCCGAGGTGCAGTTCAACAAGATCCAGAAGCTGATCCAGGCCGGCATCGACGAGGGCGCGACCCTGGTCAGCGGCGGCGTCGGCCGTCCGGACGGCATGGACAAGGGCTACTTCGTCAAGCCGACCGTCTTCGCCAACGTGACCAACGACATGACCATCGCCAAGGAAGAGATCTTCGGCCCGGTCGTCTCGATCATCGGCTACGACACGGTCGATGAAGCCGTGCGGGTCGGCAACGACACCGAGTACGGCCTCGCGGCCTATGTCTCGGGCACCGACGTGACCCAGCTGCATGCCGTGGCCAGCAAGCTGCGCGCCGGTCAGGTCAGCATCAACGGCGGCGGCGGGGACCTGATGGCCCCGTTCGGCGGCTACAAGATGAGCGGCAACGGGCGCGAGTGGGGCGACTACGGCTTCCACGAGTTCCTCGAAACCAAGGCGATGCTCGGCTTCGCCCCGCCGCAAGCCGCCGAATAGGACTTTCGGCTGCACTGAGAGGAATGGGCCGGCGACGCGTGAGGCGTCGTCGGCCTTTCTCTTGCCGGTCGTCCGATTGGCGGACCTGCCCGACACCGTCTTCCCGGCGAAGGCCGGGATCCAGATTCAGCTCCGGCGCCCGAGTGATACTGCGCGAATCCGGCGCTCTACGACCTGGGCCCCGGCCCTCGCCGGGGAAGCGGTTGGGGAAAGCAATGCGTTCCAACCTTCGAAGTCGAGCCCATCCCTAGTGGACGTAGGAGCCGGCGTTGATGTCGATGGTTGCGCCGGTGGCGTGGTCGGCGAGGCCGCTGGCCAGGAACACCACCGTCGGGGCGATGTCCCTGGGCTCGGTCAGGCGCGTCAGGGCGATGTCGCTGGTCGCATAGTCCTCGCCGTACTGGTCGATGAAGTCCTGGGCCATCGCCGTGCGGGTGAAGCCCGGCGCGACGTTGAACGCCACGATCCCCTGTTTGCCGAATCCGCGCGCGATCGAGCGGGTCAGGGCCACCATCCCGCCCTTGGAGGCGGCGTAGGCGATGTAGTCCGGCTGGTCGCCGCGGAAGGCCGCCCGCGAGCTGATGTTGATGATCCGCCCGCCGCCGTGAGTTGTGAAGTGGTCGGTGGCCAGCCGGCAAAGCAGGGCCGTGGCGCGCAGGTTCACATCCAGCGTCCGGTTCCAGATCTCCAGCCACCGCTCGATCGAGGGGTCATCGACGGCGGTGGCGACGCCGGCGTTGTTCACCAGCGCATCGACGCGGCCATAGCGGGCGACCACCTCGGCCCACAGGCGCTCGCATGCAGCCGGGTCGGCGAGGTCGGCGGCGAAGGTGTGTGCGTCGGGACCACAGGCGGCGGCGACCTGCGCCGCGTCGTCAGGCGAGGCGGAATAGTGCACCGCCACTTTTGCGCCCGAGCCCGCGAGCGCCGTCGCGATGGCCGCGCCGATCCCCCGGCTGGCGCCGGTGACGAGCACGGTCTTTCCGGTCAGGTCGATGTGCATGGGTGGGCTCCGCGTTCACGTCCGAACCTTCAATAGCCCGTCATGGCCCGGCTTGTCCGGGCCACCAATGCACTCGTTGTTGGTCCAATATGAGCAGGCGGCGCGACCGCGCGTCACCCGATTGGCCTCGCGTGCATGGGTGGCCCGGACAGGCCGGGCCATGACGGCAAGAGTGGCTCGGCGGGCGAGCTAGCGACTCAACCCGCGTCCAGGCCGATGTCCAGCACGCTCGCCGAATGGGTCAGGGCCCCGACGCTGATCACGTCGACGCCGGTCTCGGCGATCTCGCGGACGGTGTCGAGGGTCACGCCGCCGGAGGCTTCCAGCACGACGCGGCCGGCGGTCATGCCCACCGCGACGCGCAGGTTCTTCAGGCTGAAGTTGTCGAGCATCACCACGTCGGGCCCTGCGTCGAGCGCTTCCGCCAGCTGCTTGAGGCTGTCGACCTCACACTCGACCTTGACCAGATGCCCGGCGAAGGCGCGGGCGCGGCGGATGGCTTCGCCGACTCCGCCGCAGGCCGCGATGTGGTTGTCCTTGATCAGGATGGCGTCATCCAGGCCGAAGCGGTGGTTCAGCGCCCCGCCGCAGCGGACGGCGTACTTCTCCAGCGCCCGCAGGCCCGGGGTGGTCTTGCGGGTATCGGTGATGCGGGTGTTCGTGCCCGCGACGGCGTCGACATAGCTGCGGGTGAGGGTCGCGACGCCGCTCAGCCGGCCGAGCAGGTTCAGGGCCGTCCGTTCCGCCGACAGCAACGCCCGAGCGTTGGCCGAGACTTTCGCCAGCACGGCGCCGGCCTTGACCGTGTCGCCGTCATTGACCCTGGCCTTGAACTTCGCCTCCGGGTCCATCGCCAGGATCGCCAGCCGCGCGCAGGCGAGACCCGCAATGGTCCCGGCCTTGCGGGCGCCGAAGGTCGCCTCCAGCCGCGCGTCGGCGTCGATGCAGGCCAGGGCGGTGATGTCACCTGCGCGTCCCAGATCCTCGGCGAGGGCGGCACGGACGACCGGGTCGATCAGCAGATCGGGCAGGGGAGCAATCATTCGGCGGCGACCTTGAGGGCCTGCTGGCCCGGGTGAGTGACGAAGGTGCGGGTCGGCGGCTCGGCCGACAAGAGGAAGTCGGTGCGGAAGTGGGCGCCACGGCTTTCCCGGCGCGCGAGGGCGGTCTCCGCGACCAGTCCGGCGGTGGCCAGGATCGGTCCCTCGCCGTGGTCGGCCTTCATCGCCTCGACCGTCCCGATCAGCCGGGTCAGGCCGTCGGCGTCGCGGACCACGCCGGCGTCGCGGGTCATGGCGCGGCGCAGCTCGGCCAAGGCCTTGGCGGGCAGGTCCGGCAGGGCCTCGCCCCGGACGACACGCCCTGTCGGCGCGGTCAGGTCGCGGGCGGCGGCCCCGGCGCGGGCGCCGAACACCGCCGCTTCCAGCAGTGAATTGGAGGCCAGCCGGTTGGCGCCGTGCACACCGGTCGAGGCGCACTCGCCAGCGGCGTAGAGGCCGGGCAGGCTGGTCGCGCCGCTCGCGTCCGTGACCACGCCACCCATGTGATAGTGGCAGGCCGGGGCGACTGGAATCACCTGGTAGCGCGGGTCGATGCCGGCGCTCATGCAGGCGGCGAACACGCCGGGAAACTCGTCCGGGAAGTGGTTGCCGACCGCGGTGCGCGCATCGAGGAACGCGCCGCGGCCGGCCTGGATCTCGGCATGGATCGCCCGGGCCACGACGTCGCGCGGCGCCAGTTCGGCGGCCGGGTCGTAGCGGACCATGAACGCCTCGCCCGAAGCGTTGAGCAGTTTCGCGCCCTCACCACGCAGGGCCTCGGTGGCCAGCGGGGCAGGGTCGCGGCCGATGTCGATCGCGGTCGGGTGGAACTGGACGAACTCGGGATCGCCGATCACCGCGCCGGCGAGGGCCGCGAGGCCGAGGCCCTCACCCTTCAGTTCGGCGGGGGTAGTGGTGACCGCATAGAGGCCGCCGATGCCGCCCGTGGCGAGAACCACGGCGTCAGCGGTGATCTCGATCAGCTCGCCTTTCTGCTCGGCCAGTACGCCGCGCACCCGCCCGGTCGTGTCCTGCAGCAGCAGACGGGCGCGAACCCCGGCGCGGGTACTGATCAGCGGCGAGACATAGGCGGCCACGGTCATGGCGCGCATGATCTCGGCGCCGGCCTGGTCGCCCTTGACCCGCGCCACGCGGGCGCGGCTGTGGGCGGCCTCGAGGCTCTGGGCGAAGCCGCCCTCGGCCGTCCGGTCGAACGGCGCGCCGAGCTCGGCCAGATGGCGCACGGCGTCCGGGCCCTCGCGGGTCAGGATATCCACCATATCGGCGTCACAGAGACCCGCGCCGGCGGCGAGGGTGTCGGCGGCGTGCAGGGCGGGCGCATCGTCCTCGCCGAGCGCCGCGGCCATGCCGCCCTGCGCCCAGGCCGATGAGCAGCCCTGGTTCAGTGACGTCGGCGACAGCACCAGCGCCTTGCGCGGCGCGGCGGCCATGGCGGCGGTGAGGCCTGCGAGGCCCGCCCCGATGACCAGGACGCCGTCGTGATGGATACGCTCGATCATCGCAGCTCCAGTGCGGCCCGGGCGGGATCGGCGACGATCATGGCGTCGAAGGCGTCCTGCAGGCTGCAGCCGTGGCGGATCAGTTCCTCCACCACGTTGCGGGCATTGAGCGGCAGCAGGCTGCCCCAGGGTTTGGTCACTTCCGGCGGGGTCGCCTTGACCATGTAGGCGATGCCGAGCTTGTTGATGGCAATCATCAGATCAACTCCACAGCGACGTGGTGGCGCGCCTTGACCAGGTCGTAACGCGCGGGTTCGGCCGGCGGGGGCAGGTCGATCATCCGTTGCACGGCGAGGCGCGCGCGGGCGGCCAGGGCCGGCTCGACGGTGACCTCGAACTGCTCCTTCACCAGCGCCTCGTGGATGTTCGCCAGCGTGATCCGCTTCATGTGCGGGCACATGTTGCAGGGGCCGATGAACTCGGTGCCCGGCGCGTCGGCGGCGACGTTGCTGGCCATCGAGCATTCGGTGATCAGCACCACCTGCTTCGGCTTCCGCGTGACGACATAGTCGTTCATGGCGGCAGTCGAGCCGGCGAAGTCGGCGGCGGCCAGCACCTCCTCCGGGCATTCCGGATGGGCAAGGATCTCGGCGCCGGGGTAGGCGATCCGCATCTCGGCGATGTCGGCGGCGTTGAAGCGCTCGTGCACCTCGCAGCGGCCCTGCCAGGCGATGATCTTCACGTCGGTCTGGGCGGCGACGTTGCGGGCGAGGAACTCGTCGGGGATCAGGATCACCCGGTCGACGCCCCACTGCTTCGCGGCCCATTCGACCACCTGAACCGCATTGGCGCTGGTGCAGCAGATGTCGGTCTCGGCCTTCACGTCGGCGGTGGTGTTCACATAGGTGACCACCGGCAGGCCGGGGTAGCGCTGCTTGATCAGCTTGACGTCGGCGCCGGTGATCGAGCTGGCCAGGCTGCAGCCCGCGCGCAGGTCGGGGATCAGGATGGTCTTGTCCGGGCACAGCACCTTGCTGGTCTCGGCCATGAAGTGCACGCCGGCCTGGACGATGATCTTCGCGTCCGAGCGGGCCGCCTCGCGGGCCAGACCCAGGCTGTCGCCGACATAGTCGCCGACGCCGTGGAAGATTTCGGGCGTCATGTAGTTGTGGGCCAGGATGACCGCGTTCTTCTCGCGCTTGATGCGGTTGATCTCGGCGATCAGCGGGGCGTGGACGCGCCACTCCAGCGGCGTGACCCGACC
>CAIOHT010000073.1 GCA_903858185.1 uncultured Caulobacterales bacterium
CCAGACCCATGCCGTCGGGCTCGGCGTAGTCGAACGCCTCGGGCAGCGGCATGGGCAACAGGACAGCGGCGATTCGGCTCACGGGTGGCGCCCCGCGTTCCGCCTCGCTAAAACCCCGCCCATGCAACTCTTCCTCGACACCACAGACACCGCCGTCCTCAAGGACCTCGCCACCACCGGCCTCGTGGACGGCGTGACAACCAATCCCACGCTGATCGCAAAGTCCGGTCGGCCCATGGCGGAGGTCATCGCCGAGATATGCGGTCTCGTCGAGGGGCCTGTCAGCGCCGAAGTCGCCGCGATGGACGTCGAGGGCATGCTGGCCGAGGGCCGCAAGCTGGCCGCCATCGCCACCAACGTCGTGGTGAAGGTGCCGCTGACCCGCAACGGCCTGATCGCCACCGCCGAATTCGCGGTCGAGGGCATCCAGACCAACGTCACCCTCTGCTTCTCGGCCGCCCAGGCGCTGCTCGCGGCCAAGGCCGGCGCGTCCTACATCTCGCCGTTCATCGGCCGGCTCGACGATCACGGCGCCGACGGCATGGAGCTGATCCGTGAGATCAGGGCCATCTACGACAACTACGGCTACGACACCGAAATCCTCGCCGCCTCGATCCGCACCCCGGCGCATGTCGCCGAAGCGGCGATCGCCGGGTCGGACTGCGCCACCATCCCCCCGGCGACCTTCGAGGCGCTGTTCAAGCACCCGCTGACCGACAAGGGCCTGGAGCAGTTCATGGCCGACTGGGCGAAGACCGGACAGTCGATCCTGTAGGGACGAGCGCCCCGCCCCGATCCGATTCCCCGGCGAAGGCCGGGGTCCAGATCAAAGGGCGCAGAGTCGGCGCATCATGGTCTCGATACCGTCGCTGTATCTGGATCCCGGCATTCGCCGGGAAGACGGGCTTGGGTTGCACCTCGCCCCGCCCTGAAAACGGATTGGTAGGAGGTCGGCGCTAGCGTCTGTCCCTCAGGATCGGGGACAAGACCATGAGCACGGCCAGGCAAACCGAATCGGCGGCGGACGAACTGCGCCGGGTGCTGCGATCCCATCCCGAGCTGATCCGCGATGACGCCGAGCTGCTGGCGGACCTCGGTCTGCGGGTCGACGCGGCCAACCTCGTCGACTTCGGCCCGGCGGCCCTGGCCCGTGTGAGCGCGGCGCACAAGCGCGAGACGACTGTCCGGCGCAGGCTGGAGGCCATGGCGCGGGCCAACTTCTCGGCCCAGGCCCAGACCCATGCCGCGGTCATCGACATTCTGGAATCGCGCAACCACTCCGACCTCGCCCGCCGCGTCGACGATCTGGCCAGTCTGCGGTTTGGCCTTGTCGCGGCGACGATCGCCATCGAAGGCACGGGTCGCACGCCGGCCGGCTGGTACGAGCTGGTCGAGGGTCAGACCGACCTGATCCTGGGACCACAACGGCTCGCGCGGATGGGCTTCCATGCGCCGGCGCTGGGGCTGTTCGGCGACCGGGCCGACCAGGTGCGCTCCATGGCCATGGTCCGCATCGCCATCTGGGAGCCGGGCCGCGAGGGCGTGCTGGCCTTCGGCTCGCCCGACGCCAAGGGTTTCACGGCCGACATGGGCGCCGAGCTGGTGGCGTTTCTGGCGCGGGTGGTCGAGCGGACGGCCGAACGTTGGCCGGTGCTGTGATCGCCCGCGAGGCCATGACCGCATGGCTGGACCATCTGGCCAATGAGCGGCGGGTCTCGCCGCGGACGATCGAGGCCTATCTGGGGGCCGTCTCGCCCTACCTCGCCTTCCTGGAACAGCATCGCGGCGAGGCCCTGTCGCTCGCGGACACCGGAACCATCACGGCGGCGGAGCTGCGCGCCTATCTCGCCCATCGGCGGGACGGCGACCGGCCTCTGTCGGCGCGATCGGTGTCCCAGGCCTTGTCGGCGGTGCGGTCGTTCCATGGATTCCTCGACCGGCGGCTGGGCGTTCCGAACGCCGCCCTTGCGCTGGTGAAGGGGCCGAAGGTCCGGCCCTCCGCGCCGCGGCCGGTCACAGAGGATCAGGCGCGCGGACTGATCGAGGAGGCCGCCTGCGACCCCGAGCGAGAGGGCTGGGCCGCCCTGCGCGACGAGGCCGTGCTGACCCTGCTGTGGGGCTGCGGACTGCGGATCAGCGAGGCGCTGTCGCTGAAGCGGTCCGACGCGCCCATGGGCGACAGCCTGCGGGTTCTGGGCAAGGGATCAAAGACCCGCATCGCGCCGGTGCTGCCAGCGGTGCGCGAGGCTGTCGACGCCTATCTGGCCGCCCTGCCCTTCGCGCTGGATCCGGACGAGCCCCTGTTCAGGGCCGTGCGGGGCGGGCCTCTGAGCCCTCGCCACGTCCAGGCGACCATGCAGACCTTGCGGGGGCGCCTCGGCCTCTCAGACCGCGCCACGCCCCACGCCCTGCGCCACAGCTTCGCCACCCACCTGCTGGGCGCAGGCGCCGACCTGCGCTCGATCCAGGAACTGCTGGGGCATGCGTCGCTGTCGACGACGCAGAAGTACACGGCGGTGGATGCGGCGGGGCTGCTGGCGGCTTACGGCAAGGCTCATCCGCGGGCCTAGCTGCGACAGGGACGCCCCAACCTCTGCGGACTGGTTCGTCCTGATGTCTCGATCAGCATCCGGAAGGCGCGGGACGGCCGGGGTTTCGGTCTCCCCTAGGCCTGCATCGTCCACCCCTCCACGCCCATCGCCGCCTGGCGCAGGGCCTCGGAGCGGGTGGGATGGGGGTGGCAGGTGCGGGCGACGTCTTCGGACGAGGCCGAGAACTCCATGGCCACGCAGTATTCGGCGATCAGATCG
>CAIOHT010000074.1 GCA_903858185.1 uncultured Caulobacterales bacterium
CCCCTGAACGCATGGTGGACCGGCGCGGAGCTGCAGTACGGACTCGCCGATTCCGGGGCGCGCGTCGCCATTGTCGATCCGGAGCGACTGGACCGTATTCTCGAGCACCTGCCTGACTGCCCGGACATCGAGACGGTCTACGTCAGCCGGCATGATGGCCCGATCGGTGACCCGCGCGTCCGCCGCCTGGAAGGCGTGATCGGTCCGGTCCACGGCTGGGGAAGCCTGCCTGACCGGCCGCTGCCCACGACGCCGATCCTGCCAGACGATCCGGCGACCATCTTCTATACCTCCGGCACCACGGGTAAGCCGAAGGGGGCCCTGGGCACGCATCGGACCATGACTACCAATGTCATGACCACCGGCGCCGCGCTGGCGAGAGCCTTCCTCCGCCGGGGTGAAACGCCGCCCGCGCCGGATCCCGCCGCGCCACAGCGCGTGACGCTGCTGGTCGTGCCGATGTTTCACGTCACCGGATGCTCCGCCACCCTGTGCGGGGCGCTGAACAACGGCGGGCGGCTGGTGCTCATGCGAAAATGGGACGCGCTGGAGGGCATGACCCTGATCGAGCGCGAAAAGGTCACTGCGACCGGCGGCGTGCCAACCATCGCCTGGCAGTTGATCGAGCATCCGCGCCGCGCGGACTTCGACCTGTCGTCGATCGAGAGCATCTCCTACGGCGGCGCGCCTTCGGCTCCGGAACTGGTCCGGCGTATCAAGGAGGTCTGGCCCAGGGCGTCCGCCGGCAACGGCTGGGGCATGACAGAGACCAGCGCCACCTTCACCAACAACAACGCCGAGGATTACGAGAACCGCCCCGACAGCTGTGGCGTCGCCCCGGCCGTTGGCGAGATGAAGATCATGACCGTCGACGCGCCGTTCCGTCAGCTGGCCGCGAACGAGGTCGGCGAGCTGTGGTGCAAGGGCCCGATGGTCCTCAGCAGCTACTGGAACAAGCCCGAGGCGACGGCCTCGACCTTCGTCGACGGCTGGGTCCGGACGGGCGACCTTGCCCGGCTCGACGACGAAGGCTTCTGCTTCATCATCGACCGGGCCAAGGACATGCTCATCCGTGGCGGCGAGAACATCTACTGCATCGAGGTCGAGAACGTCCTCTACGACCATCCGGCGGTGATGGACGCGGCGCTGATCGGCATCCCGCACCGGACGCTCGGTGAGGAACCCGGCGCGGTCGTCACGCTGAAGCCGGGCGCCGAGGCCACCGAGCAGGAACTGCGGGCGTTTGTCCTCGAGCGCCTGGCCGCTTTCAAGGCGCCCGTGAAGGTCGTCTTCTGGCCGGAGACCCTGCCCCGAAACGCCAACGGCAAGATCATGAAATCCGATCTGAAAAAGGTCTTCGCGGACGAGACGGTCGCTTGACCGCCTACGTCTACAGGACGGGCAGCGCCGCCACCGCGCGCTATTCCGCCAAGAAGGAGGCCATTCTCGACGCTGCGACGACGATCCTGAACCGTCACGGGGTCAAGGGTATGACGCTGGCCGACGTGGCGGCGGAAGTCGGTCTGATCACCACGTCGGTGACCTATTACTACCGCCGGAAGGAGGACCTCGCGGCGGCCTGCTTCATGCGCGGGATCAACACCTTCAGCGGTCTGGCGGCGGCGGCGGCGGCGGTGCCGGGCGCCCGGGCGCGCCTGTCGCGATTCCTGGAACTTTTCTTCGACCTGGCCGGCCGCATTCGCCTGAAGGCGGCGCCGGCGATCGTGGCCTTCAGCGAGATGCGCGCGCTCAGGGAGCCCCTGCGCACGGAAGTCGGCGACGCCTTCAACAACCTGTTTCGCAACATCCGCGGATTCTTCGACGATCCGGAGTTCGCCGGTCTCGATCGCCGGGACATCACCGCCCGGACCCATCTGCTTCTGGAACAGGCGTTCTGGACCGTCACCTGGCTACGCCGCTACGACGTCGAGGACTATCCGCGGCTGCGGGACCGGATGTTCGACATCCTGTCGGGGGGCCTGGCCGTTGGCGCGCGGCCCTGGGCGCCGCCGACCCTGCCGCCGCCGGCCGAAGCCCGCGGCGAGGACATTTCCCGCGAAACCTTCCTCGTCGCGGCGACGCGGCTGATCAATCGCAAGGGCTATCGTGGCGCGTCGGTGGAGGACATCTCCGCGGCGCTGAACGTTACCAAGGGCAGCTTCTATCACCACAATGACGCCAAGGATGACCTGGTCGCGGAGTGTTTCGAGCGCACCTTCAGCGTCATGCGGGACATCCAGCTGGCGGCCCGCGACCTGCAGGCCGACCAGTGGACCCGGCTGGCTGCGGCGAGCACGGCGCTGGTCGAGTTCCAGCTTTCGGACCAGGGGCCGTTGCTGCGCGCCTCGGCCATGACGGCCCTGCCGGCGGAGCTGCGACAGGAAACGGTGGAGCGCTACAACCGGGTCTCCGACCGCTTCGCCGGCATGATTTCCGACGGCATCGCCGAGGGCTCGATCCGGCCCGTCGATCCGCTGGTTGCCGCCCACATGTTGAGCTCGATGCTCAACGCCGCAGCCTCGCTGGGCGTCTGGTCCCCGGGCATCGCCCCGGAAGAGGCGGCCGCGCAATTCGCCCGGCCGCTGCTGCTCGGCGTCTTTAGCCGTTAGACCCGCCCGGACGGCCGTCCCGGTCCTCACCGCAAAAAGAAAGGGGCGGCCGAAGCCGCCCCTGAAGGTAATTCCCGTGACCGGGAAGGATCAGAACTTCTTGGTGAGGCTGACCTTCCAGGTGCGGCCCAGGCCACTGGCCGTGAACGGATCGTAGCTCAGGTCCAGACGGGCGAAGGGGGGATCTTCGTCGAACATGTTGTCGACGGAGACAGTGGCGGTAGCATCCCACGGCAGGAAGACCCGGTAGGTAAGGTCCGTCGTGACGAAGGCATCGATATTCTTGCCGTTGGCCTGACCGATCGCCGTGCCGGCCAGCGTCTTGTACGGGATCGTCGGGCAGGTCGCCGAGACGGCCGTACAGAAGATGCTGACGCGCTGGTCGGTGTAGCCGTCGATGTAGCGCAACGTCAGACGCAGGTTGTGCGGCCCGGAGTTGTACTCGGCGTAGATGTTGCCCTTCTTCTGGGGCAGCGGGTACGCCGTGGTCTGGTAGTTCAGCAGGCCGACCGCGTCGAACGACGGGGCGACCGTGACGCCGGCGACGTCGGTGGCTTCCGTCACGTACTCGATCACGTACGTGGCGCCGCCGCCGATGGTCAGCGAGCCGCCCATGAAGTCGTCGATCGTGTAGTCCGCCAGCACGTCAACGCCGGAGGTCTTCACGCCCGCGCCATTGACCGTTTCGGTCCGCACGCGCTGGATCTGGCCCGACGCCGTGGCGGCCGGGCTGGCCAGCAGGTTGAACGCCGCACAGGTCGATCCGCTCGAGAAGGTGAAGCGGTTGAAGATGGCCGAGCAGTTCAGCTGGGCCCCTGCGCCGAGACCGTTACTGAACAGGTTGCTGACCATGGCGCCGACCGGATCGGTCGTGATCGGATCCTGGAAGTCGAAGTTCCAGTAATCGACCGTGGCCTTGAAGTTGCCGACCTCGAAGATGCCGCCGACGCTGTAGGTCGTGGCGGTTTCGGGCTCGAGGGCCGGGTTGCCGTAGATGTCGACGGCGCGGAACGTGCCGTTGATCGACTGCAGCGAGGTCACGAAGTCGTTGTTGAGCGACACCGGCGGCGGTGCACGGAAGGTGGTGCCGACGGAGCCGCGCAGGGCGAAGCTGTCGGCAACCTGCCAGCGAACCGACAGTTTCGGGTCGAACGTCGAACCGACATCGCCTTCATAGCTTTCGTAGCGGGCCGCGATCGTCGCATTCAGGCTGTCGCTGAACGGCAGCATGACTTCGCCGAAGGCAGACTTCACTTCCTGGCTCAGGTCAGAAGCGCTGCCCACGCCGAGGAAGGCGAACGGACCTTGCGGAGCCGCGCACACCGTCGACCCGTTGATCGGCGTGTCGAGGCAGGGGTTCTTCGCCCGATCGGACAAGTCATTGTAGGACGAGGTGAAGCTCGCCCGGCGGTACTGCATGCCGAACGCCCACTTGGACTCACCGCCCGGAAGCTCCCAGCCAAGATTGCCGCTGAAGAGGCCCTCGACGACGAACAGACCGCTGGTCTGTTCGGTCTCGAGCTTCTGGAAGAACCAGCGGGTCAGCGCGGCGCTGTTGGCCAGGGCCGGGTTGAAGGTGCCACCACCCTGACCGGTAATCGCGTTGCCCGGGATCGAGTTCGAGAAGGGGTTGGCCCACTCGCAGGTCGAGCCGGCGTTGCCCGCCACGATGCCGTTACAGTTCGCGCCGCCGAGGCCGCGCAGGGCGAGCTGATAGCGGTTGACCACGGTGTCGTAGCCGGTGCGGTTGCCGCGTTCTTCCCCGTAGGTGATGGAGAAGTCCCAGTTGATCCCGTTTTCCCATTCGCCCTTCAGGTCCGCGGACACGCGATAGGCTTCGAAGTTCCGCGAGCCGAGCGAGGCCCCGTAGTCGAACATCGGGTTGCCGCCGAGCGCATAGGGACGGTTGGCGACGACCAGGGCGCCGGCCGCAAAGGCCGCCGTCGGGATGTTCGTCGCGGCGCCGGTCACCAGCGAATAGCCGGGGATCGTGCCGGGGTGGGCCGCCGCATAGGCCATCAGGCCGGGGTTGTTCGACGGAACGAAGTACCGTCCCGGGACCCCGCCCGCGGCCGCCGTTGGGGTGGCGAGCAGCGCGTAGGACGGCGAAGTCTTCCACTCCGGCACGTCCGTGCTGGCATAGAGGCCTTCGATGTGCAGCTTGGTCGTGTCCGACAGGTCCGCGTTGAACTCGCCGTAGATCTGGAAGCGGTCTTCCTTTTCGACGAGGTTGTCGAACTGGACGTACTGCCAGTAGCAGACCGGGGTGTTGCCGCTGAAGCCCGAGAAGCCGCCCAGCGGGGTGCACTGGTCATCGCGGAAGGCCGTCGTGGTCGCGCCGAGCGGGATGATGGTCGACGGGTTGCCCGCGGCAGACCAGCCGCCTTCAGGGTTTTCCAGATAGTCGAGGCTGGCCCAGTCACGTTCGGTGACGCTCAGCTCGGAGCGGTGCTGCAAGCCGGCGGAGATCAGGACGTTGGAGCGGTCGCCCTGCCAGCCGTAGACGAAGCTGGCGGTGTAGTCGCCGTCCGAGCCGTCGATCGCCTTGTAGCTCGCGCTGACTTCCAGGCCTTCGAAGTTCGTCCGCGTGATGAAGTTCACCACGCCGGCGATGGCGTCCGAGCCGTAGGTGGCCGCGGCGCCGTCCTTCAGGACTTCGACCCGGCCGATGGCGGCGGAGGGAATGATGTTGGTGTCGACCGCGCCCGACCCGGCGAGGGCGAACGGGTTGATCGGCAGGCGCCGGCCGTTCATCAGCACCAGGGTGCGCGTCGGGCCGAGACCCCGCAGGTTGACCGAGCCGGAGCCTTCCGACCCCTGGGCGCGCGAGTCAAACTGGTTGGTGTCGCCGAGGACGCCGTTCGAGACCGACAGGCCCTTCAGCAGCTCGACCGTGGTCGGCGAGCCCTGCTTGGCCAGTTCCTCGGCGCCGATGACGTCAACCGGCAGCGCCGCATCTTCCGGCGTGCCGGCGATCAGTGAACCGGTGATGACGACGGCTTCAACTTCCGTCGGCTCTTGTGCAAAGGCGGACGAGGCCGCTCCCAACGACAAGGCCATGGCGAGAGCAGAGCCCCCGGCCAGATATCCGATTTTCCGCATTTAACCCTCCCTGTTATCTCCCATGCCGTCCCGTCTTTGTTGAATTGAATGACGGTTACGGCGTTATCGCCAGCGCTACGGTCCTCCTGAGGATAGCGTAGACACATGCGCTTCATTCGGCCGCGACGCGGTCGAAGGATCAGTTTTCAGGGCGTTCGCGGCCGAGTCGCTCCATCGGGCGTTTACCGCCCGGTCTGCCAACCCGCCCATGGTGCACGCAGAATGCGTCAACCAGCCCCCTCAAAGGCTCACCTCGCCGGGCGGGTATCCGAAAGCGTCATCAGAACGCGAACCGAACACCCCGACCAGCACGTAGTCTTCGATGATGCGGTATGATCTGCCCGTGCGTCAACCGCACTCGCGTAACAGCGTCCAACTATTGCAGCCTTGCAACTCAAAGGTCTCGACCCTGCCGGAACAAGGCGGGCGGACTGACACGGCCGTGCCGCGGGACCGTCGCATGGCATGGGTCAGGGTAGACGAACGGGTTGACCCATGACGCGCCCGGCAGGGCGACGCCGCCGGATTTCGGCCGGCTTTCGCTCTGAAGGGCCTGAAACGACACCGCTGGACAGGCTTCTGGCCGATGACGGTCACCGCTGCCGGCGCCGGCTCCGGGCCCGCGGGTCACACACCGGCGCGTCCGCCACGGCCTGCCGGGGCCAGGCGGCCAGGGCCAGAAGCGGCCACAATTGGGCGACCAAGGGGCCGTGACCGTTCGCCGCAGGGCTTCGTCAGAAGAACGGGGACGCCCCTTCATCCGCCGCGCCGACGGCCTGGCGGAACACGCTGAACATCTCACGGCCATAGCCCTCGCCGCTCGCCGGAGTCTGCGCTGACGGACGGGCCGCCAGGTCAGCCTCGATCTCCAGAACCCCGGCCACTGCGTCGAGCCGGATCATGTCTCCATCCCGCACCTGAGACAGGGGCCCGCCGGCCGCGGCCTCCGGGGTCACATGGATCGCCGCCGGAACCTTGCCCGAGGCGCCCGACATGCGGCCGTCGGTGACCAGGGCCACCTGATGCCCGCGATCCTGCAGGACCGTGAGGATCGGCGTCAGACTGTGCAACTCGGGCATCCCGTTCGCGCGCGGCCCCTGGAACCGGACCACGGCGATGACGTCACGGTCGAGCTCACCGCGTTTGAAGGCATCCTGGAAAGCAGCCTGGGTCTCGAAGACCGCCGCCGGCGCCCGCACCGCGCGGTGCTCGGGCTTGACGGCCGACACCTTGATCACCGCCCGGCCAAGGCCGCCGCTGAGCTGGCGGATACCCCCTTCCCGCTCAAACGGATCGTTCACGGGACGCAGGATGGCCCGGTCGAGGCTCTCCACGGCCCCGTCACGCCAGACCAGCACGCCATCTTCGAGATGCGGCTCCTGCAGATAGCGTCGCAGGCCGGGCCCCGCGATCGTCAGCACGTCGTCATGCACAAGACCCGCCTGCAGAAGTTCCCGCACGACGAACGCCATGCCGCCCGCGGCATGGAACTGGTTCACGTCGGCGGCGCCGTTCGGATAGACCCGCGCCAGCAGCGGCGTGGCGCCAGACAGGGCGTCGAAATCCTCCAGCCGCAGCAGGATGCCGGCCGACCGCGCCATGGCGACCAGGTGCAGCACGTGGTTGGTCGATCCCCCGGTGGCCATCAGTCCGACCAGCCCGTTGACCACCGCCTTCTCGTCCACGACATGGCCAGCCGGCGTCCAGGCGTCCGAGCGCGGCCCGATGGCCGCACAGCGTTTCGCGGCGGCGCCGACCAGCGCGTCGCGCAGGTCCGTGCCGGGATGGATGAAGGCCGAACCGGGCAGGTGCAGCCCCATCATCTCCATCAGCATCTGGTTGGAGTTGGCCGTGCCATAGAAGGTGCAGGTGCCCGGGCCGTGATAGCTGGCCTGTTCGGCGGCCAGCAGCTCCGCGCGGCTGGCCTTGCCCTCGGCGAACAGGGCGCGGACATGGGCCTTCTCGGAATTGGGCAGGCCCGAAGGCATGGGCCCGGCGGGCACGAAGATCGCCGGCAGGTGCCCGAAGCTCAGCGCCGCAATCGTCAGGCCTGGCACGATCTTGTCGCAGACCCCGAGGAACAGGGCGCCGTCGAAGGCGTCGTGGCTGAGCGCGATGCCCGCCGCCATGGCGATCACGTCGCGGCTGAACAGGCTGAGCTCCATGCCCGGACGGCCCTGGGTGACGCCGTCGCACATGGCCGGCACCCCGCCGGCGAACTGGGCCGTGGCCCCGACCTCGCGGGCCGCCGCCTTGATCAGGGCCGGATAGCGCTCCAGCGGCTGATGGGCGCTGAGCATGTCGTTATAGGCCGAGACGATGCCGAGGTTCGGCGCCTTCGGGTCCAGCGCCCTCATCCGGTCGCCTGGATCGGATGCGGCGAAGGCGTGGGCCCAGTTGGCGCAGCTGAGCTTGGCCCGGCCCGGCTCGTCGCCGCGCGCGGCCTCGATCCGCGCCAGATAGGCCCCGCGCGTTTCGCGGCTGCGCTCGACGATGCGGGCGGTGACCGCCAGGACGACGGGATTCATGGGCGACTCCATATCAGGGCGACCAGATCACGCGGACCGGCATGTCCGACGCCCTGAACAACGCGTGGATCGGCAGGCCATCGCGCTCCTCGATGATCCGGCGCTTCGCCTCGCCGCGGATCAGCACGATGGTCAGGAAGGATTGTTTGAGGGCATGGAGCGTGAGGCTGATCCGCTCGACCGTCGGGGCCGGATCACCGGTGGGCACGGCTATGACCAGGCTGCCGCCGAACGGGTCGAGGCCCTCCTCAAGAACCGGACTGCCCGGAAACAGGGAGGCGATGTGGCCGTCCTCGCCCATCCCCAGCAGGATCACATCGGCGGGGAACAGGTCCTCGAGCGCCATCTCGGCCGCTTCGGCGGCGTCCTCGGCGGTGGGCGCGTCCGACCAAAGCGGGATGAACCGTGCCGCGGCCGCCTCGCCGGTCAGCAGCCGCTCGCGCAGTTGCCGCGCGTTGGAGTCCGGCGCGGTCGGCGGGACCCACCGCTCGTCGGACAGGGTGACGCTGATCTGCTCCCACGGCAGCGGCAGGGTCGCGAGCAGGTCGTAGACGGGTCCGGGCGATGTGCCGCCGGTTCCGACGAAGCTGGCGCGGTCGTTCTCCGACAGTCCGGCATGCAGCCAGTCGGCGATCGCCTCGGCGGCTGCCATGGCGGCTTCCTCGGCAGTCCTGTAAGCCTCGATCTCGGGACGGCTATTCATTCCACGACCGGCCAGAACGCTCGATCAGGGCGAAGGCGCCGCCCGGGCCCCAGGACCCGGCCGGATAGGGCTTGGGCGTCATCCCGGCGAGGGCCCAGGCGTCAGCGACCCCGTCGACGAACCGCCACGCCGCCTCGACCTCGTCGTTGCGCACGAACAGCGTCTGGTCGCCGCGCATCGCGTCCAGCAGCAGCCGCTCGTAGGCGATGCGACGACGGCCACCCTCCTCGCCCAGCGCCCTGGCGAGGCTCAGCGACAGCGGCAGCGGCTGCAGCCGCATGGAGTCCTGCGTCAGCCCCGGACGCTTGTTCATGATCGTCAGGGAGATGTCTTCGGCCGGCTGCAGCTCGATCGCCAGCCGGTTGGCCACCAGGTCGTCCGCGCCGGCCCCGCCGAAGATCGAGTGGGGCACCGGCTTGAACTGGATGACGATCTGGGTGTTGCGCTCGGCCATCCGCTTGCCGGTGCGCAGGAAGAACGGCACCCCGGCCCAGC